>JAAYLX010000026.1 GCA_012521705.1 Clostridiaceae bacterium | reverse complement strand
GGTCTATTAGTCCCGGCGCCATAGCCAAGTGGTAAGGCAGAGGTCTGCAAAACCTTTATTCCCCAGTTCAAATCTGGGTGGCGCCTCCAGAAAAAGATCCCTGAATTGCTTTATAAAGCGGTTCAGGGATTTTTGTTTTTTCGAAGCTGGAACAATGCAATATAAAGACCAATGCCTGCAGTAAATTGCAGGCATTGAATCTGACTGATACGTTTCCATCCCTATGGAAGCAAAGCGGAGGGAAAATCAATATATTTATTTGGAGGCAAAGTACTCTAAAAATCAATTTGGTTAGTCTTTTTATCTGATTGGGCAGACGCCGTTTTCGCAGCCAGATTCAAGGTCGCGGACTTCGAATTCGCTTTTCTCAAACTCCGCCAGCATTGACGGGATAAACGGTCTCATGGCTGCAACCCTTCTGTTGTATTCCTCTACGGTTATGCTCTCATAGGGGAGCAATGGATAGAAATTATCATCCAGCGCAAGGAATGAAACTGCCACAACATCATCCCAGTTCTCATAGAGCCAGTTTTCAACCTCATCCCATTCATGGTTCTTAACAGTTACTGTTATTGACGCATTGTGATCCACATAGTTTTTCATAAACCGCCTGTAGGTCTCAAGCTGCTCTATGGCTGACACTTCATATTTGGTCCTGGAGACAGGAGCCTTTTGAGGAAACTCGATTACCTTAACGGTGCAGGTTTCGGCATCCTGCCCATTTTCGGGCAATACAGGGTATTCCAGCTTTTCACAAACTTTTACAAGGGGATCATTGGAGTTGATTCTGACTCTCCTGATATAGTATTGGGAATGGGAGTGATGAAGGCCGCT
Organism: Clostridiaceae bacterium; assembly: GCA_012521705.1. Classification (GTDB taxonomy): domain Bacteria; phylum Bacillota; class Clostridia; order DSM-8532; family DSM-8532; genus DTU059. The sequence continues at coordinate 10,965 of JAAYLX010000026.1, read as the reverse complement.
GGATACTCCGGGCAGCAGCGAAAGCGTACCCTCGGGCTTTATTGTGGTAATGAGCATGGGGCAAGGTATATTGAGTTCCCTGGAATAGCTTTCAGCTTCTTTGTGGGCAGTGTCCCTCAATTTGCGGAGGAGTTCCACCTCCTGCTCGGGGGAGTATTTCAAAACACTCATGGCGTCCTGCCATCCGGTTAAACTCACCCCAAGAAGCCTGTCCTGTTTCTGGACCCTGTCCCATTCATGCAATTCCAGCTCAAGGCAGGTCATGCGTATACCGGCGCGTACCGAGAGCCTCTGGGCTTCAAGAAGCCCGTCAAGGTCAAGTAATCCGTTTTGGTCCACAAAGGCAAAAACATTTACAGTGGTAAGGTTGCAAAGTCCCCGGTCCCTTAACAGAATTTCTGCACAGGGATTGACCCCCTCAAAGTCAGGCCTTCGTTTTCTTGCTGCTTCCGCATTAATAAAGCCGGGTTCCCCGCTTAGTTTCATCTGTTCAATCTGCCATTTAAGCTGCTCCCGGGAAGGTTTTGTATTATAGAATATAGAATTATTGCTGAGTTTCCGGTGGGATATGGACTCGTTTTCCACCCATTCATTGTTTTCATTTATATAATAAAGTTGTGATTTTGCCTTTATGCATTCCTGGTCATCAGCATCAATTATGCCAACTTCCGCGGTTCTTCTGACACCGCCTACCACTACGTTCTCACCTATAATATTGCAGATGTCAAGACAGTGTATTGGCCTTAAGTTAGCCTTTTCTTTTCCTTCTTCCTTGCCAAGCCTTGCAATGACGGCGGCTATTTTTTCAAACATTGTCTTAAGGCTTCCGTGCCCGCTGGCTCTTCCGCCGAACCTTTTAAGCCGTTCGCCTTTTGGCCTCACGTGGTCATAATTGATAACAATCTTTTTAATCATTTTATAGCTGTGATCGTAAAGAAGTTTAAAAAAGTGGTCTAAAGCCTGGGCCCAGCCTTCCTTGCTGTCGCCCACGGTGATAACCGCAGTGTCGTTATTGAAAATAAGGGAAGTGTTGTCCTGCCTGTTCTCCGGTTTCAAAGGCTTGTAATATTCATGGATAACATGTGTATTGGTCCTTATTGCCGGCATTTTTTCAACATCCGACTTAAGAATTCTGAAACCCACCCCGGTTCCGATCATAAGTAAATAAAAAAGCTCGCTGAACTTGTTAAAGCCGTCTATAATGCAGAAGGCACAGTTATAGTTTCCGGTGCCGTACTCCCTGGAAATTTCGGTCCCTCCCAGCCAGAGGGTCCTGCCGCTGAGAAACTGTTTAAGATTAAAAACATTGGAATACAGCTTTTCAGCTTCTTCACGGGTTGTGCCTTCCACCAGGCTGCAATTGTAATCCACCGCCCGGGCTACAGTCTCCCACCAATATTCTCTTCTGGATTCTTCAGGTATCCATCTGGAATAGGTCCTGTAATAGACAAACTCGCCAAGGGGGTTCATGGAGGACATCCGGTGCTTATAACCCGCAAGGAAGTTATCGCTGAGAAGTTTATACTGATTTCGCGCATTCCTGCTGAGGTTTCGCTGCTTTCTGTACAATATGTATTTCTTGGCAGCATCTTTTCTGTTGCTTGCCATCAGCTTTTCTTCAACCATATCCTGAATCTGCTCGACGTTCTTGATGCCTCCGCTTTTTTTAACTTGTTCAGCTATGGATGAAGCGATGTTTTCGGAAAGTTCATTGTCTATTCCCGCGATAGTTTCGGCCATTGCTTTGTTAATGGCATTTACAATGCGGATATGGTCAAAATCTACTGTTCTTCCGTCTCTTTTTATGACCTTCATTTTTATCCTCCGTTTGTTTTTATTGCATTTCACAAGATATTGTGATATGTAATATATAAATGCACAATATATAGTAAAATTATACTTGTGAATCAAAATAAAAAATGTGATTTCTGTCACGGATTTAAAAAATAATATAAGAATAATATAAGTATCCTCATTAACTGGACGCATTTTCATAGAATTTCTTTATATACTGTTATCATTGAATTTCATTAATATACTTTTAAGGGTTTGGATGACGAAATTCGCGGGTAAACATCAGAACGTACCGGGATACAACAGGATAGAATTCTGAGAAAAGCGGCAAGATTACTGATACACACCCAGATTTTATTGCAGGCAGGTGAGAGATATGAAGACCAATTCTGGCCTTCAAAAACCAGCTACAATTATGGTCATCTTCGGAGGGACCGGCGACCTTACCCACAGAAAACTTATGCCGGCCCTGTATAACCTTGTCTATGACAAACTATTGCCCGAAAACTTTGCAGTGGTGTCAATAGGACGCAGAGACAAGACCGATGACCAGTACAGAAATGATGTTTATGAAGCTTTAAAAAAGTATTCAAGGAACAAGATAGATGAAACACAGTGGAATAAGCTTAAAAACATAATATTCTACATGAAGTTTGATTTTACAGATATGTCCGGATATGAGCAGCTTAAGAAAACTTTAGAGGACCTAAGCTCAAAGTTGTCAAACGGATGCGGTGGCAGCTGCAACAGGATTTATTATCTCGCAGTTGCCCCTGAACACTTTGAAACCATAGTTCAGGGGATACAGCTTAGCGGGCTTGCCTCTAACCATGATTCCTGGGCAAGGCTTGTCATAGAAAAGCCCTTCGGTAAAGATCTCAAGACTGCCATGGCGCTTAACAAAAAGCTCCTTGAAGTTTTCCCGGAAAAGAACATATACAGAATCGACCACTATCTGGGCAAAGAAATGATTCAGAATATAATGGTGCTGCGATTCTGCAACTCTGTTTTTGAGTCACTGTGGAGCAACAAGTTTATAGATAATATCCAGATATCCATTTGCGAGAAGGCCGGTGTGGGCACCAGGGGCGAATACTATGAAAGCTCGGGCGCCATGAGGGATATGGTGCAAAACCATATAATTCAGATTCTTTCCCTTGTCGCCATGGAGCCCCCTGTTTCCCTGGACACAGATGCCATTAGGACTGAAAAACTTAAGGTAATACAAGCCATTGAAGATTTCACACCCGATATCCTGAGGGATAATGTGGTGTTCGGCCAGTATGGCAGGGGCATCATAGACGGAGAAACAGTACCTGCTTACAGGGAAGAAAAAAAGGTTTCGCCCAATTCCACAACTGAGACTTTTGTTGCCCTGAAACTACATGTAAACAATTTCAGATGGGCGGGGACACCCTTCTATATAAGAACGGGGAAACGGATGGCGATTGCGTCCTCCGAGATTGTAATACAATTTAAGCCCCTGCCTGACATACTCTATTTCAAAGACAGACTGCATTTGCAGGAGCCTAATTTGCTTGTTATAAAGATACAACCCAATGTGGGCGTTTTCTTCCAGTTCAACACAAGGAATTTTAATTCACATAAAGATATTGTCTCCACCAAAATGGATGCAAGCCAGATTAACCGTGATGCCGGAAATACGCCCGAGGCTTATGAAAGACTGATCTATGACATTCTGAGAGGGGATTCAACCCTGTTTTCCAGATGGGACGAGGTCGAGGCTTCATGGAAATTTGCTGACAGAATCATTGAGTACGGAGGCAAAATGAATTTTAACTTCCCCAATTATGACGCGGGTACCACCGGCCCAGTAAAAGCCTTTGAGCTTTTGGCAAGGGACGGAAGGAAATGGTTGAATATTTAGGAGGTCGCTGTTATGAAAATTTTTGATATATCTATGGAAATACATTATGATATGCCGGTTTACAAAGGAAGAGAATTTAAACGGCCGGTGATTACAACCGACAGCGATTTTGTCTCAGGCTCTGTTTACGAATCAAGGCTTAATATGAACTTGCATGGCGGAACCCATATAGACGCGCCACTCCATACAATAGAAAACGGGGAAACCCTGGATAATCTGCCTTTGGAGAAGGTCGTGACCCGCTGCAAGGTGCTGGACTTTGCAAATGTGGAGGATAAGATAACTGAAGACCATCTTAAAAGCAAGAATATTGTGCAGGGTGATTTTGTCCTTTTAAAAACAAAGAGTTCTTTCTTGGATTTGGAAAAGGATTTTATTTATCTGGACAAAACCGGGGCACAATATCTTAAGGAAAAAGGTGTCAAGGGAGTTGGAATCGACTCCCTCGGTATTGAAAGGGACCAGCCCGGACACCCTACTCATAATACTTTGCTTGGTTCTGAAATTATAATTTTGGAAGGACTCAGGTTAAAAGACATTGAAGAAGGGGAATATTTTCTTGTGGCGGCTCCAATCAAAATCCGGGGAGTGGAGGCATCTCCCGTAAGGGCAATACTATTAAGCGAATTAAAAGGGGAAAACTTAAAGTGATATCAGACCATATAGACGGGAATTGAATCCCGGATGCTGAACAGCCTTTTTGACGGTAATATGAGAGCAAAATAAGGAGGGGGTTTTGGCATGTATGATGTAATTGTTATTGGCGGTGGGCCTGCGGGTTTTACTGCCGGACTTTATACCTCAAGGGCAAAACTTGAAACGTTAATTATAGAAAGAGCATATTTTGGCGGGCAAATGTCCATAGCAAACCAGATGGAGAATTATCCCGGATTTGAGGGAATAAGCGGAAGCCTGCTTGCCGACAAAATGCTTAAGCAAGCTGAAAAGTTTGGCGCAAAGGCAATATTGGACGAAGTTGTGGATCTGGACCTTGACTCAAAGATTAAAAAAGTAATAACCAGGAGCGGAACCTACGAGGCAAAATCAGTTATTCTCTGCATGGGCGCTTCCCCGAGGAAGCTGGGACTTCCAAATGAAGAAAAACTCACAGGTTCAGGTGTATCATACTGTGCCACCTGCGACGGAGCTTTCTTCAGGGACAGAGAAGTCGCTGTTGTCGGAGGGGGAGACACTGCCGCAGAAGATGCCATCTACCTTTCCCGATTCTGCAGCAAAGTATACCTTATCCACCGGAGGGATGAACTGAGGGCGACCAAAACCCTGTCCGACCTGATTCTCAGCAACCCTAAAATAATTCCCGTATGGAATTCGGTAGTGGAAGAAATACAGGGTGAGTATATGGTAGAAGGTATCAGGGTCAGGAATATCAAAACTGATGATGTGACCGACATAAAGCTCAGCGGTTTGTTTATTGCTATTGGATATATGCCCAACTCCCAGCTGGTTCAGGGGAAGGTTGAGCTGACCGGGGACGGGTATATAAAAGCTGACGAGAATATGCAGACCAATGTCCCGGGTGTGTTTGTCGCAGGAGATGTGAGGGAGAAGCAATTGCGGCAGGTGGTTACGGCTGCATCAGATGGGGCCGTGGCGGGAAGTTCCGCCGAACAGTATTTGTCGAAGAATAAATTGTGACCCATTTCACAGAATTAAATAGAAAATATGGATATAATACCATTAGAAAAGACTATTTAATTCATGGGAATAATTGAGTATAATCTATATCTATATACACTGTATTAAGGAGGCAAAGTAATGAAGATAACAAAGGATATGACTATAGGTGAAGTCCTTAGAATAAACCCTGAACTTGCAGCTACTCTTATGAGCTTTGGGATGGGTTGTGTCGGATGTCCTGCTTCACAGGCCGAGACCATAGAAGAGGCTTCAATGGTGCATGGGATGAATCTGGATGAATTACTTGAGGCACTGAACAGAGAATAAAGGATAAACATTCAGATAATAAAAAACCTACAATAATAAAAAGCCCGGTTGCTTGATTGCAGCCGGGTTTTTTATTCTATTCTGCCTGTAAATTATTCACCGATAATTTTAATCAGTACGCGTTTGTTGCGTTTTCCGTCAAACTCGCCGTAAAAGATCTGTTCCCAGGGGCCGAAATCAAGCTTGCCGTTGGTGACAGCCACAACAACTTCACGCCCCATGATCTGCCTTTTCAAATGGGCATCTGCATTATCTTCAAACCCGTTGTGGGCATACTGGGAGTGGGGCTTTTCGGGAGCCAGTTTTTCAAGCCAGTTTTCAAAGTCCGAGTGAAGGCCGGACTCATCATCGTTAATAAAGACACTTGCAGTTATGTGCATGGCATTAACCAGTACCAGCCCTTCTTTTATTCCGCTCTGGCGAAGACACTCTTCAACCTCGGGGGTGATGTTTACATATCCTCTGCGTTTTGGATAGTTGATTGTAAGCTCTTTACGGAAGGATTTCACTAAACCGCACCAACCTTTCTCCATTGACATTAAAGTTACTGTTTTAATGATTCAATTAAATACTGATCCGATTTAATAATTTATTATACTATTAAACTCAGGATTTTCAAAAGAATCGGGACGATTCTTAGAATAATTTTCCTGCCAAAGGAAACAATGATAATACAATGAAATTTTAACTTCGGGAAATCCGGAATATTACGCCCGTCAAAATGGGTGAATCCCGTTGTCTCCCAAGGCTTTTTGACTTTTTTACCTTCGTGATGTATACTTTAAATAAGTGGGTTTTCTCCTTAACAGGCATGGCATATACTCGTCACAATATGCATTACGGTTTCACTTCCATACATAAATTTACCTTATCCCGTCCATGCAGCATGGATTTAAGTGAATGAGATTTATGTATGCTATAAAGGAGCGATAGGAAATGTTCAATATCGGGGATAAGATTGTATACCCAATGCATGGTGCAGGTGTAATCGAGTCCATTGAGGAGAGGGAAATCCTTGGTGAACGTAAGCGTTACTATGTCATGAGAATGCCGTTAGGGGATATGAAGGTCATGATACCAATAAATAATGTCGACAATATAGGTATCCGTGATATAATAGATAAACAAGAAGCTGACAGAGTCTTTAAACTATTTGAGAGCAAATCGGACAATGTACAGACATCCAACTGGAATAAAAGATACAGAGAGAATATGTCAAAGATAAAAAGCGGTAATGTGTTTGAGGTGGCAGATGTAGTCAAGAATCTCATTTTGCGCGAGAGAAATAAAGGCTTGTCTACAGGTGAGCGCAAGATGCTGAACAGCGCAAAGCAAATCTTAATAAGTGAATTAGTGTTAGCCAAAAATATGAATCCAAGAGATGTCGAAGAGCAAATTGACCAAAGAATCTCAAACTGAGGAATTATTAAGGGGTATAGGCATGTTTGAAAGAATACTCAAATATGCGTTTGGGCTTACAGGAGCCCTGACGGGCATAACATTGGTTCGATTTCTGTTGATTCAGAACGGAATGAAGGAATCGCTTACAACCATCTATGGCATAGGTATTATTGTTTTAGTATCACTTTTGCTGGGGATTTTAATGTTTTTTACAGGCGGTTTTCTCATTCGCTATACTGCCGATTTCATAGACAAGGTAGAACGTTCCATTCAGAAAATTACTGTTTATGAACTGATTATTGGAGCAATCGGTCTCATTTCAGGTCTTATAATAGCAAATCTGATTTCAATACCAATAGTCAAAATTGAAGTTGTCGGTGTTGTGATTTCAATTGTTATAAACATATTATTTGGAATATGCGGAATATATTTTGCCCTGCTCAAAAGGAACGAGAACTTTTTTGAAGTCCTGAAGGGCAAGGGCGCTCCTGCCAAGTCATATAAATTGTTGGATACCAGCGCCATCATTGACGGCCGTATCCTTGATTTGAGCCGGACAGGCTTTCTGGAAGGGGAGCTTATCGTACCGGGTTTTGTATTGGAGGAGCTACGCCATCTGGCAGATTCATCCGATGATTTGGTACGGGCAAAAGGCCGTCGGGGACTGGACGTTCTCAATATGCTTAACAATGACGGCAAGTTCCCCATAACCATTGACAAATCAGACAGGGATCCCAAAATGGAAGTGGATGAACAGCTCTTAAGGCGCGCAAAGGAATTGAACGCGAAAGTCATAACCAACGATTTCAATCTCGGAAAAGTCGCTGCCATCCGCGGTATCGAAATACTGAACATAAATGATCTGGCCAATTCAATGAAGCCCATAGCAGTTTCCGGTGAAGAAATGACCATACGTATCGTTAAAGAAGGTAAGGAGAATGGCCAGGGAGTGGGGTACCTGGACGACGGTACCATGGTTGTCGTAGAGTCGGCCTGCAAATTTAAAGGCCAGCTTGTGGATGTCATTGTTACAAGCGTGCTCCAGACATCTGCGGGCAGGATGATTTTTGCCAAATTCAAAAACGCCAATTTATCACTTGTAAAGTAATACATAAGAATTAATCGCAAATCATTACAGAGCTTTTATCAGATTATTTCCCATAAAGAGGTTTTATATGGAAAAGCAATCAGGCGTAACTGGCGCCATTATTGTTGCTGCCGGAAAAGGCAGCCGTATGGGGCTTGGATATAACAAGGTACTTGCTCCTCTTTGCGGCAAACCTGTAATTGAGTGGACTATAATGGGTTTTGTCTCTTCAGGGCTTATAGATAAACTGGTAGTTGTCATAAATGCTGAAGATGAACTTAGGATGAGAGATATCTGCCGGTTGTATGAGGATCGGATTGACCTTTCCATAGTATATGGGGGCATGGAGCGCCAGGATTCTGTTTACAACGGCCTGAAGCGTTTGGGAAATAATGTTGATATTGTTCTTATTCATGACGGCGCAAGGCCCTTTATTGATAAAGAACTCATTTCCCGAAGCATTGAAAATACTCTCAAATACGGTGCTGCCTGTGCCGGCATGCCTGTCAAGGAAACCATCAAAATAGTGGATGAAGATAAAAACATACTCAATACTCCCGAGAGAAGTACAATTTGGGTCGCCCAGACTCCACAGTCCTTCAGAATGGATATTATTCTTAAGGCTTATGAGGAGGCTTATGCCAGAGGGATAAAAGGCACTGATGATGCTGGTTTGGCTGAAGCTGCCGGATACATGGTCAGAATGTTTGAAGGAAGCTACCGGAATATCAAACTTACTTCCCCCGAGGAGCTGTTGCTTGCTGAACAACTTCTTAAGAATATTAACTCTTCCCATTAATACAATCTGTACATACTGCCAGTCACTTTGGTAAATAGATTTATTATATTAAAGGCCATTACCCTTTTGGATATATGGTCTTTTTTATATGTATTCTTCTTTCCAGGTCTTTTTTAACATGTTTCCCTTGCCATAAAAAGGTGGTGTTTCACGAAATAGTTTAAAAAATATCTTTTATGGATATAAATCTATGGTATAATATAATGAAATTACTTTTGCCGGAATAATAATTTTCGGGAAGATTTCACAAATCGACAAAGTTCGGTTTATAAAATTTGACCAATAAGGGGGAATTTATATGAAAGACTACAGTTGTGATAAAATCCGCAATGTATGTCTGCTGGGTCATGGCAATGCGGGCAAGACAACGCTTGCCGAATCTATGCTGTATTTAACAGGAGGTACAGACCGCTTCGGAAGTGTTGTCGACGGAAATACTGTACTTGATTTTGATCCTGAGGAGATTAGAAGGAAATTCTCGATTGCTGCTGCGTTGGCCCCGGTTGAATACAAAGATGTGAAAATCAATATCATCGATACTCCTGGTTATTTTGATTTTGTCGGCGAAATGCTTGAGGGGCTTAATGTCGCCGATGGGGCCGTTATTTTGGTAGGAGGCAAGGATGGCCTCCAGGTTGGTACTGAAAAGGCTTGGGCTGCTGTAAATGAAAGAAAACTCCCAAGAATGTTCTTCATAAGCAAGCTTGACGAAGAACACGCAGACTTTGCAAAAGTCTTCGAACAGTTGAAAGATAAATTCGGAAAGAGTGTAATCGCCCTCCAGATTCCTATTGTTGAAGGAAATCAGGTTAAGGGCATAGTAGATATTCCAAGAATGAAAGCTGTATTCTTCAATGGCAAGAATGTAACCGAGGGTGAAATCCCCGCTAATTTGATGGGCCAGGTTGAAGAATACAAAGAAGGCATTTCCGAAGCAGTCGCCGAAACCGATGAAGAGCTCATGGAAAAATATTTCTCCGGTGAGGCCTTTACCGACGAAGAGATCAGGAAAGGTATCAAACGCGGTGTCATGAACGGCGACATTGCTCCTGTCTTCTGCGGTGCTTCAGTTCAGTTTGCAGGCGTACCTCTTCTGCTGGATTCAATTGTCAGCTTTGTGCCTGCACATTGTGAGAAAAACACTATTCAGTTGCTGAACGCCGATACCAAAGAGCCCGTGGAAGTGAAGGTTGATAATAACGGACCTGTAATCGTACAGGTGTTTAAGACCATAGCAGACCCCTTTGTTGGAAAGATTTCTTTTATTAAAGTACTTTTCGGCACACTTACACCTGACAGCACATTGTATAATGTGAATAAGGATAAGGCCGAAAAGATCGGCAATATCTTTGCTATGAAAGGAAAGCAGCAGATTAATGTCTCCAAACTGGTTACCGGAGATATTGGAGCTGTCGCAAAACTTTCAGTTACTTCTACAAACGATACCCTTGCAACCAAGGATAATCGTGTGATGGCTGAGCCCATAGCATTCCCTGAACCGATGCTCGCAATGGCAGTTGCACCTAAAGCAAAGGGTGATGAAGAGAAGATAAGCTCAGGTCTGCAAAAAATACTGGAAGAGGATCCTACATTCAGAATGTACCTCCATCCTGAAACCAAGCAGACATTGATTTATGGTGTGGGCGACCAGCACCTGGACGTAATTGTAAGCAAACTTAAGAGCAAGTTCAAAGTTGAAGTTGAGCTTGCCAATCCCAAGGTTCCTTATCGTGAAACCATCAGGAAAAAGGTTAAGGTTGAAGGTAAACACAAGAAACAGAGCGGTGGTCACGGTCAGTTCGGTGATGTCTGGATTGAATTTGAACCAGGCCCGACAGAGGATTTGGTATTCGAAGAAAAAATCTTCGGTGGCGCTGTTCCCAAGCAGTATTTCCCTGCTGTTGAAAAAGGCTTGAGAGAGTCAATGCAAAAGGGTGTACTGGCAGGATATCCTGTTGTTAACCTGAAAGCTACACTCGTTGATGGTAAGTATCATGACGTTGACTCTTCCGAAATGGCATTCAAAATAGC
>JAAYLX010000025.1 GCA_012521705.1 Clostridiaceae bacterium | reverse complement strand
TCAGTTGGCTAGAGCATGCGGTTCATACCCGCAGTGTCGTTGGTTCAAATCCGACCGCCGCTACCAATATGGCCCCATGGTCAAGAGGTTAAGACACCGCCCTTTCACGGCGGTAACAGGGGTTCGAATCCCCTTGGGGTCACCACAAAGCAAGTTGATAAAACCAACTTGCTTTTTTATTTTTCTAAAGATAATCCGCCATACCGGATTACGAATTTTAACAATAAAAAAGCCCTATGACAGGGCTTTCTCCTGCATTCCTATCTTATGCTCCCTGGCATAATAGAACAGGTATTGTTGTGCAAATCCTGCCAGATCGCCAAAACGTTCTATGGCAAAATCGTAGATTTCCTTGTTGCTTGCTTCATAGCCAAGATAAAGTTCTGCCATAACCCTTTTTACCCAGCGATCTACAGGGAAAATATCATATCTTGTTCCGCTGAAAAGCAGGATGCAGTCTGCGACCTTCTCCCCCACTCCAAAAAGTTTGAGCATTTCTTTTCTGGCGCTTTGTATATCGCCTTTGGAAATAACATTCATGTCAATCAGATTGTCCGTTACCTGCCTGGAAACCCTTAATATATATTTGTCCCTGTAGCCAGCCCTTATTATCCCCAAATCCTCAAGTGTAAGATCCTTAAGCCTCTTCAGGGAAGGAAAGGAATAGCATACTCTGTCTGAAAACTCTATTGGCTCGCCGAAATTGGAACATAGACTTCCAATTATTTTCTTGATCCTGGGAATACCATTATTCTGTGATATCAAAAATGATATAAGCATTTCGTTAAAGTCCTGTTTAAGAAGCCGTATCCCGTGGCCAAATCCTATGGCTTTCTCCATGACCGGATCATTGGAAGAAAGTTTCGCTTTTATTTGGCCGTAATCCCTTCCCAGGTCAAAATAGGAATACCAGTAGTTTACGAACTCCTTTTCAGTGGTATTGTACAATACAAGGTCATTGTCCTCCAATGTCAGTTCCAATGCAAGACCATTTGCAACCCCAAACCAGTGTCCGTTCTCAAGTTTATCCCATCTGAAACACTGACCGCACTCAAAAATGTGAACCGGGTCAAAATTGTCGATATTATGTACTACTAAATCCTTGCCTTTCGATTCCCATTTATACATATTAATCCACCTTCCGGCAAACTGTTAAATAATTTCCTGCTAATTCATCAAAAATTGTATTCTTATTGGCTGAAAATTGCTCATATATTGTTACTATTAGTTTATTATTGGTATATTTTATGCTATAATTCAATTATAGAATGCCTATCGTCCTTTTGCACAGTTTTTATTTGGAAACTGTCTTTATATATATTTTTTTGTGAGGTTCAGTATGGCATTGCTGATGTTTAAAAATGAATATATCGAGATTACCAGAAACGAAGGTTTGTTCTACATTAGATCCTTGCGAAGAGGGTTTACACTCGATATGTTCAACAAAGTTCTTATGGATCTTTTCCCCAATGTGAAAGTTACCAATTTTCTGACAGTGAAGAATGTCCTTATGAATGCTCCGTTAGGGCCTTTGCCATTCGGTGAGGAACGTGACAGAGTAACAATAAGCGTCACTGAAGATGCATTAAAGGCTTATATGACCCTTTATGTATCTGATGACGACCTCACTGCGGACAATCGGGTCAAACTTGTAAAAGAAATTTTTGATGCTCTGAATAAAAAAGGGGTAGTTTACGGCATCAAAACAGATCTTCTTGCGGAACCGCTAAGATCCAGAGTGGAATACCTTATAGCTGAAGGCACTCCGCCAATTAACGGGAAAGACTCCGAAATCAGGCTGTATAAAATTGAACCTCCCAAACCGCAAATTATTGACGAAGGAAAAGTCAATCATTATGAACTTAATCTGATAAACCGTGTTAAGCAGGGCGACTGGCTTGGCGAACGTATTGAGGCCACTCCCGGAATCCCCGGAAAAAATGTCTACGGCCAGCAAATCCCGGCCATTCCCGGTCTGACCCATCCTCTTCTATACGATCGCACTTCAGTGCGTGAAGAATACCATGACGGTGTGACAACCCTGTTCTCAAAGAAAAACGGAGCTGTTTATTATAAAGGCGACACCATAGGCGTATATGATTACTTGGAGATCAAAAGTAACATAGATTTCTCCACAGGAAATATCGATTTTGACGGATATCTGTCTGTAAAGGGAACCGTTGAGGATAATTTTACGGTCACTGCCAATAAAGATATAGAGATCTTAGGCGAATACGGGGTAGGCGCCGCGGAGAATATCAGCAGCAGCAGTGGCAATATCTACATTAAAGGCGGTATCGCGGGAAAAGGGAAAACCGTCGTAAGGTGCAAGAAAAATCTATACGTGAAATACCTGTCCGACATTACCGTGGAATGCGAGGGCACCGTTTATGTGGGATTCTATTGCATGAATGCCTTTATTAAAGCCAAACAGGTAATAGTCGAGTCCCCCAGAGGTAAGATTATTGGCGGACATATTGATGCAGAAATTTGCGTTTCCGCAGCAGAAATTGGAAGTCGTGCAGAAGCCCGGACACTTATCACAGTCAAAGGATTTAATCGCAATGATCTTAAGGCAGAGCAGGAGATGATTGTCAACAATCTGCAGGAAATGAAGACCCAGATGGCAAAAATCAAACAGCAAATCCAAATCTATTCCAACTCAGGCAAACTGACGGATAAACAGAGATGTATCCTGGAACAGTTGAGGGAACAATACGCGGATATCAGGGACAGTATTAAAGAAAATGAAACCAAAGTCAGGGAAATCCTTTCCTATCTCAAAATCCCCGGAGAAGGAGCTGTAATAGCCCGCAACTGTATTTACCCCAGAGTCAGAATTCAAATAAAAAACTCAACGGAAGAAATATTAACAGAAAAGCGCATGTGTACCTATTACTGCCGTGACAATAGTCTTAAAACAATGTAGTTTAATATAATTTGTGGGGGTTGCTATGCACTACGAGGATATTCTCAGGAAAATCGAACAGGAAAACAGAGACGGAAGCCTTATTGATATATACAGATACAATGGGCTTATTGAAGCTATACAATTCTTCGCAAACCGGCTTACAATGGAACAGATAACTGATGCTGCATACGATTTTGTAAATGAACTGTTGACCGTGGAAAAGTCGGCAATGTATCTTCTGGAAGCCGAAAAATACGTATTAAAAAAGCAGCGGGGAATCCAACCCAAACCCGGAATTGAGGTTATACCGGTTAACCAGTCCCTTAAAGAGTTTGCATTGTTTGTAGGAAACGTTATATCAGGCACCGAGTCTCTGCGCCAGTATTTCGATCCCTCACTGCTTGATGCTTTGGAAGCCAAGGTAATGCTGCCCTTGCTTCTTGAGGAAAAATTATATGGTTTCTTCCTCCTCTCAGGCAGGGTAAATGCAGCCTTTGACGAGAAGGATATCATGGTCTGCCAGACCCTTATGAATCTTTTCAATAAATCCATGGAAAACTGCAACCGCCTTGAAATGCTTCAGATCAGCAACAGGGAACTGGACGAGAAGATCTTTAACCTGTTTGCCATAAACCAGTCTGCCAAGGCGATGTTGACTGAATATAGTCTCAGCAATTTATACAAGCTTGCAGTGGATGTTTTCTCAGAGCTTACCTTAAGCGCACAGACCGGATTTTTCCTGTACGATAACGCGTCTGAAAAATATGTGCTCAAGGCATATCGCGATGTATTCAGCAGCGACACCATCAAAAAAGGCAGTATTAAGCTGAAGAAAATAATAAATACACATCCCGGCCGTCAGATAATTGACCTTGGAAAGGATTCTGACAGGGATTATTTTGCGGCAGTATTCCCTGACAGCCTGGAAATTATGGAAGAAATAAAGGCTTCCTATGTTGTTCTGATTTTCGGCGACAAGAATAAGTTACTGGGCTTTGTCACCCTGGGCAAAACAGTATCGGGTAACCCATACAAGAGCAGTACCTTTGAACTTGTTGAGAGCCTTGCTTCATATACCTGCATCGCCCTTTCAAATGCCATGCTGTTAAAGAAAGTCGAGGAACAAAGAAACCTGCTGCAGGAAAAACTGAGCCGGCTTATAACACTAAATAAGCTTTCCAAAAACATTAACTCCGCGCCCGACAGCAATTCCCTTCTGGAAATCGCCCTTGAGACACTGAAAGTGTCCTTCGGAGTGGAAAAAGCATTTATTGCGCTTTATGATGACAGCAGCGACTTATTAACTATCATGCAATCCACCATTGATTCCCTGAACGGTCTCAATATACCCATGAATGATACACTTAACCCCTTAAGAAAAGGAAGCATGGTCTTTGAATCAGTTTCGGAAAATATCGGCACGGTTGTCGGAGATGAGATAGCAAATATTATCGGAAGTTCTTCTGGCATTCTTGCTATTCCAATGACCATGGAGCGGTACGAAACGGTTTTCGTGGGAGCAATATTTATCTTAAAGCTTGAAGAAGGTATTATAAGCAATGAAGAAAATATCCTTGTTTTCCAGACCATAGCCAACCATATCGCTCCTTTAATCTCTGGAATCAGGGATTTGGAAAAGCAAAAGAGTCTTTATATTCCGAACATTCCGAAGATATTCCTATCCGCTTTGGAAGAAGAAATTAATAAATGCAGGGAATATGATT
The DNA here is from genome assembly GCA_012521705.1 of Clostridiaceae bacterium. Taxonomy (GTDB): domain Bacteria; phylum Bacillota; class Clostridia; order DSM-8532; family DSM-8532; genus DTU059. Next base: position 76,937 of record JAAYLX010000025.1, on the reverse strand, counting down.
TTGACCTTGAGGTTATAAGGATAAAATCGAATGACTCCTCTCCGTTTTCGGAAAACCAGATTTCAAGAATTCTTGGGGAGAAGTTGAAACATGTTTACCCAGTATCCTATGACCGGACAGAAATCATATTGACCAATGATTTTGAGGAGAAATTGAACATAATAAAAGAGGCCCTTTCAGACAAGAGCGTTGATATAACAAGATTCCGATATAAACAGGACTTCAGCGAGCTTCAGGAGTATATAAATCTTTGATGCTGAAAATCGGTTCGGGAAGTTTTATTCAGATCGATAATTATCGCTGGAAGTAAAAATATTTTAAGTAAAGCTGTGCCGTAGTGGCATAGCTTTTTGCTTCTCAACTTGGAAATCTAAAACGTGCAAAGGCTCTGCCTATTACGCGTCCTCGGCTTAGGAAAGCTGTAAGGCTCAATGCTCGTTCTCTTGGGGTACGCGGGCGAACTTGCCATCCGGGCAAGCGCCGCTCAGTCGACGTCCTGTCGTCTGCCCCCAATCGAACTTCGCATTTCGCCAACAGCTATTTTCCCTTCGCCTGCGGATTGCTCAAAGACAGAGCCCTTTGCACGAAACAACAGTCCTGAGCTGAGGACAAAAAAGGCAAAGCCTTTACACGTAACAGCTTTCCAAGCTATGAACGCGTAACGCTTTGCCACCTGCGCTTTGCATCAATTATGTATTAAGCCAAACAATACTACTTGTTTTCCGGCTCCTGGCTGCTTATTACCTTCTTCACACTTTTCTCAAATTTCACCCGCGGTATCATAAGAGAATGCTTGCATCCCAGGCACTCAATACGAAAATCCGCTCCCACCCTGAGAACTTTCCATTGTTTGCTCCCACAGGGATGGGGCTTTTTCAGTTCAACTATATCTCCGACATAGAAACGTCTGATTTCCATCTTTCGAGCACCTCTTTCCGGTAGTTATGCTACAATTGTCCGTAACAAATAAATCAGTTTCTCAAACTGTGCAAGGGCGCAGGGATTCGTCCGCCCCTGTTTATAAATGCCTCGGCAGAAAAAGGATTTACTCTCATTACCGGAGCTTTTCCGAAAAGGCCGCCGTACTCTGCCACATCTCCTACTGTTTTTCCGGGAACAGGGATTATACGTACAGCTGTTGTTTTATTGTTTACAACGCCAATTGCCGCTTCATCGGCTATAATGGCTGAAATGGTTGAAGCAGGGGTATCGCCGGGTATTGCTATCATGTCAAGGCCAACAGAGCACACGCATGTCATGGCCTCCAGCTTTTCAATGCTCAGTGAGCCGCGAATCGCCGCGTCTATCATGCCCGAGTCTTCGCTTACAGGTATAAATGCGCCGCTCAATCCTCCGACATAGGAGCTTGCCATAACTCCGCCTTTTTTGACCGCGTCGTTCAGAAGCGCCAAAGCCGCAGTGGTTCCGTGGGCTCCGCAGCTTTCAAGGCCCATTGCTTCAAGGATATGGGCGACACTGTCCCCAACTGCCGGTGTAGGCGCAAGTGAAAGGTCAACCACACCAAATGGAACCTTCAGACGGGATGATGCTTCCTGAGCGACCAGCTGTCCCATACGGGTGATTTTGAATGCAGTTTTCTTTATTGTTTCGGCTACAGTACCGAAATCCGCGCCATTTAAATGTTTCAGAGCTTTTACAACAACACCGGGGCCGCTTACGCCTACGTTAATAACACATTCAGGTTCGCCCACCCCGTGAAAAGCTCCCGCCATAAACGGATTGTCTTCAGGTACGTTTGCGAACACCACAAGTTTTGAACATGCAACCGCATCCTGATCCTTGGTCCTTTCAGCACAATCCTTTATAATAAGCCCCATTTCCTTTACCGCATCCATATTGATGCCGGACTTGGTGGTAGCAACATTTACAGACGAACACACTCTCTCAGTGGTTGAAAGAGCCTCGGGAATTGCTTTAATAAGGAGCTTGTCACCTTTTGTATACCCTTTATGGACAAGAGCTGAAAAGCCGCCGATAAAATTAACTCCAACGTTCCTGGCAGCGTCATCCAGAACCTTTGCAAATATTGCATAATTTTCGGAATCGCTTCCCTCTGCCACTATGGAAATTGGCGTAACCGATATACGTTTATTGATAATGGGTATACCAAAATCCCTTTCAATATCCTCCCCGGTTTTTACAAGGTCTTTTGCGCAAAAGCTGATCTTGTCATAGATCTTTCTGCACAGCTCTTTTGCGCTTCCGGAAGCGCAATCCCTGAGCGAAATGCCCATGGTAATAGTACGTATGTCAAGATTCTCCTGGGATATCATATTGATAGTTTCCAGAATATCATTTACATCAAACATAGTTCATCCCCTTCAGATACGATGCATGCTGGTGAATATTTCTTCCCTTTGAAGCCTTATATCTACGCAAAGCTCCTTGCCGACTTCATTTAAAAGTTCCCCTAACCTGGAAAATTCACAATTGAGGTTGGAAAGGTCAACAAGCATAACCATGGTGAAAATATTCTGCATGATAGTCTGTGAAATATCCAGAATATTTACATGGGTATCAGCAAGTACTTTTGTAATGGCTGCGATAATTCCAATTCTGTCACGTCCGACTACCGTAATTACTGCTTTCACGATTACTCCCCCGTTCCAGTTTTTCACGTTGTATAATTATTCAATTTATATTATTTTATAGCGTTAGTCAACTGAAAAATGTACCTTTCAGGGTTATGAAGCAAGGGTTAAATCAGTGCTGATTAATATAAAGAATACCGGCTACGAAGATTCAATAAATAGCTCAAATTATGACGAGAAAATGGATAAGGCATTATAAATTTTAATGTCATGAGAATATTGTCCCCTTGCATAAAGTTTATTAGCAATTCCGAAAGGTAAAGAAATTGCAGAAAACTATGCAGGGAGGGTGATAATCCTTTTCTTAGCATTAGGATAAAAAGCAGCAAATAAACTCACCGGGGAAAATTCCACTTAAATTCAACTTATTTGTTTAACCCTATTAAACCCAAATTACTTCACTGTCGCAAAATCCTGTTCCGATAGGAGCAGGTTAGGCGGATTGGTTAATAAGTGAGAGACCATCCGCCTATTTTTTGTTTTCTTAAGCACGTAATAGGAAAAATAAAGGGGGTTAATTACCCCCCCTTGGTTTCTCAATATGATAACGGTTTTCTTATCTGTCTCATATTATCCTGCATAATGGGATACCCAGAACCATCCCATTTATTTATTTTTTCGGTCACTTCATTCATTAACCGCTCTGCCTCTTCCGGCTTTATTGCGCCATCCCTGACAAGCTTGTCAAGTTCATGCCTGAAATTATTTATTACTCTTTCCCTCTTCTTTTCAAGGGGTAGCTTCTGAAACTCTTTGATCTCTTCAATTCTTCTGTCAATCTTTCTGAGTTTTTCTTCCGCTTTCTCTTTAGGTATCTTTCCTTCTTTTAGAAGTTTATTTATTTTTTCCTTCCTCTTTTCAAGGACCTGCAGCGGATCAAGTTTTCTTGTGTCCTGGCTTTGTTCTTCCCTTTGCTCTGTCTTTTGCTCAGTATTTTCGACCTTTTGGATATATGGGTTCTTAGCCAGTGAAACAGTAGTTGTCAGCGCAAAAAAAATCGTTGCTGCTGCGACAAATTTTCTTAAGCTCAAATTATCACCTCCTGAATATTAGTTTCCCCTGAAGGTGATATATCATAAGTGACATATATTTATATTGGCCTCAGTTAAGCTCATCCAGTGTAAGTGAAAAGCTGTCCATGAAATGTTCCATAAAGAATTTAACTTCAGGCAGGTCCATTGCCTCTATTTTCTTTCGTGTGGCATGGAGTGCTTTTTCAAACTCGGAGTTTCCTGCCTTTTTTTCCTCTATGCATTTTATATATGCACAAAGTCTGTCGGCTGCCTTTACTAATTTTCCTTCTTCACTTGATTCGTCAAAGAAAAGGATACCCCGGTAATCTTCCCTCAACTGGTCGGGAAGCATTGAAAGAAGTTTTTGCTTTGACACATCTTCCAGCTTTTTATATGCATCCTGGATATCAGGGTTGTAATACTTGATGGGAGTTGGAAGGTCGCCGGTTATTGTTTCGTTACAATCATGGAATATGGCGATTAAAGCCACTTTTTCCGAATTGACATTGCCATTGAAATACTTGTTTTTAATCATAGCGAGGCCATGGGCAATCATTGCAGTCTGGAGGCTGTGCTCCTGAATATTCTCATTGTTGACATTCCGCATCAGGCTCCATCTGTATATGTGCTTCATTCGAGATAAAAAGGCAAAAAAACTGTACTGTTCATTCCTGTTCATATGTATCCCCCTATATCAAGGGGACAAGAGGAGGCCCCACCTGTTCCCCAAATAATAATTGTGAGATTTCAGCAAACACGCTTGATGTTCGCACCCAGTCTCTGTAATTTATTCTCTATAAATTCATATCCCCTGTCAATATGATGAATGTCAAGCACCTCGGTGGTGCCTACTGCTGCAAGACCCGCTATAATGAGGGCGGCTCCCGCTCTCAAATCGGTCGCCCTTACCTGTGCTCCCTGCATGTGGTCAAGGCCTTCTATTATCGCGGTCCTGCCGTCCACTCTTATCTGCGCTCCCATTCTTCTGAGTTCATTTACATGCATGAACCTGTTTTCAAAAATGGTCTCCACAATAACGCTTGTACCTTCCGCAGTACAGAGATAGGCCGATAAAGGAGCCTGCATATCTGTGGGGAACCCCGGAAAAGGATGGGTCTTTATATCAACTGCGGATGGTCTTCCGTTGCTCTTGATGCGAACTTCAGTATCGCCTTCAATAATTTCCGCCCCGGACTCCCGTAATTTTGCCGTAACAGGTTTCAAATGTTCAGGAACGACATTGGAGAGGGTTATATCCCCTCCGGTAACCGCTGCTGCGGTCATGAGGGTTCCGGCTTCTATTCTGTCAGGCATAATGGTATGCTCGGCACCTCTGACTTTATCCACACCTTTGACAATTATGGTATCGGTTCCTGCACCGGTAATTTTTGCGCCCATTTTGGTCAAAAATGTAGCCAGATCAACTATCTCAGGCTCGGAAGCGGCATTCTCTATAACTGTCTCGCCGTCTGCCAATACTGCCGCAATCAGTAAGTTTTCTGTCGCCCCGACGCTCGGAAAATCCAGGTATATATTTGCCCCTTTCAGCCTTCCCGAGGGACAGGTTGCTTCTATAAACCCATGTCCGTTTTCAATTACCGCGCCCATGGCCTCAAAGCCTTTGAGGTGCAAATCCACCGGTCTGCTTCCGATGGGGCAGCCACCGGGAAGGGCGACCTTGGCTTTTCCTGCCCGGGCGAGCAATGCTCCCATTATCAGAAAAGAGGCTCTTAACTTGCTCACCAGTTCGTAATCGGCAAAATAACCTGTAAGTGTGGGAGTTTTTATATAGATTTTACGGTTTCTCCCGTCAACCTCAACATTTGCCCCCAGATTTGAAACCAACTCGCACATGACAGTGACATCATCAAGACCGGGTATTTGTTTTATCAGCGATTCTTCATCGGACAAAAGACATGCGGAAATAATAGGAAGGATGGCATTTTTTGAACTGGAAATTACGGCATTACCAAATAGGGGGTTACCCCCTTCAATAACAAAAGCTCCCATACACTATCACCTTTCGTCGTCGAATTTTTGAGTATGTAATGCTTTTGTTATTAGTATCTTCAATAAAACTTGTTTCAACTCATGGTAAAACAATCTTTAAAGGATTTGTAACATGATTTTTCAAATAAAAATTTTTCAAATTTCTCCACATAATCTCAAAGTTCTGTAGAGCATTACGATAAAATCACCATAAGTTATTATTTTGTCCGGATTGGCATTGTTCAATCCGTCGCCCTGTACTATAGCATTTTCCAGTGCAAATCTGAACGCATCAAGATATTTGGCATTTGTTCTTGACAAATCCTGGTATCGTTGCCAAACGGCGGGCTTTGTGGGCACAATTCTTTCGTGGGTCTTGAATTTGTACAGAGCCATCAGCATTTTAACTGCCCAGTCCCTTCGGGCCTGGGTACCGTCGGCCTCGTTCAGAGATTCAATCAGTCCTGCCTGAAGAGCCTTTATGTTTATATCATTTGCGGAATACTGGGTTGGTACAACATCCATAATAAGTTTCAAAATTTCATTTTTCAGAATTGGCTTTTGCGCGTCAAAGGACTTGCCTTCAAGGCCTTTCAATTTGTAAACCTTCTGGATGCTATCCATGCTTTCCTTAATATAGGAAGGCACACCCGATTGCGGCTTGACTCCGTAAGTCGCCGCTACAACCGGGCCTGGATTGTCCAGTTCACCCACTACCTGCTGGTTGGAATAATCTATAAAGCTGTCAAGAGCATACCATCCGCTCACTGTATTATAGCTGTAAACCTTAAGCTGGTCCTGAAGATAACTTGCAATGTTTGCCACGGGAAGCTCAACCCGGATGGGATGAATAAGTCCGCTTACAGGCAGCCGATTTCCCGAGTAAGCAACTTTGAAATCAGAAACTGACGTTTTTATTTGCATATATTCAGACGGCTTGTATTCACTTGCCGGACAAATAATGTCTATACTCAGACTAAGGTTACTATTGTTTCCTTTTTGCCTGAAATAATTATCTGTGTGGAATGTTCCGGGACGAATGGTGAACCTGCCCCAGGGCAACACTACATATAGTTCTTTTTTCAGGTCGGCCAATGCATCATAAACTTCCGAACCCATATCAAGCCGGATTTTGGTTGTTACTGCCGGCGGCTCGGATAAATCGATCTTTACCACGGGACTATTGGTTGAACGTATACGCTCGGCCAATAAATGTGACTGGTCTCCCAGTGAAGTTATAACCCATACGCCGTCCTCAAGTGTGACAGGAATAACAAGACCGGTTCCGGTAACAGGTTCACTCAGGTCAAAGCTTCCGTCATACTCGTTCCGGCTCTTGTTGGTAAATACCAGAATAGTCCTGGTCGGCTGGCTCCTTAACCCGGTTCTTTCTTCATAGGCATAAAGCCTTGCATAATAGCCTCTGTTTGAAATAAGGCCGGTTACCGTATATTCCCCTCCGGAGACCTCAATCATCCGGGCATTGTTATAGTCTGCGTTGTCTGCAATCTCCAGGTAGTATTTGTATTGGGTGAGATTATTCCAGACATATGTTATGGTGGTTTCTGTAACGCCGTCCGCGCCTGCTTTGATTCCAAATCCGGTTGGTGGAGCAGGTGGCGTAAAAGCAGCGGTTCTTATAACAAGGGGATTTGAGTAGACAGATTCTTCAACATGTCCATCGGGCCCCCTGCTTATGGCTTTGATCCAGAAATAATACACCGTATCAGGTTCCAATCCCTCAATTCTCTTGTATGTATTAAGTCTTATTTCGTCATAAGGTACCTGGGCAGTAATTGTTGCAGCTTGAATGTTATCTTCTTTTCCTCCTTTTATCTCATAGTCCATGTTAAGAGTAAAAGTCCAGAAAAGGTCCACGAAACTGTCCCCCGCAATACCTCTTAAATCGTCGGGCACTGTAGGTTTGATCGGTTTTTCGGGTATATCAGGAGGAGTGGTTATTATAAGAGGATCTGAAGGATCCGATGACAAACCGTTTTGGTTTTCTATGGTGACCCATACTATATAGGTTGTATTATGTTCAAGTCCGTCTATCTCAAAGGTAAAGCTCTGGTCATCGGCATCCTCGGCAATATTAGGCATCCTGACAGCATTCTGTGAAATTTCAAATGCCAGGACATCGGGCTGAGACAGGTCACTGTAAGTAATATATTCACTGTCCCTGTTCCCTCTTGCATTTATAGCTTCCAGGGCAGAATTGAACTCAACGACATGGGGAATTACTGTCCAGCCGGGTAAATAGTTTACAATGGTGCTTATCCGTTTATCCGGATCACTGTCGTCAAGATTGCCGTTTTCCAAAAACTCCTGGTAAGTGCAATACTCCCAGCGTTTTTTAGCTTCATCAAAAAAGGCATGCCACTTTTTATCAAGCTTCAGAGTGGCGCCGGTGAAGGTAACACTGTCATCTTGCGCAAGCCTCAAAGGAGGTGCGGAAGGCGCAATAGGCCGGTCGGCTCCTGTATCCGGGTCGGTTATAATAACCTTTATGGCCTGTTTTGAGACAAATGGTTTGGTTATCATATACCCGGTGTCAGGATCATCCACCAGAAAGTTCTTTTTGGCATAGATGACAAAATAGTATGTGGAGTTGGATTTCAGCCCCTTAAGGTCGTAACGGTAGGCTATTACCTCACCAGTTAGCTTATGCCGAATCTGGTTTGCTTCAGTCATGGACACACTTGATGCGATCTTGTAATTGTCCGGAGGATTTGAAACATACCTTATATCTTCCAGAAGATAAATATCATAGGTTATATCGTTGTCAACTACGCCCTCTCCGGTATACGGAACCTTCCAGAAAATTGTTGCGCTGTCGGAGGTCAATAAGTCGTCATAGGATAAGGGCTCGGGATATGCGTCAGGAATATGGTCAACAAGTTCGGGCGCCTCAGGCTGAACAGGTATCTGCTCTTTTAACACAACCTTGTTATTGGATCTGAATTCGATAGGCGCAGGCTGACCCTTCACATAGGCCTTGGCATCCATCTTGAAACTATAAGTATGGGGGTCATCCTTCTTTACAACAAACTCATAGCTGTCTTCTTCAGGAATGAGCCTGAAAAGGGTTCCATTCAGTTCATTGTCCACATATCTGTAAAGTTCATAATCAACCCTTGTAAAAGTCTGGCCTTTAACAATAGGGTTCCAGAAAAGGCGCCAGATAACATCCCCGTTTTCGGTATAGCCCACTCGCTGTGCCTTAAGAAGAATATCGGTCTTGATGGTTACCGGCTCGATATCTTCAGCGGTCGCACAGGCAACATTGCTTTTTGGAAGGGGTATTACCTTTATGGAATACTCTCTCCCCGGAAGAGCCGAAGTATATATGTATTCAAGTTTGCGGTTCTGTACGTTGACAGTAACGGGCGATCCGCTTTGTCCTATTTCAGATCCTATAATATCGGGAATGGGCGGCGGATTTGAAAAACCCTTTGTATCCGAGATTAGAATACGGTAATTGATGCGTCCGGTGGTATCCCATACATCGTCCCAGACGATTTTAATATTGTTGGTACCTGGAATAAGTTCCAGGGAAACGTGGAGATTTGTCAAAAATTTTACCGGAGTTGACTTCGGCGAACTAATGGTATATGTGCCGGTAATATCGCTGTACTCATAATATGACCTTAAATATGACTCGTATATGGTACCATGTTTAATGCCCTCAGGGGTATAATCGTTAAGTTCATACCCTGTGGCACCTCCCGGCAGAGCAACCTTCATTACGTCAGGTAGTATTTTTCCGGTTCCGTATTCCACTTCGTTGAACATCATATTTAGATATGTTCTGTCAGCTCCGCCCGGGAAAGATACCGGATCCCAGTTAAGCTGTGCATACCAGTTGCTTGCATACAGTTCATGTATATAGCCGATATCTGTTACCCTGTACTTTTGGGGCGGCTGCAATACTATAGTATCAGCCAATGCCACATTTCCGGCAATACTGAACATCGCGGCAAGTATTAAAATAAATGACATAATTCTTCTGACTGTTCTGCTCATTAAAGTTTCCCCTTTTACAAGATCAAATCTTCAGGCATGGTTATATCAGGCGGTTCTTCTTATTTACAGTTCACCTAATTTCTCAAGCACCCTGGACATCATATCCAGCAGCATTCCTATACTTGTCCTGCCTTCAGCATCAAAAGTCAGGTTCTGGCTAAGTTCCACAAGTTCAAGGTCCACCCCGAGCATTACATGTTTATATAGCTGGGGTCTTACATCATTTATATTGGCTATATGTATTATCCTGGTAGGATTCATAAGAGCGGAATTTATGCCAGATTTTATGCAGTAAAGTTCCACTGCCATGGACACTGAACTCTGGTTATCCATATACCCATTAAGCTGTTTGGATGTAACAATATTGCCAATACCCAAAATTGAAGCTTTTTTGGCCGGAGTCTGGCCAATTATCTCTCCTTCACGTCTGGTCAATACTGCAAACAACATTATAGCCTGCTCGCCGTTTACAGGATTATCAGGATATATGGTGCCTGTCCCGAACACCTTGCTTAAATCATAAACTCTTTGAATTTTCGAAATGCTTCCGCCTGCTGACGGGTCGGGCTGGATAATTGCGGGTCCGGCACTGACAAGCACAACATATTCACCCGGTTTTTCCACCCTGAAAAGTACGTACTGGGCTACATAGCCTTTGGCTCCGCTTGCCTCGTTCCAACCGGCGCCATAGTTGACATAGGGTGCAATATAACCATTCCTGTATGAATATTCAAGTTTTACTCCTATGCGTCCGGGGAATTCTGTTACATCCCTTGATATGACATAGTTCGGACTATTTCCCCTGCCGCCGTCAATGACATCTTTCAGATACCGGGACAATTCCACTTCAACATTCCTGATTATTCTGTTTATCATATCCCTGAGGTCAGTATGGCTTCTGAAGCTGTATTTGCCAAGATCCTTCAGGATAGCGGAAAGTTCCCTGTCAAGGATGCCGTAATTAAAGGGGCCGGTAGCATCAGGTTTATTGAGGATTTCGAAGATTGTATTGCTGATCTGGGAATAAGTCCTTAGAGACCCTATCCCCTGTATATTTACCTCATATATTCCCGATATATTCTCCATTCCGGACGGGAATTTTGAACCCGAGCGTGTCTTTTTGCTTATTTTCACAAGAAGCATTGCTTCATATTTGTTATTTGACCCTACCTCGGATTTTAATTTTTCAAGGTCTATGCTGCCGCGGTTCAGAGTTATCTCCGCACCAGGCACTTTTATGTTGAGGCGGCTGTCATAGGTTTCAACAGCCTCCAGTGATTTATACGGGATAAGTATTTCAAAATATGTTCCGTCGCTCTTTTCTGAAGAGAGATCCACCGTTACGGTTGAACCCTTTGCCATCCGAAGCAACGCGGAAACCTTGTCATCTTTAATAATCGCTCTTACATTTGTGTCATTTTTTATATCTACAAGCCAGTACAGTTTTTTCAGAAAACTGTCCGCGGAGTTTTCAAACAAATCTGTAATGTCATCCTCTTTTTTGCCCTCATCGTAGTCCTGCTGTGAAAAGTCGGTACGCGCTGTCACAGGTCCCACATGTATGGATTCATCCATATTGAATGCCCACACCTTCACATAGTAATTCATGTTGGAACGCAGGTTTGTAATTTTTGCGTAGTAAATGTATTCTGGCATTCCTTCCTGAACATACAGATTGCTCTTTTCCCTGTAGAATTTTATCCGGCTTCCATTTGGAAGATCATAGCCTAAATCGGTTTGTCCTGAACTGCTATAATTTAAGGTTCTGTATTCAGATTCATATTCAGTCCTGATTTCCAGGAAGTACTCGTAAGGGTCTCTTCCTTCCCAGCGAACTTCTATCTCGTTTAGATTGTTGCGTGTCTTTCTCTGGACAGGGCTTCCCGCAGTCGCAGACCATGAACCGGTGGTATTGTCGTACCATGTATTGTTCATGGTATTTTTGACCCTGACATCATACCACTGGTCATTTTCCAGGTTGAAAATTCTGATATAGAAAGTGGAACCATCCCTGACACAGGTGAACTGTGCACGGTTGAGTTTGACATATTCGGCGCCTGAAACACCAGATTTCTTTATATATACTTCCATGTCATCGGCGGTAACTCCGCTTGCTGTACATTCAATATTAAATCCTATCTCAAGATCTCTTACCGCTTCCAGGAAGGCCGGTGCTTTGACCATTGTTGTAGTGACTGGAACTGTGACCCATCTGCTCACTGTTTCAATGGATTCACCTTCGGAATTTGTAAGGCCTCTGTTCCTGACAGCTCTTAAGCTGAAGAAATATATTCTGTTGGGTCTTAAAAAGTCACGGTCAATGGGAAGAATCGCTCGTCCGTTCTCCTCAAGAACAAATCCCAGGTCTTTCAGTTCCTGATCATTTACATCCAGATGCAATTCAACATCATTTGCCGGGTCCCTGAATTCACTGTAGGCATTAAGGAAACTGATGTTGAAAGGATCGGATTCGTATTCATCGGGTTTAGCCCTGCTGGAAATACCGACAGATGTACATATCATTTCATAAGTGACATCCTCTTCTGCGTGCAGCCAGTTAAGGGTAACAAAAGCATCGCTGACGATGTCGTTACCCTCACTGTCCTTAGCAATTGAAAACTCTGACGGCGCCCTTGGCTCACGATCTGCATTTTCAAGCCCGCCAGTATCTATCTTTGGTGTAGTAATGGCTTTTACAGCGGTTTCATTCGACCTGCCAAGTTCAACACCATCAACAACAAGGGTGGCGTATGCTTTTATGTAATAAACCGTATTCGGCAGAATCGGTTCTTCATTTCCGTTCTGGTCTGTGATTTTTTTAATGACAACCTTATGTATCGCTTCCTGATTCGGGTAGGTAACCACCTTGTTTTCAGCCAGCTCAAAACCGGTGGAAGGATTGCGGCTAATGAATATTCTGTATTCAATTTGTCTTCCTTCTTCGGCGGTTGTATAACGCTGCCATTCACCCTCTGTCAAAATCTGCTCAAAGCTGACAGAAATCCCCTCCAGGGACATATCACCCGTTACAGGATTTACATAGGTTTCAGGTTCGATATCAAGCTTGATATCCGGCATTGGAACAGGCTGCTCAGATACAGGATATGTTGTAAAGCTGATTACCGGGGAAAGAAAAGATATTTTGGATTTAAGTCCCTCACTCAAACCATCGCTGTCTCCCCAGATTTCCTGATCTATCTGTTCGAGGTCTTTGTACCTTGAAGTAAACACCTGCATATAATATGTGGTATTGGGCACCAAAAATGCCGGATAGTCTCCGGGTATTCCGTCTTCGCTTGGGTCCTCATTGTTTTCGTTGGTTAATTTTCTGCCCAGACCATTGTTATAGACATAATCATAGAAAAGGTTGTCGCCCGGAATTGTTCCTTCTCCTGTTATATCAACAACCAGCCTCCCGTTCTCCTCTTTCAGGTTCTTTTTGCCGACAACAAGAACCCTCTTCTGTTTCAGGGGCAGATATACAGAAACATCTTCGGTCAGACCTATGTTCTTGGTCCTTGCTTCATTGGAATTAGCATCGGGCAGATATGTAGAAAGGATTATATGGAAAACATAGTCGTCATCGGTATAGGATTGGCTCTTAAAAAACTCCCAATCACTAATGTTCTGCCATGCCAGGGGTTTTTCAAAAGAAAGCCTTAGATCGCTCAGTGCGATTTCCACTTCTCCCTGGGATATATCGGTGGTAGGAACAGTAACTTTTTTCTTGCCCACATATACCGCCTCGGCTTTAATCTCCTTGGGCAGGGGCGGTTTGCCAGTTTCAACACCCAGATACTGAAGATTGATACACAAGGAAGAACTGCGCGGCAGCGGGGAAGAACTGTCATAAAATACAACCCTGAAATAATACTCGGGATGAGTTGTATCTGTTAAATTAATGGTAACAATTTCAGTACCTACAGATTCATTTTCGGGAAGAGCAGAGGCGGGTATCTTCACCCATTTCTGAGACTCGGTATAAAGATCGTCTATACGGGGCGCATACTGGACCTGGTAATAGAGTTCCGGATACACACCATTGGTAATCTTTTTGAACTTTACTTCCACCTTGTCAGTGTCGACTTTTGAAAGCTGCATCCACATGGGTGTAAAAATCGAGCTCAAATTTGGGCCTGCGTCTCTAAAAGCATTGTCAATATTTTTGACAAGGAAGCGGTTGCCGCTGTCTGTCTGAAGCTTTGTCCTCCTCAGGGTAATCTGTTCGGAACTTGCATTTTCAAATATAATGCCGATATTAGTAAATTCATATTCTGTTCCGGGCTCTATTTCCTGGTTTTTGTCGAGAGTTACCGAAACAAAACCATTTGAGTCAGGGCCGGTAACCGTCACATGGCTTTCCGAGTCCTTACCCACGACAATCATATTACCATCTTTATCATAATCGGTATTGAACACCAGGTGCTTTGTCGAACCATGCCCAACAGTCATGTCTATCTGGAAATTAGCTTTGGCAATGGGAACATCAGGTTCGGACAAAAGACTCAAAGCATCCGGGTCTGTCAGAGATTTTGTTCCTCCTCCGACATATATTGTTGGTATTTTCCACCTAAGCCTTATCTTCGGGTTTTCCCCGCTCTTGACCAGAACGGCTTTTCCTGGTTCATTGGGGTCAAGCACAGGGCTCAGGTCTTCAATATCGGCCATTTTTGCCATCACATTAAAAGACTCGCCTGTAAATGTAATATCCGCAAGATAGTAAACCTTGCCACTGTAAGCAGGTTCTGTGTCAGTCACGTTCCGGAAAACATCAAGAGTAATATCATATATATGGTCAGGAAGCAACTCCGTACTCACTGTGGCGGTGAAGTTACTGTAATTGAATTCTGTATAAGTTATAGATATAAGGTCTCCGTCAGGATTATGAAATGACAGCTCGATTCTTCCCGGTTCCTCTGACACCGGACAGCTTATATCATATTTATTTTTAGATGTGTTGTATGTCACTGTAAGATTTATATTCTCGGCAGCCGCCTGGCTTATAATATTCAAGGGAATACCAGTAACAACAAAGGCAAGTATTAAAATAAAAGCAGTAATCTTCCTTGAAGCTCTGTTCATGGATAACTCCTCCGGTTGCACAAAAAAATCGGTAAAGTGCAGACTTTACAATTATTTTATCGACATTCCGGAGTTCTTTTTTTATGCCTTTGCATTACATTTTCTTTACATGAAAGAGCTTCAGATTTTTTTGCCGGGATACACCTCTTCTTTCAGGTGAAATACCGGAATAATGTCTCCTATGTGCTCATCCCGGTAGTTTTTGAGCTCAAACTTGTGCCAGTGTTCCAACTTACTGTATTCGGATTTGTCCAGTACACCGAGCTCCAGCAAAATCTGCATTACAACAGGGTATACCGCCCTCTCTCCCCCATCGGCTATTTTTACGCAAATACCCAGATTTCCGTTTTTTATGCCCAGGCAGTACACTGCTTCAGCTCCGATTTTGGCAATTAATTTGCCCTTGGTTACCTCCATGAGTTCCGTATCAAATTCTTTTGTTCCCGCAACCATTTCAGGATGTGCATTCATTGCTTCAAATATTGTTCTGCACGCATCATAATATTGGTTTTTCTCATCCTGTGAATACTTTGTTATTCTTGCATAGGACAAGGCCATCTTTCTTACCGGAAGCATAAAAATTGGAAGCCCGCAACCGTCAACTCCTATGGATATTGATTTTTCCGGTTCCTCTGTAAACTCGCACAATGTTTTTAGTATTTCCTTCTGCAAAGGATGATCCGGGTTTTCATAATCTGTAATGTCATATCCTCTGTATTTGCAATATGCCAGCATGGCGGTATGTTTTCCGGAGCAGCTTGCATGTAAGGTGGTGGGCTTTTCATTCTTTGCTATCAGCTTTTTGTTTTCTTCGGGGTTATACGGGCTCATAACACCGCAGTGAAGTTGGTCAGCATCTAAGCCTAATCTTTCCAGAATCTTCAGAACAGTTTCCTGGTGCTGAGCTTCCCCCGTATGTGAAGCACAGGCTATTGCCAGTTCCTTTAATGTGTAGTTCATGGCCTTTGCTCCCCCGGACTGGATAAAAGGGATGACCTGAATTGGTTTTGCGGAAGAACGGAAGAATATTCGCGTATCGATATCACCTTTCTGATATACGACCTTTCCGTCACCATCTACAACGCATATATATCCCTGATGTATGCTTTCAACAAACCCGCTTCTTGTTACCGCAGCCAGTGTCACCATGCGGGAGCCCCTCCCTTCGGAAAAGCATCCCCCGGCTCAAAGCTTCCTGTCTCGTTATTTACAATGCTGAAAACAGGATGAAGGTAGCCAACTTCATTGCCTTTGTCATCTTTTACAGCCGGTAAAGCCCATTTTTCAAGTTTTTTTACCACCCATTCATCAATTACCCCGAGTTCCTGCAAAATCTTAACCGCAACAGGATAGCTCGCCCAGGGATGTCCGTCAAATATCTTTATGCACACGCCCAGTTTCTTTTCCGGGATTGCAAGGCAATAGATGCCCTCAGCGCCGATCTTTCCAATGGCTTTTCCCTTGGAGAAAAATATCATGTCACTGTCAAGAGTTCCTTTGCCTCTAATGATTTCGGGATAAGTTGTCATTGCTTTTTGGATAAGGCCGAAGCTGTCGTTGTAGCTTCCTTTATGTCCATAGCCGTGGGCGAGGAGTGCATAGAGATAGGAATGCTGGTAAAGTGATAAGTTACATGAGGGCAAGGTGCAGCCGTCCGTTCCCTGAATAATATCCTCAGTGGAAAGGTCCAGCAGCTCTGCAAATGTGCCTCTTATCAATTGCTGAACAGGATGGTCAATTTTTGAATAACCTTCAACTGGAAAACCATAATACTTGCATAGGGCTATCAAGCCCGCATGCTTTCCCGAACAATTGCTGAAAATGGGAGTAGGCCTTTTCCCAAGTTTTACGAGAGCATCGTGGACTTTTTGGTTCTCAGGATATTTATGTCCGCATTCGAGGTCCTTTTCACTGGCTCCCACTTTTTTCAGTATGGATTTAACAAGCCGTCTGTGAACGGAAAGGCCTTCGTGGGAAGAACATATTACTGCAAGCTCTTTAAGGGATATATTGTATTTTTCCATTGCTCCGGATTTTACGAATGCATTGGCAATGATGGGTTTACCCGATGACCTCAAAAAAATCCTTGCCTGAGGGTTTCCGATACTGTAACGAATCTTTCCGTCTGAATCGGTGACACAGATATATCCATGATGGATGCTTTCCACCCTGCCCGACCGGGTCCTTACAACTAATTGCGGCATATTTCACCTCTGGATAATATATAATAAGCACTAAACTATTCTTTCTCATTACAGGTATTTTTATTAAATAAAAAGGGGTGGCTCCCCTTGGAGCATTGATAATTTCAACTTAGCAGGTGTCATAACCCCCGCAATTTTTGTCCCTCTTTATGCCGGGGCTTTAATATGTTATAATTGTTCATGCTTTAAAGGTGCAAGGAATTCCGGAAAAGACAGGACAAAGAAAAAGAGGTTACATAAATGCAGTTCGAATATGCCAAGGATATTTTGTTGTCCGATACACTTGTTCCCGACTTATTTTTAAGTGACATAATGCCGCACCTCCCTTCGGATGCAGTGAAGGTCTATCTATACTGCATATTTTTGTGCAAATACAATAAGCAGGTTAATCTTGAAGATCTGGCAGCCAAACTGAATCTGTCCTATGATGCGGTGAAGGCTGCTTTTGTAATTTTGGAACAGGAAAAACTTGTTATACGCAATGGTAAAGTTGTTACAATTACAAACATAAAGGAAATGGAGCTTGAAAAGCTCTACAAAAAGAAAACAACCGCCGAGCTGGACAATGTCAACGAAAAGACGTTGGTGAATATAAAAAGGAACCAGTGCATTGACTCAATAAACAGGATGTTTTTCCAGGGGCTTATGGCTCCGAGCTGGTATGCTGCAATAGACAACTGGTTCAACAACTACCATTTTGATGAGGACGTAATGGTAAGCCTCTTTAAATACTGCTATGACAATAATGCACTTAATATAAAATACATTGAAAAGGTGGGGGCTACCTGGCACCAGAAGGGCATAACCAGCCATTGGGAACTTGAAAAATACATGGAGAACCAGGAGAAAGTAAAAAAGATCGGCAGCAAAATTGCGAGAGTATTAAGGCTTGCAAGAAATATTACAGCCATCGAAGAAAATTACATTGAAACCTGGATAAACGAATTTAATTACGATATGTCCATTATTGAAGAAGCCCTCAAGAAAACTGCGGGAAAAACCTACCCTAATTTTAAATATATCCACAGCGTATTAAGCGCATGGCACAGTGAAGGAATAAGAACCATAGACCAGCTTAAAGCCTACCTGGAAGCTGCCGCAGGCAATAACACAAAGCAAGGCAAAGACTCGGACAAAGTACCCCGCAGGGACAATTTCCAGCAGCGGCAATACGATGATGATTTCTTTGAGAAGCTCAATGAAACGACCATTATCCGAAAGGAAAGTAACTAAATGTCAAGTATCAGGCGCAATCTTGATAACGAATTTGCCTTACGCAGGGATAAAGCGATCTGGGAAGCAGAGAGACGGAAACAGGAAGTCTATGACAAAATCCCCGAAATAGCTTCAATAGATTCCCGGATAACCCTTATCGGCCTGCAATTTGCAAGAGGGAAAGTAGCAGGCAATTCTCCTGCACTTGATGACAACGATTTGGAAGAGCGGATAAATTCGCTTAACAAACGTAAAGAAGAACTGCTTATGGCAAATAATTATCCAGCCAACTATCTGGAGCCGGTTTTCGTATGCCCCGTCTGCGAGGACAGAGGCTATATCGCCCATGAATCGGGAACTCTTACTCCATGCTCCTGTTATAACAAACTTTATCTTGAGCGCCTCTACGAGTTTTCGAATATCCTGGGCGACAGGAAAACAGGTTTTGAGTTCTTCAAAGAATCCTATTTTTCAGATAAAGCGGACCGGAAAAAATACGGGACGGATGTCTCACCCAGGGATCAGATTCTCTCAATAAAGAAGAAATGCCTTGATTTTGTTGATAATATAAACAACAAAGAAACAAGGAACATGTACTTTTTCGGGGAAACAGGAACCGGCAAGACCTTTATGGCAAAAAGCACAGGTATTGAGCTTATGAAGAAGGGCTATACAGTGCTTTATATTTCTGCCCCGTTATTGTTTTCCATAATACACAGGCACCGTGTCAATGTCGGGTATGATGATGCATATTCCGAACAGGCGTATAAAAACCTTATTACAGCAAACCTGCTCATTTTGGATGATCTTGGCACAGAGCCGGCAAGCGATTCCCGGTACGCAGAACTTTTGACACTTATAGAACTACGCAGAAACAGGGATACCACTAATATTGCAAAGACCATAATTTCATCCAACCTTGACATAAGACGGCTTTTCCAGGAATACAATGAGCGCATTGCATCCCGGATTGTAGGCGAATTTGATACCTTCCACTTTTTTGGTGATGATATAAGAATAAAAAGTAAAATCTCATAAATAAATCTTAATTGTCCGGATTTAAATTCAAAGAACTGGTGTATGTAGTTAGAAGGACTGCCCCGAATCAAAAATATTTTGATTCAGCGACAGTCCTTTTTCTAATTGCCTTTATGCTATTTATTTTTTATTACTTTTCCTTGATCTTTAATAAAGGTAAGACCCCATATCATATATCCGCACAGTACAACCGTCTGCAGGAATTAATTCAATAACTTTTTACATTTTTACATGGTAAGAACTCCGTCATCGGTATTGAGAATAAGCAGTACCTCTTCCTCTGCTCCGGTTTCTGCGTTAATATAAACAAGAAAGTCCTTTTCTTCAAGCTTTCCGATAAATTCATAGCACAGGATCTCGGTACCATAGTCGGTTGGTATAAGCGCCAATCCTGAGGCTTTGATACTTTCACCTCTTATAACCTTTGCCCTGGCTTCTTGCTGGGATATCTTAGGAGCTGCCAGATTACGTTCCGTATGATTCATAAAATATCCTTTCGCTTCAAAACCCACTACCTCTCCATTGTCCAGGGCTACCTTGACTTTTATAAGGTCGGGATAATATGTTATTCCATCCTTGGTGTATGCATAGTTGATGGTTGCTATACCGTTGGTCTCAAGGTAATAGGTATCCTTCATGTTTTTGTAGCCCCTGTCCTCGAGGAACTTCAATCCTATTGCCTTGGCCTTGTCAATATCAATGGTTGTGTCTCCTACAGGTCTGTTATAGAGGTACCATATTACATGTCCGCCCTTCATTGACACATCGGCTTCAACCACACTGTGTTCTTTCTTTCCCGCAAGCTCTATTTTGAAATTATAAGTGTCAATTATGCCGTTCTTGTTGTCAGAAAGTTTTGTGACATTGTTTATCTTATCTTTTCCCAAAAACTTTCCAAGACTCTCTATTGCCTGGTTTTCAGATACCTGCTGTCCTGTAAGCCCTAAAGCATTGCGGTTTTGCATATGCTCTGAAAAAGGTCCGTCATAAATAAGTGTGGGCATTTCTGAAAAGCTCTGATCGATGGATGAAAAAGTCTTGGGCATTTCTTCAGAGGTCTGGCTGAAATCTTCCTCTCCTTCTTTGGCGACATTATCCCAACTGAAATTTCCGTTGGAGAGGTCATTTTTAAGCTCGTTTAAGCTTTTCTCCAGCTCAAGGCTGAACTTATGAAGGCTTGCCAGAGTATTGTACTGCTCATCAGACATTGGCACGCCCCTGACTGTCTGCCTTGCAATGCTTTGGGACATATCTGCAACCTGTGAAAGAAACTTTTCGGTATTTGAAAGTGCACCTACTGAAACCGGAAGCTGCGACAAATTGCTTGCGGCATTGTAGGCTTCCTGGGATAATTCCCTCAAAGTAGTGACTGTAAGCTCCGGTGAAGAAGTCATCATTGTTTTAAGAAGCATTATCTCAACATTGCTCACATAGTCCACCAGTTCATAAAACGCGCGGTTATAAGTATTGTTCAAATGGTTCTTAAGCTTGTTAGCTCTGTCATACTGGTAAGCTCCGAATATGGTTGTCAGAAGGAGAATTGCTATAATGACATTTTTCGCCTTATTCCAGTTTATCGTCCTGTAATATGTCTCTTTGTCCTGGCACACTTTGCCGTCATTTTCAATTACTCTGTTTTCACCCATGGCATTCGGTCCTTTCCTGATTAATTTGACTTATTGAATTATCAGATTTGTTCTGCTCTTATGTCCTTCTTATTTATTTGCCGAAGTTATGTTTTCCAATTTTAACGACGATTTTTCTTGACCATATCCATTTGCTTGTGGCGGTTGCAGGATTCCAGTAATAAAGGCATCCGTAAGTAGGGTCCCATCCGTTTAATGCGTCCTGGGCGGCCTTTACAACTGTGGAATTAGGATCAATGGGAACATTAATCTGACCGTCAGAAACAGCGGTAAAAGCGCCGGGCTGATAGATTACACCCGCAATGCTGTTAGGGAAATTAGGCGATTTTACGCGGTTAAGTATCACCGCTCCCACTGCCACCTGGCCCTCATAAGGCTCGCCTCTGGCTTCCCCGTTGATGGCTCTGGCCAGAAGCTGTACGTCGCTGATTCTGCCGGTACCGGCGCCCATGCTTTTCTGTGGTAAAAATATAAAGGAAGAAATCAATAGAAGTGCAAGAAAAGCAAGAAAGCTTCTTCCATACTTTTTCATAATCTTCACCTCATGTGATATTCTTTCAATAAGGGCTTCAGATTATGCCAGCAGAAAGAAACTTATGAAAATTGGAATATTCGAAAATTGAAAGCATTTGATTTAATTCATTAGATCAATTTTATTCGTCAAATATCAGAAAGGCTAAAGTCTTATTCTGTTTATTTCAGAGCCGAAGATTTCTTTGGAAAGCTCATACTCCCTTTCCCTGCAAGTGAAGAAAAAGATTTGCCTTTCTTCCGAGATTTCTTTCAACAGTTCAAAGGCTTTTCTTGTACGGTTTTCATCGTACTGGGCAAAGGGCTCGTCCAGGAATATCGGCATTGTCTCCCTGCCTTTTTCCAACAATCTTGCAGCAGCAAGGCGCATACTAAAATACACCTGGTCAATGGTTCCTCCGCTTAACAGGTTGACCGGAATCAGCTCATAGGTTTCAGGTACCTCCAAATTCAGTTGAAGCCTGTCGTTGGCAGACACCTTTGAATACCTGTCGGATGTAAGAGTGCCCATTATTCTGCCCATTTCGCTGTTGAGGGCGGGTATAAAATCACGCTGCATTTTTAATGCAGTTTCCTTCAAAACCTGTATTGCCAGTTTCATGGCCGAACCCATCTTCTCCAATTCATTTTTTCTGGCCATGAATATTTCAGTTTCCTCCATTACCCTTGCAAGTTCTCCTTCGGATGGAGCCTGCTGTAAATGAACTTCCAGAGCTGCCGTCTCGAGATTGGCTTCGTTTATCCTATCTGTGAGGTCCTTTATTTCGTCCTCAATTCTATTAATGCCGCTTAAACCGGTTGTTCCATTTAAGAAATCCTGGTTTCCGGAGACTTCTTCATGAATTATTTTATCATCAGCACTTAGTTTACCTTCCAGTTCATTTATGGTACGTAAGAGTGATTCATAGTCTGCTGAAGGCTCTCCGATTATTGTTCCTGCTTCTCGCAGGATGGTTCTTAAGTTGTTTTCAATCCCGTTAATCTCTGTCAAAAGCTCTTTTTGGGTTATTTTGGTGTTATTGAGTAATTCCCTTCCATCTTTCAGGATTTTTAATGCTTCGTCTTTATCTGTTATATGGCTTAATCCCGCCGCCCTGAATATCTCACCAAGTTCAGCGTCAATTTGCTCCAGTTTAGTCCGAAGATTTTCTGAATTTTTCGCATTCTCCGAAAGCTTCTGCCTGCTATGTTCGAGAAGGCTTCTTTCCTTTGCCTGGCCTTCTTTATAATCAATATACTGGCTTAAGTTTTCAAAGCCGCATTTCTTAAGCGTCTGCGATAAATCCGGCGCAATATTGTCCTGCCTTGTTTCGGCTTTTGATGAACCAGTTAACAACAGGACAGCAGCACCTATGGCCGAAACAACCGCCAATACTGCAAAGACAGGCGAGGAAGTGGCAAAAAATGCTGTCAAAAATACGATGGTAGCCATTAATGCCGGTATCGCAATCTTTTTCTTGTTGTGTGCGCGTTTTGACTTCTCTTCGGTTTGCTGCCGGACTTGTTCCTGCTCCTTTAGCTTTGCCTCAATAAGTTCGGTTTTCTGCCTGAAAGTTTCTTCCGGATCCAGATTAATTTCCAACCCGGAGATTTTTTCGCGGAGTTCCTTAATGGACTCCTCTAAAGCCGACAAGTCCTCTTCAGTTTTCTTCAAATCATATAGCAGGATTGAGGCTCTTGAAATCTGGGAATCGCTGATATTTTCAAAGCACCTGTTTTCTTCTGCCTTCCTTGAACATTCATCCAGCTTATGCCTTAAAGCCTCCAATTTTCCATGAAGCTCTTCATATTCGGTTTTTTTGGATTTCAGGATATTAAGCCTGATTATTCCCCTAAATATCTTTTTCTTTTCAAGTTCCTCGTTTAACTTTCTGACCAGTTCTTTTTTCTCCCGCAGTTTCAGCGCAATGTCCAGATATTTTTCATTGAGCTCAATAAGCTCCTTCTTTCTGCTTGCCAGATCATCCAGTCGTGCGTTTACGAGGTCTAATGGCCTTGTCGTGCTTCTTTCAGTTCCGACATATTCCAAAAGGGCGTCCTCAAGCCCCCCGACCGCCCGGGTAAGTGACAGGTCCTCACTTCCGGTGGCTGTCAGGTTGGACAACTTCTCAACCAGGACTTTTCTCCCGTCGTTATCTATGGCGCATTGCATCTGCCGTATGAAAACACTGTGTTCAAAAGATTCCTCGTCAACACCCAGATGCTCCTCTGCAAATCTGGGCCCTGTTTCCTTGCAGTGGGGGAACTCATTGGTTATGTCGTTGGCACGGTCATCATATATATGGGCAGACCCCTTGTCAAAGTTCCTGCCTATTCTGAAACCCGAGCCATCATCAAGCCTGTATTCAAGAATTCCGGAATACTGGTCTCCGTTCCAGGGTTTATATTGCTTAAGCGGAGGAAGACTTCCGTCCCTGCTCTTCCTTCCGCCCTTCAGCCCATAGAGCATAGCCCGGATAAAAGCCTGCAAAGTGGTTTTCCCGGCTTCGTTATCTTCATAAACAATATTGAATCCCTCTGATGGCTTTATGTTGAGGTTATTGAATTTTCCAAACCCTTTAATATCCAGCAAGGTTATCTTCATTGCCCGAAATCCCCCCATATTTCAAGCTTTCCGTTCTCAAGGGCCTCAAGGCCGAAAGTAAGCGCAAGATCCAAGACCTCTTTTTCCCGCTTGAGGTTCTCATTTTCAGGGTCATTTTTAAGCAGCTTTTCAAGGCTTTCAAGCCTAATGAGCATCTCTCTTGCAAAGGCACCCTTCAGTGAAGGATTTTTTAACAGCGAATCAATATCAAAAGCCTTTGTACTTTCATTTCGTATATCAAAATAGAGCCAGTCTGAAAACATATCCTTAAGATACTCTGTATCAATGGACAGCTCCGTTCTGCCTTTCAATGTAACGCGAATAAGATGGCGATTGTAGTTTAGCCCTTCCACAACTTCTAAAATCCTTATCTTTATTTCTTCCAGAGTTCTGCATCCCGAAACATCAATGGTTTTCTCGCAATATTCACGGCATGCGGTTTCAAAGAAATGGGACTCCACCTTTACTTCTCCCTGTGATTCTGAAAGTCTTACCAGGAAAGCGCCATGGGAACCCTTCTCATCAAATCCCAGCGGTTCAGGGCTTCCGGGGTTTGCGATATTGTCAATAATCTTGGTTTTATGGAAGTGCCCCAGGGCATAATAGTCATAGTTCAAAGCTTTAAGTTCCTGGGTGGTAACAGGTTTATATGCCTGTTCGGTAAAATCCATGTCAAGGGTACCGTGCAGCATTAGAATATTGAAATATCCTTTCAGGGGAGCAGGAACCACTGACAAATCAGGCTTGTCCTCCCTGAAAGCAGAAAAACCAATACCATATATGGACACCTTCAATTCCTCAAGCAAAATATGAGGTTTGTCGGGTGAAAGGATATGTACATTGTCAGGCCATTCCCATGCCCTGTACCAGGAATTCTGAATATACGGGTCATGGTTCCCGGGAATTATTATTACAGGGACTTTTACCTGTGAAAGAACCGCATTAAGCCAATCCATGGTTTTTCTTGTAATGAAATGATGTTCATACAAATCCCCGGAGATAAGAAGAAGGTCGGAATTAGTGTCTTTTACTCTATTTAGGATTTTTAAAAAAGAATTTTTTATATCCCCGCGCCTTGTCTCCGCATAGTTTTCGTTCCGGTTTTCCTTAAACGGGGCGTTCAGGTGAATATCTGCACAGTGTATGAATTTAAGTTCCCTCATGGATTTCCACCCCTCTATACAAGAATAACTGCCTGGGCAGCAGCGTATTGCCGGCAGTGGGTAAGGCTCACATCGATGGACCTGGCGCCCATTTTCTCAAAGCAGGCTTTAGCCTCGTTATGGAGTATGACTATTGGTTTTCCATTCTCATCATTAACTATTTCTATATCCTTAAAGGAAACTCCTTTGGTTATGCCGGTACCAAGGGCTTTGGAAACCGCCTCCTTTGCGCAGAATCTTGCGGCAAAACTTTGGAGGGATGCTTTCCCCCTTGATTGGCAGAAAGATATCTCCTCCGGAGTAAAAACTCTTTCAATAAAACTGTTACCGTGCCTCAGAAGTGCTTTATTGACCCTGTCAATTTCGATAATATCCATACCGCAGCGAATGTTCATCAGAAAACCTCCGAATAGTAAAAAGCACAGGCCAAACTTAAGCCTGTACTCCAAGTGGCGTCCCGTGCAGGAATCGAACCCACATTAATGGAACCGGAATCCATTGTCTTATCCATTAGACCAACGGGACAAATTATAGCTCCCAATGATGGCATATCTTATTATATCCGCTTTGCATAAGGATATCAAGAGTAAGGAAAGGAAGTAGCAGGAGATATAAACAATAAGGAAATTATATAAGGCTTTTTATAAATGAATGCATATTTCCGCCGATAAAATAGGTCACTTCTCTGGTTATCTGCATCCAGAAGTATGCTGAGAGCACAAGAACAGCTTTTGAGAACTTTTCAAGCTTGGTCCTAACGCTAAGGGTTCTGTACAGAATTCCGAACTGAAGATAGGGCACCAAAAGCATCAGAGTAACCACCACTGAAAACAGCACTCTGACCTCATAGGAAGAAGCCGGGCTCACACTTGTCCAGTCAATCCCCGAATATACATACAGCGCAGTAGGAACAATGAATAAAATATGGGACAAAGCATATGACTTCATCAGAATTACAGGCATGGCCTTGCTGACGTATTTTTCACTTCTTTTTCCTATCATGATTGCAAACTCTGCTATGGGAACCATTGTGCAGATAACATCAACGGCCCCAAGAATAAAAGAGCACAACAAAAATACAATAAACCTGAAAATTATTTTAGAAGGTTCACCGGTAAAATACCCCATCTCCAAAATGTTGTCATAGAAAACCATATCAAAAAAACCAACAAAAAAGATGGCAGGTATTAAGCCCATAAACCTGACAGATAACTTTCTGTGAACCCAGACAGGCAAAAAGAAAAAATCCCAGGGGCTGGATGGTATGTTATTTATTTTTTCCATAGTTCAGTCCTTTTTTGTCCATTAATCAAACTTATATTATTCTATCACAGTATTGTAAACAATAGCAATTGAATACTCCCCGATCTACTTGTTCGCCTCTGGCTGGCTGTAGTAAAGCTGCCACTCCTCGAAGCTGCGAACCTCTTTGAGGTTTCTTTCAAAAATCCTGAAAACATCCTCATCGGCAAAGTTGGCTGCCCATACACAGGCTCCTGCCAGGTTGTATTTATGAATAAGTGAGGTCTTCATGTTCACGGCGTTTGCATCTTCTATCCACAGCTGGTGGCTCATTCCGTCCTTTTCAAATGTGGCATGGTATTGCCCTGAAATATCGTTCCAGGCCACAACCGCACCGCTCTCCTCTACGGTTTTCCAGGCGCTTGTAATATTAAGGGCTCTGGACTGTAGCTTGTTCTCCGCAGGGTTAAAAGTCCACAGCCTCGTATAAAGGGGCACCCCCAAAAGCAGCTTGTTTGCCGGTACTTCCGTAAGTGTTTTCTGAAGGTTCTCCTCCACCCATACAAGCTCGGCAGTTGAGCCGGCCTTGGGGCTTGACGCCCAGTGCTGGTCATAAGTCATGAGGCATACAAAATCCACACTTTCTCCAAGAGCCTTCCGGTCGAAACATTTGGACCAGGTATCGCTGCCGTCAGGCACGGTAACATCAACCGATACAATCAGCCCCTGCTCCTTTGCCAGGGGATAGAATTCCCTTACAAACTGGGTGAAGGCATCCTTATCCTTTTTATACATATTTTC
This sequence comes from Clostridiaceae bacterium, assembly GCA_012521705.1. GTDB lineage: Bacteria > Bacillota > Clostridia > DSM-8532 > DSM-8532 > DTU059. Next base: position 49,791 of record JAAYLX010000025.1, on the reverse strand, counting down.
AAAATCAATATTTATACCATCAAGATTGTATAAAGACGCATAGGCCAGGATATTCCGTATGATTTCCTGACGGGTGTCGGAATTATTCAGGATTATGCTGGTACCCTCAATATCTCCAAAATTGTTGGAAAATAATGCCCATACCTGCCATCCGTTATCATGGGCATGTTTGAGGTACTCGGGAGTAGCCCGGTTTTTGATGGTCCCCGCCCTGTCCACAATTTCAAACCATGTGGGGGATATTACGTCAATCCCCGGGGTAGTGTCTTTTGACAATTCAATATTGTGTTTTGAATAAGTCATGTCCCATACAAGATTTATTTTCCGGTCAGTAAGAACAGGGGGATCATCTTTATCAGGAGTCTCAATGGCTTTGTGGGTACCGGTAACAATTACTTCCTCTTTTTTGACGTAGCCCAGGGCTCCGTCATAGGCCCGCACCCTGTACCATTCTTCAGTCTCGTCAAAAACAAAAAGTGTGTTAACCGCATTTCTCTCAACTTCAGTACTCTCTTCGGAAACGGGATAATATTTTTTAACAATGGGCTCTCTGATGCTCATGCCCTTTCTTACCACCGTCCTGGAATCCACCGGGAAAGCAATCTCATAGACCCGATCGCGGAAATCCAGGATAACAACGTCATTTACCGCTGAATAGCGGGCGTTTAGGTTATAAAGATCCAGTAAAAAACCTATGGGAAGATACAAGACGCCATTTCTGTCGGAAGCGGGAAATTTCAAGTCCATCGGTTTTTCGTTGACCAGAGCTTCAAGGCTTCCGGTTTTCATTCTTATAACCCGGTCCTTTGTGGTTATGGTAACCTTCTGAAGGGCTTCATCAAACCAGATATACGGGTCTATGTATTCTTTGATTGTTTCAAAAGGCAAGAAAATCTGCCCGTCTTCAAAAATGGGCGGGTTGGATGCGACAATTTCGGACTCGCCGATAACCAGCCTGGTACCGGGAGTGTCAAAAGGTGAAACAACTTTGTTGTTAGGCGCAAATTCTGCTTTGTATATTACGTAAGCCCCCGTAACAACCAATAATGAAAAAAGAAATATGGCCAGTATGTAAGACTTCCTGCTGATCATGCTGCTCCCTTCACGAAATACCTTTCTCTTTATCCGGGCATATTTGTCAATTGATTAACCTCTATACCCGTCCATGGCCTGAAACATACTTTGGATAAATTTTGAAAAGAATGAATCTGTCAGTTTGGTCAATTGGTTTGTACTTTATAAACGTATCTGAAATTACTTTCTATACGATATTCTTATGAAAAACTTTAATCGAAAATGCAAAAAAGGCAACATCAAACGCACCGATGCCGCCTCTCAAACTACTAACCAAATCAATTTCTATGGACTACCCTCGGAGCGAAGGTGAATAAGGTATCCACCATTTTTGAATCAGGTTCAAAGAGTATCACCGAAGGTTCTCCCTGGTTCAGATAAATAAACCATACATCTGCTTTTTCATCATGAGAAGTGAAATCTTTTACATTCTTGCATTCCCTGATATGGGTTGTATATTTATCTGATTTTACCCTTGCCATTACTTCAAAATCTTTGACATTGCCGCTAAACAGGCGCTTGCGTTTTCTCTGGTTTATTATAGTGTCAATATCAATGTCCCCGTTTGTAACAGCATATTCAAACTCGACATTTCTGATTGATATAAGATAGTAGCCTGCATAAATCAATAATACCACAAATAATGAAGAAAATGTCGGTATATAGAGAAACAGAAAATAGCTTGCTACAACGCATACAAGAATAATAAGAGCAATAAGAAGAATATCTGCGGCACTCTTTTTTCTTTTTACTATTTTCTCAATGAACATATCCATCGTATATCAATCTCACCTCTTCTTAAGGTATGATTTGATTGTATCATACCCTTTAACACTGTGACAACTTTATCTGCCGTAATTGTGAGCCAATCCGTCAGTTTCCCAGAAAAAAAACATCGCATATTTTATCGGTTGACCCGCATGACTGTACCGCCTTTATTATCTGATGCTCGCTTATCTGGCCTATAAGGTTCATTTCCTTGTCGATTACATATATAATATGGAATCTGTCGTAGTCGAGTTTTTGCATGATTTCACCAAGAGTGCATTCATCCAGAGCTACCAGATGCCTGACATTGTAAATACGTTTTTTTAGTATTCTCTGTTTTCTGTTGAATAAATTCTCGAGCTTCATCATTCTCACCGTCTCCTCAAGAAGTTTGGTTGTAGGAAGCAGCAAAGCGGCTATCAGTAAACTTGGATTGAAGAAGACAAATATCTGGATAATGCCTGCTACAACAAGACAAATTTTCATAATTACTGAAAGTTTTTTGGCTATTTTAAAGGTACGGGCGCTCCCGATAAGCTTATAAAAAGTAATAATAAAAACCTGGCTCCCGTCCAGGGGGTATACAGGTAACAAATTATACAATCCTATCGCCAGGTTGGCTTCAAAAAGTCTGTGGAGAAAACCGTCGGTATTATAAAGCACAATGGCAAGCAGGAAATTCCCCAGCGGGCCTGCCAAAAAGATTACCGCCTGCTTTTTGAAACTCATGGGCAGCTTCTTAAGTCGAGCTTTTATGCCTATGGGTGTAGGTCTGAAAGAATACAGGTCGGTCCTGAAAATCCGTGCCGCAATAATATGGCAACACTCATGCCAGATTATGGCGGGAATGCAAGCTGCAATAATCTCTATCAGGGAGATCCCCCCACAAGTTTTGAGCAAGCCTCAACTATGCTCTCTACGCCTTCAAAAACTGTCCGAGGTTCGATATGCGAATCTACAATATGCCTCCTCATAAATTCAAGTACGCCTTCCATACTGCTGAACTGCTGCAGGAGTACCACCAGCCCCAGTATTGCGAAGCATGCCAGGCACTGTTTAATGACCTTGATGGCAATAAGCTCGGCTCCGTTGGTCTCGGTTTGAGCTGAGTATCCCGATGGATTGCGGAAGGTGGAGAATCCGGCAAATATCGGCCTTGAGTTTTTTGTGGATCTTTTTTTGTCCCCGTACAGCTTCCGGTATGGGGGCAAATATGGCCTTCCCTCCGATGTAAGTTGTCTTCCTGTATTATATGTATTTGTTCCGGCATACCAGGATGAGCTGCTGTCTTCTTTCAACAGGTCGCTGATTGAAGTTTCACTGTCTGTTTCGTTTACCGGGCTTACCATACCATCTCCGAAGACATTAAAAGTGCTCCCGGATTTGTCTCTTTCATCATTTTGTCTGAAATACTCATCTATATTGCTCAAATCAACATCGCTGATTAAGCTGCTCTTTTTGCCGTCCCCTTTGTCCTCAGTATTACCTGAACTTTCAATAACACTCTTTGATTCATATACCTGTTCCGGGGAACTCTGGCCTACCCTGCGTCTTTGTATGTAGCTTTTATACATTGCCATGTTTTCAGCATCTGCTACTCCCATGGTGCTCATCTCCCTGTATATTCTTCTCTTAGAATAATATGAGACAGACAGGGGCCGATATGTATAAATATAAAACAAAAACTGCCGTACAGTGATTTGTACGGCAGTCTGTAATATCAGTATTGTTATTTAATTTCATATTCTGTTTGTCAAAAGCTCGCGCCAGTCGAAATCTCCTCTCTGCAAGCCGTTGATCAAGATTTCAGCAGTAGCCAGGTTGGTTGCAATAGGAATATTGTTATTGTCGCACAAGGCAAGAAGCTCATTCAACCCACATCTATGCAGTTCGTCCGGATCGGCAAAGTAAATAACCAGATCCATTTCATTGTATGCTGTCCGCGCAATAATCTGTTCTTCGCCCAATTTCCCGTAATCCAGAGTGAATACGTCCAGATTAGTCGCTTCAGATACAATTGCGCCGGTAGCCCCCGTAGCATAGAGTTTGTGTTTGGACAGAATAAACTTGTAGGCTATGCAAAAGGCCTCCATAAGTTCTTTTTTTCTGTCGTGGGCAATAAGAGCTATGTTCATAAATATCCTCCGCACCTGATCATCTGCCGGCATTCTTCATACCTTTGATAGGTATGTTTGCAACCAAGGCAGGAACTACGCGTTCTCCATCTTCGCTGCTTGTTCGGGTAAGTTGTATATCAAGTGAATCTTCATCAATTTCCATGTAGTTTTGGATGACTTTAATAATTTCGCTCTTAACCATTTCAAGGAACTGGGGTGACACATTTGATCTGTCATGTATAAGCACTAATTTCAGACGTTCTTTTGCCACATCTTTGGAGGATTCTTTTTTTCCCAGTAACAGTTTAAACAAATCAATCATTATAATTCCTCCTTAAGCCGGTTTAATTCCGAATAATCTCTTCATTTTTGATAGGAACCCGTCTGAAGTGTTTAAGTCCATAAGGGGAACGTCCTCACCCATAATCCTCTTGGTTATATTTCTGTATGCTTGTCCGGCCATACTCTTGTTATCTGTTACAGCCGGTTCACCTTTGTTGGTGGAAATAATAATCTGCTCATCATCGGGTACTACACCGATAAGTCCGATTGCCAGGATGTCAACAATATCCTCAATGCTCATCATATCCCCGCGTTTAACCATATCCGCTCTTACACGGTTGACTATAAGGCGAGGATTTCTGATCTCCTGGGACTCCAAAAGTCCGATAATTCTGTCAGCATCACGAACAGCTGATACTTCAGGAGTGGTTACAACAATTGCCCTGTCGGCGCCTGCTATGGCGTTTTTAAAGCCCTGTTCAATACCTGCCGGGCAATCTATAATTATGTAATCAAATTCCTGCCTTAACTCATCACAAAGTTCAATCATCTGTTCGGGTTTTACCGAATTCTTATCCCTTGTCTGTGCGGCAGGAAGAAGATATAATCCATCATAACGCTTGTCCTTGATTAAAGCTTGCTTTAATCTGCATGTCTTTTCAACAACGTCAACAAGGTCATATACAATCCTGTTTTCAAGACCCATTACAACATCCAGATTGCGCAATCCAATATCTGTATCTACCAAAACTACCTTTTTGCCTGAAACAGCCAGACCTGTACCGATATTGGCAGTTGTAGTGGTTTTACCCACTCCACCCTTACCGGATGTGATTACAATAACCTCTCCCATATACAACGTTCCTCCGATACTCTGTCTTAATGTAAATATATCTTTTTTCATGCTAAAAGTCAACGTGACAGTATAAAATAGCCCGTTTGGGTTAATTTATCCAGCGCCTCCATTTACATCTGTTCCACAATAATAACCCCATCTTTTACGGTTGCCATCTCGGGACAGATGCCATGGGCCGATTCTTCATCTTCAGGCATACGGGCAATGGCCTCAGCAATACGAATCTGGGTAGGTTTCAGGTTAAGGGCGTATATAAAAGCATCTTTATTTCCGTCCGCACCCGCATGGACCATACCCCTTAAGATTCCGAGCACGATAACATTTCCGGAAGCTACTATTTCAGCTCCGGGGTTTACATCTCCAAGGACTACAACATTGCCGTTATATTCAATCCGGACCCCATTTCTGACCGTGCTTCGGATGAATTTGCAGCTTCCTTCATCGATCCCGGTAAAAAACGGGCCTCTGACAGGCACTTTGTGGGTATTATTGTTCTGGTGGGAGATGTGCTCCCTTACAGGTTCTTCATCCCTTGCAAAGCTCTCAATAATGGCTCCGCTTTTCTCATCCAATATGGCTTTCACAGCCTCTTCCTGTTCAGGGGTGAGTTTTTGGCCCCTGTAGGCGACTTTCATTCTTGCGCCTTTGAAAAATCTTGATGCACTTGTTACTTTGCGCTCAATTTCTTCGAGTGCCTGTTCAAAATCGTAATTTTCAGGAATAACTATTATGAGTCCTTCCGAATTGCCTTTAAAGACAATTCCTTTTATCTCCTGTTCCATTGAGATAACTCCCCTCCGATTACCATATAATTTCAACAGCTTCTTTGTCAGTAGCCTGCTTGTTTTCTCTCTTTTCATTCAGCCTGAAATATTCAAGCATGATTTCCCTGGCTATAGGTGCGGTATAGGATCCCCATACTCCGTGCTCAACCACAACAACAACCGCGATTTCCGGCTTGTCATAGGGCGCATAGCACACAAACAATCCGTTGGATGAGGATGTTGCCTCATATCCTGTTTCGGAAGTTCCGGTCTTACCGGCAACCTTAAAGGGAAAATCCTTGAAAACATTGGCGGCGGTACCGTCAGTTGCATTGACAACGGCCTGCATACCGCGTTTTACGGCCGCAAAGGTTGATTTACTTGCAGGTATTTGTTCAAATTCAGTTGACGGCTCATAAGAGATTGTGCCGTTGTCGTCAATGGCCATCTTGATAAGATGCGGGGTATACTTCTTTCCATCATTGGCGATTATACTTATATAGTTAGATAACTGAATGGGTGTGAACGCATTATACAGCTGCCCGATGGAAGCCATTGCCGTATTTGCCGGATACCAGTCCTCACCAATATATTTCTTTTTATATTCCTTGGAGGCAATAGACCCTTCGGCCTCCCCAATCTCTATTCCTGTGTGTTTTCCGAATCCGAAAATTTTCGCCCATTTTACGATATTGTCTATACCCGTCTGAACGCCAACTTTATAGAAGTACATATTACTGGAGGTTTCGAGGGCTTTTTCAAGATTGATTCTCCCCTGGTTCCCTTCCAGATTGGTAAACATCATGTTTCCTATTTCCTCTTTATAAGGGCAGTTTATTCTTGTATTGGGAGTTATTTTACCGCTTTCCAGCGCCGCCACGGCGACAAGGGGCTTGTAAGTTGAACCCGGCGCATATCTTCCCGAGGTCGCACGGTTTACCATGGGAGCCTTTGCATCATTCCATAGGGACATGATTTTCTCATAATCATTCTCCAGGAACACAAAGGGGTCAAAATCCGGGTAACTAACCATTGCCAGTATTTCGCCGGTATTTACATTCTGGACAACAACAGCGCCTGCATCGGCATCACCGAAGTTTTTCTTGTTCTTGTTGGGATTTTTTCTGATAAGTTCAATATTATCTTTAAGAGCTTTGAGTGCGACTTTCTGGAGTTCAAGGTCAATAGTGAGGTAAATATCCTGACCAGGTGACGCAGGCCGTTCCAGATAGGATTTGGTAGTCTTTCCGTTTTCATCGACTTCCAGGAAGGTCTTGCCCGGAACACCTCTTAAAAGTCTTTCAGCCGCGCGTTCAATACCCATTTTGCCCACTATGTCATGGGGGGAATAAGGAACCGAGCCTTCCTCTTTTTCAAGTTCCGCATTGAAACTTTCAAGCTCTTCAGCAGTTATGGAGCCGACATACCCCAAAACATGGGGCAGGTATCTGGCTGCCTCATAATATTCCCTGTAAGGCTTAACAAAAGTTGATACCCCTTTTAGTTCGCTGCTTCTCTCTTCAAGCTCGGACATGATTTCTACCGAAATATCCTCGGCCAATGTCAGGGGATTGTTGATCCGAGGCTGGCTAATCTGTATTTCATAGCGGAGCCTCATGATTTTATATGCTTCTTCATCGGTATATGTAGAAGCAATCTCGTATGTTTTTTCCCTGAGGTACTTAAAAGCCTGTTCGGCAGTAATGATATATTTTGCGTCTTCTTTTGTCTTAACTATGGAATTAATAAAATCCGTCCTGTCTTCAACCTTGAAGCGTATGGGATCAAAGCTCAGATAATTGTCCAGTCTGCTTTTTACAGTCTTGTTATCCTTCTCAAGAACCTTGATGATTTCCAGAAGCATACGGTTCTTTTCCTCTGAAGGCATTTTAATATCAACATACTGGGCACAGAAACCCATACGGCTTCCTGCTATGGGCACGCCATTTCTGTCGTAAATATCCCCTCTCTTGGGGTAGATATTACCGGTGGCAGAAAGTCTGTAGACAGACTCTTCTTTGTACTTTTGTCCGTTTACAATCTGAATTTTCGCAAGATTATAGATTAATGTAACAGTAACAATAATTATGAATATCGCCAGAATAATAAAGCGGTCCAGGCCTTCATGTTTTTTTTCTTCGCGATTGTGATTCATGCTGATAACCTGTTCCTCCTTCTGTCGAAACTGTCAATTAAGGTATATGCTTTGGAGATAGGCCCAAACAGCGGCAATACAAGTATGCTGTTATATATTGATTCCGGCAGTACAATCCTTGAAAAAACATAGGGCAGGTTGCCGTAGTCTTTAAACAAAAAGATAATCAAATAAAACATAAGTTCAATAATTAATGTACTTAAAAAAGTAAAGGCAAATAAAACCAAAAACTTTTCCCTGTATATTTTTTCATTCACCGATGAAATGGGGATTGATATCAAAAAAAACAAAAGCCCATACCAGCCCAGCGATTTACCCATAAGAATGTCAAACGAAAGACCTAACAGGACGCCCATTACGGCACTTTCAACCGGATTTCGCAGCAAAGCGACAATAACCAACATTACAATAAAAAGATTGGGCCTTATGGACAAAAATTCTATGTATTCGCAAATAGTGCTTTGTAAAAACGCAACCACCAGTACCAGGACAGAAGTTGCTAATATTCGGTACTTCATTTTTCCTCTCTTATTTCTTTTTCAGTACTATAACTTCCTCCAGCCTCTTAAAGTCTACCACCGGTTCAATAATAGCATATGAATCGTACTGTCCTTCATTCTTGACAACTTTTACTACTTTGCCGATGACTATGCCTTTCGGGAAAATGCCTCCAATGCCTGAAGTCTCAACCGTATCCCCCGGCTGCACATCAGCATCGGGTGGTATGTAATCGGCCCTGCATTGTCCCTGGTTTCTAAGTTCCAAGTCACCTCTGACAACAATCAGATCCCTGGATTTAGAGAGACGGGCACTTACAGTACTGTCCATGTCAATAATAGATACGACTTTGGAAGAAAAGGCGTCAATTTTTGATATTCTTCCAACAAGTCCATAAGCAGTAACAACAGGGGAGTCCACTGTTATTTGGTCCTTGCTTCCCCTGTCGATTGTAAATACATCAAACCAGTTGCCCGGGTCTTTGGCAATAATGCTTGAACCCAGGAACTCGTATTCTTCATATTGATTCTTATAGTTTAATACATCCCTGAGTTCCCTGTTTTCCTTTTTAAGTTTTTCTATATCCAGAATTTCCTGTTCAAGCTCGTTTATTCTCTGTCTGAGTTCTTCATTCTCAGCCTTGGTCTTTTTGATATCTTCAAAATAGCCAAAGAAATCGCTGATTTTTTCATCCATGAAAGTAACTGCCTTCTGGAAAGGAACAGCCGGTATGCTTATTATATTGCTAATGACGTTGACACCATTCTTTTCATTGTAGGACACAGCAGCCAGAGTAAGAAGAAGTACAACGATCAATGAAAACACAAAAATCTTGTTGGTAAAGATCCTTCTCAAAAAAAGAATCCTCCTCTTACTTTCTTCTTGAAGTCAGAAGCACTGTACTTAAAGTGTCGAGCTCCTCCAGCACTTTACCTGTGCCCAATGCGACACAGTCCAGGGGATGTTCCGCCATAAATACAGGTATTCCGGTCTCCTCACTGATAAGTTTGTCCAGTCCCTTTAAGAAAGCACCGCCGCCTGCCAGCATAATTCCGCGTTCCATAATATCTGACGCAAGTTCAGGTGGCGTCTTCTCAAGGGTGAGCTTTATGGAGTCAATTACTGCGCATACAGGTTCCTTTAATGCTTCGCGAATTTCCATGCTGGAAATTGCAAGTTCCTTCGGAAGCCCTGTGACAAGGTCACGACCGCTTACATTGTAGGTTTCCTCCTCCTCAAGCGGGTATGCGGAACCTATCTTGAGCTTGATGGCTTCGGCAGTTCTTTCACCTATCATCAAATTGTATTCTTTTTTAATATATGAAATTATTGCTTCGTCGAATTCGTCTCCGCCAATTCTGAGAGAGCGGCTTACAACAATACCGCCCAGTGAAATAACGGCAACTTCGCTTGTTCCGCCGCCTATATCAACCACCATGCTTCCTGAAGGCTCAGCAACAGGAAGGCCGCCGCCTATTGCAGAGGCCATGGGCTCTTCAATGAGATATGCTTCTTTTGCTCCGGCAGATATTGCAGAATCCACAACAGCTCTTTTTTCAACTTCAGTGACCCCTGAAGGAACACATATAATAACCCTTGGGCGAACAAAAGGATTGTTGCCGATGGCCTTCTTAATAAAGTATTTAAGCATACCCTGAGTTGTCTCGAAATCGGCAATAACACCATCTTTCAACGGGCGAATTGCAGTAATGTTGCCCGGGGTCCTGCCGATCATTTCCTTTGCTTCAAGACCTACCGCCAAAATCTGTCCGGTACTGTTATTGACAGCCACAACTGATGGCTCACGCAGTATTATACCCTTCCCCTTAAGATAAACCAGTGTATTTGCTGTACCAAGATCAATTCCAATTTCTTTTGAAAAAAGTGCCATGTTTTTATTTCTCTCCTTATCAAGTTTTCTTTCGTTCTGTATTATGTCAAAAATTATATATCTAATGCTTTCATCCAGGATAAAACCTCATGTCCCTGTCTCTCCAGTATTCTTGAGAGCCTGAAAAGTGGCAGCCCCATTACATTGAAGTAGCATCCTTCAATCCGTTCCACCATGAGGCTTCCCAGGCCCTGGATCCCATATCCCCCTGCTTTGTCAAAAGGCTCCCCTGATGCTATATAGCGGGCAAGAAACCCTTCGGGATAGGCTGAGAATTTTACCCGGGTTACTTCCATATCCGATATTATTTCCAAATTTGAAGTCTGAACCAGGGTAATTCCCGTTATTACCTCATGCCATTTGTTTTCAAGTAATTTTAACATATGTTCTGCATCAGCGCTATCAGCCGGCTTGCCAAGAATTAGGCCATCCACGGCTACTATCGTATCTGCGCCGAGCACCAATGTCCCGCCGGAAACTTTCGTGCGAATATCTTCTGCAACAGACAGAGCTTTTCTCCGGGACATCTCCATTGCGTATTTCCCGGCTTCAGCAAATTCTTTCGGGCTTTCGTCTATGTTTGCCGGTATTATGTCAAAATCAATCCCTATCTGTTTCAGCAACTCTATTCTGCGCGGTGATTCCGATGCCAATACAAGTTTTAACATAGCAACCTCAAACGTAAATTATTTCCGTCGGGAAATTGGGTAAATATAATATGTAATATAAAAATAAAAATACAATTAAATTATACACTTACAAAAGTCGGTATGGAATATATAAAGTTTATAACTTTATAATCATACAACTTATTTTGGTACATGAATATAATATAAATGCATAATTTGTTACTTCTCTTTTGACGATACTATAAGTATAATATATATCAAGATAATGGCAGATTGTCCAGTTAAGACTGGTAATTAAGCCAATAACTTGATTTTCATCCGTTTACACGGAATTTAAAGAAAAGGGACTATAAAAATGAGAATTGAAAGAGTGGGCGAAAATAAAATAAGAATATTCGTATCCTATGACGATCTTGAAGAGCGTGACATAGATCTGGATACCTTTAACTATAATTCCCCTGAGACCCAGGAACTGTTTTGGGATCTTATGGAGCAGGCCGAACTCGAGCTGGGTTTTGATGCACATGAGTCCCAGCTTTGCATAGAAGCTGTTTCTGATGTGGATCATGGTTTTGTTATCACCATCACCCGGGTTGACGAAGAGAACGATTTTGAATCCATCCATAAGTTCATCAAAAACAGATACAGGAGAAAGGAGCTTGTTTCAAAGAAAAAGACTGCATCAATCTGCTCCACAATGCTTATATACGCCATCGAGGGCTTCGATGAGCTGTGTGCGCTTTGCGCTCAGATAGCGCCTCTTTACACGGGCAGAAGCAGGGTCATAAACCATGAAGGTACCTATTACCTTATACTCTCCTCCATAGAAGGCAACATCAAAAATGAAAGCCGCTTCTATGGAATAATGAGCGAATATGCAGACAGGATGCAGAATGTGGACTTCTTTGAAGGCTACCTTAACGAGTACGGGAAACTTATAGTTAAAGAAAACGCAGTTGAGTTCTTTGCAAGATTCTGAGGGCTTTAAATCAGAAGGACTCAAACTCCTGGATTAAAATTGTGACAGATAATAAAAGGCAACGCTTAGTTTGGCGTTGCCTTTTTTAATTTATAATTTTCTTTATAAAAGTACTTTTTTTCAAAGTCATTATTTATCCGGAGCACTTTTTCTTTGCTTTCTTTTTTATCTGAACCTCGTTTTTGTCCTTGTCTTTTATCTTTATAAACCCTTTGTTATTCAAAGCTCCTGACTATGTCTTTAAGATATTCCTGAAATTCAGATTTAAGGTCTTCTCTCTTTAGTGCGAATTCTACTGTCGCCTGCAAAAAACCGATTTTGTTGCCCACGTCATACCTTTTGCCAATGAAATCATAGGCATACATGGGTTCCACTTTTGCCAGATCGCATAGTGAATCGGTCAACTGAATCTCTCCGTTTACTCCGGGTGTCGCTTTTTCAAGGAAATCAAACAGCCTCGGAGTAACAATATACCTTCCCAGTATGGCAAGATTGGAAGGAGCCTTGTCTTTTTCGGGCTTCTCAACAAGGGTGTTTACCTTGAAAACACGGTCGTCAACTTGTCTGCCTGCGACAATCCCGTACTTTTCCACATCTTCCATACTTACATGTTGCACGCCCAAAATGGATGTTTTGTACTCGGAATAGACCTCCATCATCTGTTTGAGACAGGGTTTTTCAGAATCTACGATGTCGTCACCAAGAAGAATAGCAAACGGTTCGTTGCCGATAAAGTTGCGGGCACAGTAAATCGCGTGTCCAAGACCCTTTGCTTCTTTCTGGCGGATGTAATGGATGTCTGCAAGGTCAGCGATCTGTTGGATTTGAGACAGAAGCTCTTCTTTATTCTTTTTCCTCAATTCATCCTCAAGTTCGAGGGATCTGTCAAAATGGTCTTCAATGGCGCGCTTTCCGCGTCCTGTAATAATAAGTATGCTCTCAATGCCCGAGGCGATTGCCTCTTCTATAATGTACTGAATTGTGGGTTTATCAACTATGGGCAGCATTTCTTTTGGCTGTGCCTTGGTCGCAGGAAGAAAACGTGTGCCTAATCCGGCTGCCGGAATAATTGCCTTTCTGACTTTCATAGAAAAAACCTCATTATTTATTTTAGTTTCATTATATCACGTTTCAGTGCCGGTATGCCCATTATAACTCTGATTTTGTCTCTTTCTACCACTTTTCCCGCATAATTTCCTCACGCTTTTTCAGGAATTCTTCTTCAGTTATCAAACCATCTTCCTTAAGTCTGTTCAGTTTTCTAAGCCTTGATTCAAAATCACTGTTTGCAGTTGTTGTCGTAATATTCTTCTCTTCATTGTAACCGTTGTCTATGTCTATCTCCCATGAGGAAATGCCTTTTTCACCAAAAAAGTTGTAGGCTTGATATCCTGTGACACCAATGGCTATAGTGGTCCAGAATATACCGAATATGCCGAAATTGGGAATCACTGCGATTAATCCAATCAGCACAAAAATAATACCAACAATCATGCCCATTAGTGACATCGGCTTACTCGGTTTAACCCTTATTCTTTTTGCCATAGAATCAGCTCCTTAATTTCAATTATCACATTAACATACGTAAATAACATCGGTAATATAATAAAAAACCATAGTTCCAAGGCAATTCTTTTTCCTTTTCCCTGTGGTTTCCTGCTAAATCCTATGATTGAAAGATGTGTAAACAGACAGATTACATAACAAAACTATATTTCCCTTCTGCCTTCCAGGGATTTGTACAGTGTTATCTCGTCTGCGTATTCAAGGTCACCGCCGACCGCAATCCCCTGGGCTATTCTTGTGGTTCTGACGCCCATGGGCTTGAGTATTTTTGAAATATATACCGCGGTTGCTTCCCCTTCTACAGTGGGGCTTGTGGCAAGAATTACTTCCTTTATTTTTTCATGAGCCACACGCTTTATAAGCGACTTTATGTTAATATCATCAGGCCCTGTGCCATCCAGTGGAGAAATGAGCCCGTTAAGGACATGGTACACTCCTCTGAACTCCCGGATTCTCTCCATTGCAGCCACATCCCTCGCGCTCTGGACAACGCAGATAACGCTGTGGTCACGTTTTGCTGACGAGCAAATACGGCATGGATCAACATCGGTAAGATTCCCGCAGACAGAACATGAGGTTGTCTTCCGCTTGGCCTCTACAAGTGCTTTTGCAAACCCCGTAACCCTTTCTTCAGGTAAATTCAGGACATGAAAAGCAAGCCGCTGGGCTGTCTTTCGACCAATGCCCGGCAGCTTTTCAAATTCTTCAATTAGTTTTTGTACTGGTAATGCAAATTGATCCATAACTTAGAATAGTCCCGGGATATTGCCTAAGCCTCCGGTAAGGCCACCCATCATATTTTTAGCAAGTTCATCGGCCTGTCTCAAAGCCTCATTAACAGCCGCAAGAACAAGATCCTGCAATGTCTCCACATCATCGGGATCAACTGCTTCTTTGGAAATACGAATTTCTTTTATTTCTTTTGCACCGGTGGCTACTACTGTTACAGCCCCGCCACCGACTGTGGCTTCCACTGTCTTTTCAGCAAGCTCTTCCTGAGCCTTCAGCATTTGCTCCTGCATTTTCTGGGCCTGCTTCATAAGGTTGTTTAAATTTCCGCCCATCCCCATACCTCTGGGAAATCCGTGCTTTGCCATAAAAGTTTATCTCTCCTTCTGTTTTTCGAGCTATTGTATATCATTATAAATCATTTAACTTATACTATTCAACGTGTATCGGAAAATTGTGCTATATGACGGTACATCAACAGCTGTTTCAGACAATTAGCCTTTTCACGTCCTCGGCTCAGGAAAGCTGTAAGTCTCAAAGTCTGATTGTCTGCTATTGCCCCAGATAAAAGTAGCAACATGGACATTTAAACTTTACACTTCTCACTGGGTCTTTTCCCTGATGATGAAAGCCGATGCCAACATTCTCTCCCGGCCGGCTGACGGGCTGTTTATAATTTCCCCGTCTATAATCAGCTCGGAGGAAGCCCCTCCATCCAGAAATACCGCGTCTTTTACATCCATCTTTTGAAGCCTCTCGGCAAGTTCACGACCCGTAAGGCCATCACTCAAGCCTTTCTGGCGGCCGTCTGCCACCACAAAGACCATTTTTCCGTCGTCCTTTAATCCAACAGCAGTTCTGGGGGTCCGGACATTAAGTGTACCAACCCAGGTGTCAAAGTCCGGAACCACTGTCTCTCCATCTTTCAAAATCCAGCTCCCGCATTCGTATGCCCAGTCGAAACCGGCAATTTTGCCCGAATCGGAATTAGTCTCAAAAACAATTTTAAGATTCATTCCCGCTTCAATATCTTTCAATTTCTTTTTATAATTCTCCCCGATAGCACTTATCAAAAAACCATCCCTGGGTATTTCACAGGAGTCATGACTAATTAAGCTTCCTCTGACCTCTCCCCCTGAGACAACAATATTAAGATGAGGTTGTCTTACCCTGTTCTGTGAACCATAGGCCGGAGTAAAAACATACAGTCCTTCTCTATCGGGATATTTGTTAAAATGGAAATTCTCAAGTTTCACAGAACCTTCAATCCATACCCTGGTTGATGCGTCTTTGATAAAAACTTTGTCATTTTCCTTGAACAGAACAGGATACATTCCTGTAGCGGGAACATATAATTCATTTTCTATGGCATACATTCCACCCAAAAGCCCGTCAGTATGCGAGAATCCGCCATTTATAGAAACCCTGGCATCCCATTTTTCATTTATCTTACTCAGATACTCATATCCAAACAGTGTTGTGTGGGAACTCACCGGCCTTATTTCAAGCAGGGGATTGGAAAGGTCAAGTTCTATAACATGCATAATAAGATCAAAACCTGACTCATGTTCCTCTACCTTAAAATAATTATAGAGAGGTTTTTCGGAAGGTGCCAAAGATGAAGGGGCAGGTACAGCGGTATTCTGCCCATTAAAAGACAAATGCCCGTCCGCAGTATTTTCATCCGCATCAGGGCCAAATATCCATAGAATTGATACAGAAAGTATAATAAAGAATAATATTATCCATTTATTCTTCACTGGGTTCCGCTCCATCAGTTTCAGTCACCGGAGTGTCTGAGCCATCTTCATCGGTCTGGGTTTTATAAATCCTGTCAAGTTTTGCGCTAAGTTGTTTATACAACATATCGGAAAGACCCATTCCTCTTTTGCTGGCCTGCTCCATCATGGTTTCATCCAGCATGTCCTCGAAGATGCTCCGGGCGCTGCTTTTTTCAATGAAACCACCTTCCGGGACAGTGGCCTTCATTTGCTTGTACATCATTTGCAGCATAATGGATTCAAACTGGTCACAGGCTTCTTTCAGCTTTTTCTTGTCTCCGTCGTCATAGGCCTTTTTAAGTATATTCTCAAATTCAGTTGCTTCTGACCCCATTTTTGAAGTTTTCAGGGTATCTACAGGATTAACCTGTCCAAAACCATCTATTTTCATACTAATTCCCCGGATATAATCCTAAACCTTATCTTCTAATATTATTTGCTGTCTGAAGCATTTCGTCTGAGGTGGTAATGGCTTTTGAGTTAAGTTCATAAGCTCTCTGGGCGGTTATGAGCTTGACCATTTCTTCAACCACCTGTACATTGGAAGCTTCCAGAAACCCGGTTCTGATAGTGCTTGGTTCCTCAGAATCAATGTTCATAAGAGGCTCTCCGGTAGCTGCGTTGCTTCTGTACATGTTTCCGCCTACAGCTTCCAGAGCCATTGGATTTTCAAATTTGAATATACCAATAAATTGTCCGGTTGGTAAGGATACCCCTGTTTCAGGATCCTTGTATGTAATTTCTCCGGTAGGCTGGATTGCATAGTTGGCCGCATCCTGGTCCAGGTAAATCTCCAGCCCGTCCTGGTCAAGAACAGGATAACCTTTTGAATTAGCCAGCATTTTTCCGTTTTCAGTCATGGAAATCTTAAAGCTTCCGTCCCTTGTATAGTATGTATTGCCGTCGGCTCCTCTTATTGAGAAAAAGCCTTCTCCGATAATAGCCATATCAAATTTATTGTCTGTCTGCTCCAGATTTCCCGCACTGAAGTCCCTTGAAGTAGCCCTTGCCACAACACCGTGACCTACCTGCAGGTTAACAGGTCTTTGGTCATTTTCTGCCATATATGCATTTTGCATGGTGACGTATAAAAGATCCTCAAATTCAGCCTTTTCCTTTTTAAATGCGGTTGTAGTTACATTTGCGAGATTGTTCGCAATTGTGTCAACATTGAATTGCATTGCTTTCATTCCAGATGCGGCTGTCCATAAAGATCTCATCATAAGTTTTCTACCTCTTTTATCCGACATCCTGTCCTGATTTTTACGTCCCTGTTCTAATCCTGTTATTTTTTATTGGTTTATAATCTGCCAATATCGTTTACTGCTTTCTCCAAAGTTGAATCCTGATATTGAATCATTTTCTGGTTGGATTCATAGGCTCTGATTACTGTTATCATATCCACCATTTCACTTACCGTATTGACATTTGAGCATTCAAGAAATCCGTTCTGCAAAGTGCCTTCAAATTCCCCGTCGGTACTCTCGTCGGTGGCAGTGAGTAAATTCATGCCGTATTTACGCAAAGATTCGGGGTTCTCGAATTTTCTGATTCTCAATGTATCAACTGTAACATCGTTTTGAATTATCGCACCGGTTTCGCTAATTATGAAGTTTGAGCCTTCCAGTACAATGGCACCGTTGTTTCCCATAACCATGTATCCGTCTCTGGTGACAAGTCTTCCCTCTGCATCCAGTTTGAAAGATCCGTCCCGGGTGTAATATTCACGGAAATTGCCGTTACCGTCGGGTACAGCTACACAGAAAAACGCCCCGTCATCCCCGTTAATTGCCACATCAGTGTTAAGGCCGGTCTGCTCAAGGGTGCCCTGAGTGTAATCGGTGTGTATTTCAGCAATATCATTGTAAAGTGCCATATTACCTATTGGAGCTGGTCTTCCGGAAGGTATGTTCCCAGTATCAAAAAAGCGGCTTGCCAACACATCCGAAAACTCTTCAAATACTACGACATCCTTCTTGAAACCGTACGTATTGACATTTGCTATATTATTGGCCACTGTATCCATTTTTCTGTTGAGTGTCAACATACTGTATCCGGATGTATAAAGACCTCTTATCATTGAACCGGCTCCTTTTAAACTTATTTCTCAAACTTATATATCGGCTTTAAATTCGCAATACATTAGCAAAAAGAGATTTTATTTCAGCAGAAAGCGGTTCCACTACATATTCAGGATTAAGCCGCGAAAAAGCATGCGATAGCGTTATATCATCCGGCAGTTCCGAAGAAAGCAAAAACACAAAAAAGAGACTGCCTCGACTGAGACAGTCCCTTTTCCCCCCCTGCCTGCTATCTCTCAGCGCAGGCATATTAACAGTAACCGAACTGTTAATACCCAGGCAAAAACCAAGATCTATTGTCAGGAGTTCCCAATATTCAATTATTAAATTACATATCTTGGGTCTTCGTTCATTTTGGAACCTTTCAGCAAATCAAGATGGTCCAGGGTTTTGCCGGTTCCAATAGCAACACAGGAAATTGCGTCATCAGCAATTATTACATTAATTCCTGTTTTTTGCTGAATGAGCTTGTCCATACCGTAGACAAGACTTCCTCCGCCTGTCATAACAATGCCTCTGTCACTAATATCAGCGGCAAGTTCCGGCGGTGTTCTCTCAAGAACAGAATGGACAGCTTCAATAATGCTTGACACCGGTTCTTCCAGAGCTTCCATGCATTCGGTGGAAGTTATGGTAATTGTCTTGGGAAGACCGGAAACCAGATTTCTTCCCCTTACTTCCATACTCACTTCAGCAGGTCTGGGGAAAACGGTACCTATATTTATTTTAAGGTCTTCGGCAGTTCTCTCACCTATCATCACATTATGCTTTTTCCTCATGTAGCGAATGATGGCTTCGTCAAATTTATCGCCGGCAACTTTTATTGAAGAGCTTACAACTGTACCTCCCAGTGATATTACAGCAATATCGGTAGTTCCGCCTCCGATATCTACAACCATGCTTCCGCAGGCTTTGGTAATATCTATTCCGGCCCCGATTGCCGCAGCAATGGGCTCTTCTATAAGGTAAGTTTTTCTGGCTCCAGCCTGAATTGCGGCATCTTCAACCGCTCTTTTTTCAACCTCGGTAACACCGGAAGGAACGCAAATCATCACACGGGGTTTAAAGAGTCTGAAAAAGCTTTTTGCATATACTTTATTCAAAAAATGCCTGAGCATTTTTTCTGTTACATGATAATCCGAAATTACTCCGTCACGCAGAGGTCTGATAGAAACTATATTGCCCGGAGTCCTACCCAGCATCTTGCGGGCCTCTTCGCCAACAGCGAGAATTTTGTCGGTATTTTTGTCTATAGCCACAACAGAGGGTTCCCTGAGGACTATGCCCTTGCCCTTAACATAAACAAGGACTGATGCTGTTCCCAAATCAATGCCAATATCCAATCCGAGACCCAAATCCTACAACTCCTTTTTTTAACTATTGTACACAATTTTAATCTTACCAATATATTTCCCTTGTTTCAATAGGCAATAAGAATTATTCAGCAATTTTATCAAAATATGCAAAAAGCCGGTTTTTTAACCGACTTTTCTGCTATTTCTGCCATCTCTGCTATATTTCATCTTCGTTGCTTCGCCCCCGCGGATATGACGCTCCGCTTTGTTTTCGTCAAGTATCCTCTTTACCTGCCCTGCCATCAACGGGTCCAGCTTAGGGAGTCTTTCTGTAACATCCTTATGGACTGTACTTTTACTAATCCCAAAACTCTGTGCAGCCGCCCGGACTGTAGACCTGTTTTCAATAATGAAGCTGCCAAGCTCCAAGGCGCGCTCTTCTATGTAATGTCTCATGCGCATGCCTCCCGCACAGCGCCTTTACGGCTTGATGTCCCGATACTACTATATGTCGTAAAACGGAAGGCTATACCCCTTATTATTAAAGTTATGCTTGTACTTTATAATTATTCTGTTGTCAATATCCCGGAAAAAACCATCCCCTGTAACAAATACAGGGGACGGTTGCTTTCCGCATGGTCTGTATGATAAATAATCACACAGTACCTGGGGAGTAAGTTGGACTCTATTTATTACAAGAGGATGTGTCTCATACGCCTGAGAATTGTTACAGTAATCATTTAACACATTACAGGCAGTGTAGAGCCGCCATAAGGCATAGCAATAATTGATGCATTGGCGCCTTTTTCTTTTAAGGCCGCATCTATTGCATTCTCAATCCTTTCAAACGGCTCAAGATGCATTTTCCTTACAAAGTCTGCAGGAAATTCTGAAACAAAGAAAACTCTTCACCCGTTAATTCCACCTGGACACTATTGGGCTTCAATACGGCTATAACCTGTTCTTCCGGCAGAAAAACATTTAATTTTTCATATCCATAGCCAAGTTGTATGTTCACTGTTTCTTACCTCAAATCATATATGTTAAATATGCGTTACCCATGCTCTTTCTGGCAGCTTCGGAAACTGCCTCGGCAACTGTCTTTCCGATTCTTGGTAAAAGGCTGCCGCTGCATTATTTAAACTTCTCTGCTGCGTGTCTGAGCGCCTTGACAACAGGCAGTTCCTCACCGGTAAGGAATCGTATTAAAGCTCCTCCGCCTGTGCAGATGTATGACATTTTTTCTGTCAGTCCGTATTTATTTGTGGCAGTGATACTGTCTCCTCCGCCTACAACTGTATAGGCTTCGGTTTCACCGAGAGCATTCCATACAGTTTTTGTTCCCAATTCAGTTTCCTCAGCCTCAAAGATACCCATGGGGCCATTGATAAACACGGTCCTGGATTCTTTTATAATATTTGAATATAGTTTTGCAGTAGCGCTTCCTATATCGGTGGCAGTAATATCCTCCGGAACATTGCCTACTACAGCTTCGCATCTTTTTCCGTCTTTCACATAGGCAAGATCATTAGGAACCTTAATTATTCCGGGATACTTAAGATACAATTCCTTTGCTTTTTCAATATACTCACCGTAGTTGGACTTCAGGATAAATTCCATGCTGCCTGAACCAATTTCCTCATTCATTGCAGCAAGCATAATATTTGCCACCAGTCCCCCTGTGAGTACCGTATCTGCAACACCTTTTGACATAACGGTTTCCATCATCATAAATGCATCTGAAATCTTGGCTCCGCCAAGCACAAAGGTACATGGATGGGCAGGATTCTCCATCAGTTCAGAAATGACACAGTACTCTTTTTCAAACAGCCTTCCCATTGCAGAAGGAAGCACCTGTTCAAATCCGCATAATGACGGCTGGTCCCTGTGAGCAGCCGCGAAGGCGTCACAAACATAGAGGTCTGCCAGAGGCGCCAGTTTTTGCACAAGCTGGGTTTGCGCCTGCTGCTCATGGGTCAGGCAAAGTTTCAATTCGAACAATGTCTGTTCTTCTGACACAAAACGTACGTTATCCAGCAATAATATTTCGCCATTTTTCAGAGACCTGATCTTTTCACGGGCTGCCGGACCGCATACATCGTCAATGAACTGGACCTCACGGCCAAGTAGTTGGGAGAGGACAACCGAATGAGGCTGTGTTGTATAAAAGTTTTTATACTCTATGTCGCTTCCCTGGTGAGCAAGGAGCACAACTTTTGCTCCTTTGTCGGAAAGTTCCTTTATGGTAGGCACACTGGCTTTAATTCTTGTAATATCTTTTAAAGTATTGTTTTTTCGGTCCACGGGCTGGTTAATGTCAACCCTGCACAAAACGGTTTTGCCTTCTAATTCAAACTCATCTATTGTACGTATTCCAAATCTCATGGCAGCCTCCATATACAATTAAAATGCCTTTAGTGCCTCTATACATTTTTCCATTGTAGTTTTTGGGCTTAATTCAAAAGCAAAAATACCATCATATTTCAGCTCTTCAATTAAAACATGCTTTCCGTTTTCTCCCAGCGCATTGGAATGAAGAACAAGATTTTTGCAGTTCAGGTAATGGGCTACATCTATAGATTTTGCAAGATATTCAATAAATTCTTTTCTGTGGGCAGGATCTATCAGATTATAATCCTTGTCCCCTGAAAAGCAGCCAACTTTCAAATTGTTTTTTGTAACAGCTTCCTTAATTTTGGTAACATCATGTTGTCCCCAGGAACCAAACTCCACATAATCAAAGCCTGCTTCACGTACCTTGTCGAATCGTTTAATTTTGAATCTATTGTGATTTTTTTCTCATTTATATATGATCATTACTCTACCCGGCCCCTTTAAGGTTGCCGGGAAAGTTTTTCGCCGGCAAGTTCGGTCAGATTTTGCTGACCTCAAGACAAAAGAAAAAGAGCCCTTATAGGGCTCTTTATATCAATCATGTTTTGCAGTTAACTTACATACCATTGTCAAAATATTGGTTGGATTGTACTTAAACCAATCCCAAAACTCTGTACAGCTGTACGGAAAGGTATGCTTGTTTAATAATTATTCTATTTTGAATTTCTTTATGGCTTCCTGCAGTTTGGCAGCGGCTTCATCAAGCTGCTGAGCGTATGAAGACAGCTCTTCTATACTGGACAGCTGTTCCTGGGTGGACGCCGTCACCTCTTCGGTGGAAGCCGCTATCTCCTCAGAAACTGATGATATGTTCTGGATGGACATAAGCGTGTCTTCTTTGTAGCTGTTAATCTCGTTCACGCCTGAAATTACGTTCTCAACATGCTCAACAAGGGACTTCATAGAATTTGCGATAGTGTTGAACACTGTCATTGTATTGGAAACAGCAAGGTTCTGGGACTTCAATATTTCATCGGTGGCCTTTGCGCGTTTGGTTGTAACCGTAGTCTGCTGCTGGTTGTTTTCAATTATCTTGGAGATTTCCTTGGTAGCTGTAGCAGCCTGCTCGGCAAGTTTTCTGATCTCCTCGGCAACAACCGCGAAACCTCTTCCCGATTCTCCTGCCCTTGCAGCCTCTATGGCAGCGTTAAGAGCGAGGAGATTGGTCTGGTCTGAAATTCCGTCAATAACTTCAACTATCTTGCCGATGTCTTTGGAGTTCTGATCAAGAAGTTGAATATCCTCTATTATAGCACGGGTAATCTCTGTGGTCTCTTTTGCCTTGTTCTCAAGGTCAACCACTGAGGAAAGTCCTTCCTGCGTATGGTTCATTGTATCACTTGAATATGATTTAATGGCCTCCACAGAATCGGACACCAGCTGGATTTTATCAGCAAGACCACCCATCTTGGCTGAACTCTGCTCTGAGTCTGAGGCCTGAGCCTGAGCGCCCTTGGATATCTCCTCAACCGCCCTTGCCACTTCCTGTGAAACAACGGCAACTTCTTTGGAGTTGAAAGCAATAGTCCTCGCGGATTGAATTACGGTTTCAGCGGTTTGTTTTGCTCCCTGGATAAGCTCCCTCATATTGGATATCATCATATTGAAGGTCGCAGCCAGCATGCCGAACTCATCTTTCCGCCTGGTTTCAAGGCTGACAGTAAAGTCCCCCTCTGCAGCTTTACGTGATATTGCAACAAAATTCTTTATGGCATTGCTCATGCCCCTTGATATGAAAATGCCTACAAATAATGCAGTAATTGCTGTAGCTATAGTGAAGACCAGGGTAAAGCTTTTAATTCCATCAGCTCTGGAAGTAAAGTTGACAGTCGGGATAAGAGCTACCAAAGTAATTCCGGTGTCTCCTACTTTTGAATGCAGTATCAGGTGGTCCTGGCCATTAAAACTGCCATTGAAGGAACCTTCAGCTTCCTGGCTCTCAGCTATTTTCTGGAAATGCTCACTGTCAACTATCGCGGAATCTGTGCCGGTTAAATCCATTAGCTCCGCTTTTCCTTCATCCAAAGTGAACGCGATTTCCTGTTTGTCAGGAGTTATAACATGAAGCTGGCTTCCGGCTCCGAGATTAACTCCTTCAATTGCGTCTTTTATAAGTTCATGGTTTACATCTATAAGCAATAACCCAATAACGGTGTTATTGAACGGGTTTTTTGCTGCTCTAATCAAAGACAAAGCATACTTCATGGGAGTTTGGCTGAACTGGTCGATTTCAGCATGGCTTCCGACCCAAAAAGCCACTCCGTTCTTCGCCTCGGCTTCAGCATATATACCGGTTTTCTTTATCTCCTTGAAAGCATCCGCGCCAAATGCATTATTTTTTGAGGTTGAAATAGTCCTGTTGTTATCAAGCAACAGATGGATTCCTTCTATGTGATTATTCCTGAAAAGAATATTTGAGAAGCTGTTGGTGAGTGAACTTGATGCTGTAAGTACTGAGTCGTTATATTCGCGGTCTACTGAAAAAGTATAGGTACGATAGTCGTTTTCATTGATAAACTGGGATGACGTGTCTTCGATGTTCTTTAAAGATGCAATAAGAAATTTGTTGACTTGTTTCATTGTCCCTAATGATGCCTCTGCCGCTGTTTGAGAAATGTTTGCTGCAGCGTTCCTGTACGAGAAATATCCAAGCAGCATCATAGGGATTATTGTGCATACAAAGGCGATGTTCAGCTTTGCTCCGATGGTCTTAAACCGGCTTAACCTTTTTTTATCCGGGTTTACGGGTTTTTTGACCTTTTCCTTGCCTTTCAAAAATGAACGTTTTTTTGGGGTTATGCCTGTTACATTAGTGCTTTTTCCCCTTCGAAACAGTTTCATAGTCCTACCCTCCACCTTGATGGTGATACTTTATTTTTTTTGTTGCATATGTTAATTACTATGTTATTAATTATACAAGATAGTACGGAGTAGTGTCAAAGTTTACCTGTTGTTTTTATGGTATAATGATAGTATTAGTCGAATTTTGCACCTTGGAGTAAAAAATCCAAAAAAACGGGGGCCTTAAAACCCATTGTATGAGCTCAAGCCCCGCTTTCTGTCAAATAAAAGGCTGGTATTTGATTTGCCGGGAGCATACAGCTGCTCCCGGAAATTGACGGTATTATAGCTTATCCTTGGTTATTACTGTAACACCGGTATCTACATAGTTTGGGCTTACTGTCTCGCCATTCAATACCTTAACTGCGGATTTAAGGCCTTCGTATCCCATTACGTCCGGGTTCTGAGCCATTGTGCACAAAAGGTAACCGTTCTTGATAAGTTCAAGGATTGTATCGGATTTATCGAATCCAACTCCGATTACGTCATCTCCAGCTTCCTGGATAGCGTTGCCCACACCAACTGTACATCCTTCGTTAGCTCCGAAGATACCTACGCAGCCCTGTGTTATGTAGTTGGCAGCAATATCCTTTGATTTAGCAGCGTCGCCTTCACTGTACTGTGTTTCGAGGATTTGGAACTTTGTTCCTTCAAAAGCCTGGCGGAAACCTGTTTCACGGGCTACAACAGAAGCTGTTGCCGCATTTACATTGACAATACCGATCTTTCCTTCGGTTATGCCCTTGGCTTCCAGAGCTTTGCGCATTTCCTCACCGGCGGTCTTACCAGCTGCGGTGTTATCTGTTGCAAGAGTCTGTTCACCAGGGAAATCTGCAGCAGAGTCAACATAAATTATCTTAACACCTGCTTTTTGTGCTTCTTCCAAAGCTGCGGTAACTGCACTCGGACCGTTGGCTGCAAGAAGAATAGCATCTGCTCCGCCTGCTACGGCATTGTTGATACATTCAATCTGTTTAGCATCGTCTTTTACGTCAGGAGCAAGCCATGTGTATTTTACATTGCCCAGTTCCTGAACAGCTTTTTTACATCCAGCGTCCACGTTAACCCAGTGCTGGTCCATCTGGTCCATTGTAATTAAGAAAATGCTTTTTTCGTCAGCTGCCTTGTTGTCGCCACCTGCAGGTTCATTGTTTGTTGTGTTAGCCGGAGTTTCTTCGTTGCCTGTAGCCGGTGTCTGATTTGCGCCACAACCTGCCACCATCATTGTGAATACCACAAGAGCTAAAATCATGGCAAAAATTCTACGCTTCATTTAACATCCTCCTTAAATTAATTTTGTATTGATAATAATCAATGTTTAATTGATTATTAACTACCGGAAGTCTAAGCGTTTTCAGCGCCTTTTTGTTTTGCAGATGCCATAAGTCCTTTTCTTCTAATCAGCTTGTCATTGCGAACTACGATGTCCAGAAGAACTGATACGATAACAATGATACCGATTACAATATTTCTTATAGCCACCGGAGCTCCTGCAAACTGAAGACCGTTCTGCAGAACACCCCAGATGGAAGCGCCTATTACAGTTCCCAGCAGTATTCCGCGGCCACCAAGGGTACTTACCCCTCCTATAACGGATGCCGCAACTGCGTACATTTCATACGAGTTACCTGCGTCCATGGTGCCCATACCGCTTGTGGCGCATATAATCAGGCCTACTATGCATGAGCAGAAAGAACTTACAAGGTATGCTTTGGTTGTTGTGGAAAAGATGTTTACTCCTGATAATTTAGCCGCGTCAATATTGCTGCCCACAGCATAAATATGGCGACCTGTCCGGGTCTTGCCCAATATGAAGTTGAATATGAACCATATTACAAACGCGATCCAGACTGCATTGTAAAGGCCCAGAGTTGAACCGTAGTAGAAGAAATTGCGAAATCCCCTTGCCGCGTCCCCTATGGAGTCGGTGTTATAGTTGTTGTTTACAATCTGGGCAATACCTCTTGCCATTGTCATGGTACCCAGGGTTGCGATAAAGGGAGGCAGTTTGAACTTTGCCACCAGAACACCGTTGACGAAGCCAATGAGAAGACAGCATACAACGGTTATAAACACAGCCGTCCAGGGATTTGTTCCCTTGGTCATAAGAGTGGCTGAAAGCATACAGCTCATTCCCACAACCGAACCTATGGACAAGTCAATGTTACCGGTAATGAGTACATAGGACTGGCCGATACCGATAATAAGTATGGGTGCAATCTGACGAAGCAGGTTTCCTACGTTTTTTTGCGAGAAGAATATTGGATTTATAACTCCGAAAACTGCACAGAGAATGATTAACCCAAAGGTAACCGTGATTACCTGTCCCATACCTCTTTTAGTAATAACTCTCTTCCAGAAGTTTTTTCTTTCCAGGTCCATATACTATTAGGCCTCCTTTGTTGACTGGATTTTATTTTCAAACATGGTTGCGTATTTCAGAATAATATCCTGTGTGGCTTCATTCCTGTCCAGTTCGGCAGTTATCCTTCCATCACACATGACAATGATCCTGTCGCTGATTCCCAATATCTCGGGCAACTCGGATGAAACGAAAAGTACACCGATTCCCTGCCTCTTGAGGTCATTCATAATATTATAGATCTCAACCTTGACAGCAACGTCAATACCTCTGGTAGGCTCGTCGAACATAACCACCCGTGAATTGCGGGCGAGCCATTTAGCCACAACTATTTTCTGCTGGTTACCGCCCGAAAGACTTGCAGCATCGGCCTGAACATCAGCCAGTTTAATTTGCAGCTCCTCCACTGCTTTATTAACTAACCGCTCTTCTTTTTTGCTGCTCAAAATACCTAATTTATCACAGAGGAAATCCAGATTGGGCAATGAAATGTTTTCGCTGATGCTAAGCCTTGTGCAAAGGCCGTCTTTTTTTCTGTCCTCGGGTACCAGAACAATTCCTGCGTTAATGGCATCTCTCGGATTATTGATTGTAACCTTTTTACCATCTAAAATAATCTCCCCGGATTCTTTGGGGTCAGCTCCGAAAATAGCTCTGGTGGTTTCTGTTCGCCCTGAGCCTACCAGACCTGCTATCCCTACTATCTCGCCTTCATATAACTCAAGGTTGATATCCCTGACCATTCGGCCGGCGTTCAGATTTTTAACCTCAAATATTTTTTTGCCCCTGTTAAGTTCGATTCTTGGGAACTTTTCCTTTATTTCGCGGCCGACCATATTTGCAATTATTTCGTCCATGGAAATATCGGAAAACTCAGAAGTCAAGATATATTTACCGTCCCTCATTATGGTGACGCGGTCTGCGATATGTTTTAATTCTTCAAGACGATGTGATATGTAAATGATTCCGCAGCCTTCGTTTCTAAGTTTGTTGATTGTAGCGAACAAAAAGTCGATTTCCTTTGAAGTCAATGCTGATGTGGGCTCATCCATAATAAGGATTCTGGCGTTGGTGGATATTGCCTTGGCTATCTCCACCATTTGCTGTTTTGAGACAGACAAATCACCCACAATAGTGTCCGGTCTCAAATCAAGATCCATTTTTTCCAGGAGTTCCGCTGTCTGCCTGTTCATTTCTTTGTCTGACAACAACCCCGAACTTGTCAGTTCCCTGCCTAAGAAAATATTCTCAGCCACAGTCAGATGCGGACACAGATTCAGCTCCTGGTGAATAATCGCAACCCCCAATTCCTGAGCCACCTGGGGATCAATGTGTCCGACTTGTTTGCCGTAGTAATAAATCTCACCGGCATCCCTTGTGTATACCCCGCTCAGGATTTTAACAAGTGTTGATTTTCCTGCTCCGTTTTCTCCTAAAAGCGCCATTACTTCACCGGATTTCAGGTTGAAGTAGACATCATCCAGCGCCTTTATCCCACGGAAACTTTTGCATACGTGTTTTGCCTCAACAACATACTCACTCATAGCTCTAACCCTTACCCATATGCTCAAAATCAGTTTATGCTTACAGTACCATTATATGACCGGATCAACCGGGTTTTAAGGGGAGCGGTTTTGGAGTTATGGGGAATATTTTTGGATGTTTTGGTAAAAGAGGGGCTCTTTTTGGATGAACTGGTTGTGTGATGTGGACAATTATTTTGTAATGATAGGAAGCGTGATTTCCACATCGGTCCCTGCATTAAGGGTACTGTATATGCTGATTCCGTATTCTTCTCCAAATAATAGTTTTATCCTTCGATTAACATTGATAAGGGCAATACCGCCCTTGTTTTCTTTGGACTGGATATAATCCAGGGAAAAGCTGTTAAGCCTTCTGTTCAGTTCATTGACTTTATCCGGTTCCATTCCAAGCCCGTCATCTGAAACAGTTATAATAAGCCTGCTTTTTGTGGATTCCAGCTTAATAAGTATATTCCCCTTCCCAATTTTCCGCTCAATACCGTGATAGATGGCGTTTTCAACTATTGGCTGGAGCGTAAGTTTAGGAAGCTTGTATTTCAGCATCTTTTTCTCGTCCCCTGGGTCCGACAGGATCCTGAGATTGAGCCTGTCCTCGAAGCGGTACTGCTGGATAATATAGTAGTTTTCAATATTGTTGAGTTCATCCTCAAGGGTAACAAGGTGTTCCAGATTGGAAATGGTATAACGGAAAAAGGTTGCCAGGGCCTCGGTCATCTTTGCGACATTGAAAAGCCCGGCATGCAGGGCTTCACCCCTTATGCCCTCCAAAGTGTTATACAGGAAATGGGGATTTATCTGATTTTGCAGGGCAAGGTACTCTGCCTGCTTTTTGGATGTGTTTATAAGTGCATTAATATTCATTTCTTCTTTGAAACGGTTTATTACCTGTTCCTGTTCAGGGCTCAGAAACATGCGCTGTTCGAAAATTCCGCTCAAAGTATAACCGTCAATAAAGAGCCTGTACACTTTCATGTTTTCCTTATACGGTATGTAAATCCATCTGTATGAGGCATACCCGATGAGGACATAAACAATGGAAAAAATCAGAAAAACAAAACCATACTTTTTTGTATCAATTGCGATAATACCGAGCACGATGAGCAGTACAGATGTGCAAACACATAGAATTATTGTCATCAACATTATTCTGTATGAAATATAGTCCTTGCCCCTGCGTATCATCTTCCTGCTCCTGTGTTAAGAATATAGTTTCCTGTATTCATTGGGCTTAATCCCGGTAGCCTTTTTGAATGACTTGGTAAAATGTTTGAGATCCGAGTACCCTACTTTCTCACAGATGGCGGCCACGCTTAGGTTGGTTTCCTTCAACAGCTCCTTGGCCTTTTCCATCCGGATTTCAGAGAGGTACTGGACAAAGTTTATACCTGTCTCTTTTTTAAACAAAGTGCTGAAATAGGAAGAATTAAATCCCACAAGCTCACTTACCTCTTCAAGAGTAACCGGATTCATGTAGTTCTGCTGGATATAATTCTTTGCCAGGCGTATTGGCCGGGTATCGTCCTGTCTCTTTTTTTCAATAATGGCCTGCAAAGATGCGCTGATTGTCCTGTTAAGCGTTCCGAAAAGCTCGTGTATGGTAGCGCATCTGTCAGCGTAGCTTTTGAAATCATTTATCAGTTGGTCGTTCCCCGGAACATCGATATTGTTGTTTCGCATGGACATAAGATAGATGTTTACGATCTGCTCTGCAAGCTGGAATATTTCATTGCCTGTAAAGGTCTGTCCTGATATAATCTTAAGCTTTACCGAGTCAATAATATCTGAGACAGCGTCAGCGTCCAGTATTTCCAACGCAGACGACATGGATTTGTTTATTTGTGAAAGAAGTGAATTCATCAATACCGGATTTTCCCGGTAGGGTACATCCTCAATGAGTTTTCCGGTCCCGGTCAAAAGCCTTTCTTTTACGGCGAAATCAGTGGTTTTGAAACAATCTCTGAGATCTTTGATGTCATTTATGACACTTCCCACGCAGAGAGTGATATGTACGCATTCAAAGGGGGCGCTCTGAATTAACAGCTCATCCAGAGCCGACTTTAAACTCTTTCTGATAGGTTTTGAAGACTTTCTGTCGAAGTTGAGAAGACAATAGATGGTTCTGTCTTCGGTGAAAATCTCCATATCATAGCAAAGAGGTTTCATTCTGGTTTCCAGTACCTCTATGCATTTGGGCATCAGAATATTGATGCTTCTTTCATATCCCTCATCGCAATCAATTTTCACCGCGGCTACCTGAAAGCTGCCCGGCTTAAGATCGAAGTGGTAGTTTTCGTTGATATACTCTATGTTGGCTTCCTCGTCATCACTTTCAAAAGTTATTTCTCCCGATCTTATCTCGGTAATGAAACTGGACCTGAGTTTTTTCATGTCCTTTTGAAGTCTGAGATTAATCTGCTCTTCCCTTGACAGTTTCTCTTTTTTCAGCTTTATCTTGTCGTGGAGTTTCAGAAGTGTTCTTTCAAGTTCGTCTTTTTTAATGGGCTTTAATAAATACTCCTCAATACCGTATTTTATCGCTCTCTGTGCATATTCGAAATGGCTGTATCCGCTGATAATGATTATTTCAGCATCCGATCCGGATTCTTTTATCCTGTTTATCAGCTCGAGGCCGTCATAACCAGGCATACGGATGTCGGTGATAATAATGTCAGGCTCGAGTTCAATGACAAGGTTCAGGGCATTGAAACCATCGTGGGCAGTCCCTGCGATTTCCATGTCAAAAGCTTTCCAGTCTATAAGCTCACATATAAGCTGGCATACCTTCGGCTCGTCATCTACGATTAAGACCTTTTCCATATTATCACCCAAAGCCTGATGTTTTGTTTGTCTCATTATTATTATATAGTAAAAAACTTCCTTGTAAAGGATTTGGACGTCCGATCCTTAACACTGAAGCTAATTTGCAATCATGACATTGATGTGAATGGAGTTAATAACTCACCTAATAAGCAGCTGCCAAAGAAGTCTGAAGAAGTCTAAGAAAGTGCAAAGAAGTGCAAGCATCAAAATCTTTTCGCGTCCCCTGCTTAGAAAAGCTATTGTTTTGTTCAAAGGCAGAGCCGTTTGCACATTAATGCTACCCTATGCCGAGGACGTGAAAACTATGCAGATTCCACTTTCGCATTGCAACAAAAAATCTGCTCCCGCATGAGGAGCAGATTTTACATCTTATTTTTAGATTAATTGTGAACAGGAACTTTTGAAAAAGATTTATTAGTCTAACTCAAGCACAAGGCCGGTACCTGCTTCCTTGCTGCCGGGACATGCATTCCACAGTGCCTTCTTGCAGTGCAGGTCGGTATCGTGGCAGATATAGAAATTCTTGATATTCTGAGCTTTTACATACTCACATGTTTTATCGACCTGTGACTGGGGCACTTCATCAATACGCAGATGTGAACCACCAAGATATGTATGTATCTGCTGTGCTCCGGTAAGTTTCTTTGCATACTCCATAATATTGCAAATTCCGTAGTGAGCACATGTAGCAACCACGCTTACTTCCTTTCCATTCTTATGGCGATAGCAAAGCTGGGTATCTTCATCCACAACATCATCGCACCATACGCCATTGCGAAGCTGCTGAGAAGTCTGGGGATGGATATGCTCATAATCGTTGGTTCTTTCAGTCAGACCCATGTAGCACAGGTTCTTTGTAAGCCAAAGTGGTTCAGGGGTAACCCTTACGTCAAAATATTGTTCCATGACTTCCTTGTCCACATCAAGACCGACCTGGGTATTCCAGTTGAACTCATATCTCTTCAGGAAAATATCATCACTGGTGTACAGAAGGATTGGCTTTCTGGCCATTGCTTTATCCTTGTAGTATTTGATAAGGTATTTAAGCCCTCCTGTATGGTCCCAGTGTCCATGGGACAGAATAACGTAATCAGCCTGACGGAGGTCTATTCCCATAGCTTCGGCATTCTGAATGAATTTGTCGGAAAAGCCGCAGTCCAAAAGAACCTTCACATCTTCATCTTCTATCCAGGCGGAAAAACCGTGTTCGGAGTTGTAGTATTTGCTATACAAGCTGGTATTCTCCAGCAAAATTGTAACCTTCATAGTTTCATCCCTTTCTTGGCGAGCCCACCAATTTCCCTAATTATTATTTGTTAGGGTGAATATAATCCTCGATACTTTCGTTCAATCCCGAAACAAGTCTGTCCAGAGATTCGTGGACAGCATCCTGAAGCCCTTTGCAATCCCTGTTTTTGAGGAGCTCAATAAATGACCTGTGGTCTCTTACAACTCTCTTGGCGCTATCCTTGTCTGTGACATATTTACGTCCATAGATGAGCTTAAAGAACGCAAGATGGTCCCACAGGTTGGATATTGAATTTACAAGGTGTCTCATCTGCGATGTCTCATAGATTGTGAAATGGAACTCCCTGTTAAGGACGAAAATTTCCTTTCCGTCGGGATTCTCTTCAAAGAGAACCCTCTCAAGCTGTTCCTGGACTGCAATAAGAGTTTCAATTCTCTCATCGGTAATGTTTTTGCAGGCATAGTAAGCTGCTATAGGCTCAAGGGCTTTTCTCATGATGTAAATCTGCTTTACATCTGCCATGGTAAGCTCAACTACACGTGTGCCTACATAAGGGATGGATTCAACTATACCGGATTTCTCCATATTTTTTAATGCTTCACGTACAGGCATTCTGCTGACACCCATTTTCGAGGCCAGATCTTCCGCAACAAGCTTATCCCCCATGGAAATTGTGCCGTCCATTATCCAGTCCATCAACTGGTCCATGACAAGTTCCGGCATACGTTTATATTTAATTTTTGCAGGTGCCTGACCTGAATTAACCATCCTTATCAACTCCGTATAATTTTTCCATGTTAATTATAGCATCAGCATTAATAGGATACAATATCCCGTTATGCATGTAAACCCCTTACCACAGCATTAGCTTACCAGCCTGCAAACTCTATTTGAACCTGCTTTTATCTGCCTTAAGGAAACTTCTCAAGCAGCGGTTACACACCGAATACAGGTTTGGTCTTTACAAGCTCCAAGAGGTCGGCATCGTGGCACAGCAGTAAGAAATCAGGACTCTTTGCCCTTTCTTTCTGGATCTCTATGCTCCTCCACGCCTCAACGATATTGTAGAATCGTCCCGGTGGTGAAATATTATAGTGGATCTCGGGTATTTCCTTCAGATTGCCTTTTACAAAGATTGAGTCGCCTGCGCAAATATAGCTGCCTTCTTTGGTGTCAATTTCTACTGACATATGTCCTGGTGAGTGACCGAAGGTCTCGAATACTCTTACGCCGGGCATAATCTCAGTTTCGCCTCTGACGGTCTCGAATTTGAGTCCCTCAAAGGGGCGTGTTATTCCGAGGGCAGGATGTTCATAAGATTTGTAATACAGAGGAATCGGGTTGTTGGCAAATTCCCATTCTCTTTCATGAGCAATAAGTGTGGCATTTGTGAACTTCTCCACATAGAACATATGATCCCAGTGAAGATGTGTGAATACCACGAAGTCAATATCCTCAGGCTTATAGCCTAATTTCTCAAGTTGCTCATGTATAGCCTGGCCCGGTTCCTGCCATGAGCCGGGATGATGGTATTTGTTTGCCCTCTCAGTCCATGACATACCTGTGTCTACCAAAAGAAGCTTATCCCCGCCCTCTACCAGGAAAGTGAAGACAGGAAGAGGAATTTTTTTATCGGGAACATCCTTCAGGTAAGGCGCACAGGAGAAGTGGTAATGATACTGCAAAGGATGAGTTGGCACATACCCTGTGTTGATAGGTCTTACTGTAAGGTTTTTCATAAGCATGTCTCCTTTTATGTTAATTTGTTGTGCTTTAAAAACTTAATTATGCAAATAGATTAAATAATTTTATATAAATTGAATTACCGGATTAGTTTGTTTGGGGCTGCTTTCTCCTGACGACAGTGTTCTGTTTTCTTCTTGAATACGAGTCGAACAGAACCATAACGACTATTACAAATCCGACTACCATGGGCTGCGCAAATGATGAGATTCCCAAAAGATTCATAACATTTACAATAATCGTCAGAAGCATGGCTCCGATTACAGTACCTGTAATTCCGCCTTCACCGCCGAGCATTGATGTTCCGCCGACCACAACCGCCGCAACGGTTTGGAGTCCGTATGTATCACCCATGGTTGCATCCGCGGCATTTAAGCGCGCTGTCATTAACATTCCAGCGATGGCAGCTGTCAGACCCGACATGATAAAGGCTGAAAACAGGGTTTTCTTTATGGGCACGGCCGAGAAAAGAGCCGCATCCTTATTTGAGCCGTAAGCGTAAATATCCCTTCCTAAAGTTGTCTTCTGGAGCAGTATATAAGCGATAATTACAATTACGAGCGCGAATATTATTATAAAAGGTATTGGGCCAACATATCCTGTCCCGAACCAGGTGAACCCTTTCGGAAGTCCATATATGATGTCCCCGTGCATTATGATGATTGACAATCCTGCAACCACCCAGTTTGTACCGTATGTAGCGACAAATGACGGCAATTTTACAATGCCCACCAAAAATCCGTTGAAGACTCCAACCAGAGCGCCTGCAAGCAAGCCAATCAAAAATACCAGTGGAATCGGAAGTCCTGCCCTCAAAAGCTGGGCACATATACATCCGACAAGGCCGGAGGAGGCACCAACAGAAAGATCCATGTTTCCGGTCAATATAACCGCTGTCAGTCCGGTGCTCAGAATTAAGAGTATGCTACCCTGCCGCAGTACCGTGATAATATTGTCAAATGTAAGAAACTCTTTTACGATAACCGAGGCGATAATGAATACAAGCGCCAGTCCAATATAACTGTAGAATGATTGGGAGCGCCTGAGTGTTTCCATATATTTTTTCATAGTTTCGCTCCCTCCTCATAACTTTTCATGCGTCGTGCCAATGCATCAATAACAATGGACATAAGTATGATCAAACCTATAATTGCATTTTGATAAAGTGACGGTACACCAGAGATATTAAGACCATTTTTGAGTATCGTAATCAGAAGCACCCCAAAGATAGTTCCTCCAATACCTCCCTTTCCTTCACGGAGGGAAGTACCTCCAAGAAGTGTGGCAGCAACGGCTTCAAATTCCCATCCAGCTCCCACAACAGGCTGGCCGGACTCAAGTCTGCATGTTGTAATAAGTCCGCTGACACTGGTTAATAAACCGGCAAATGCGTAAATCTTTATTGATGGTTTTACCAGGTTAATACCTGCAAGTGTCAGAGCTTCCTGGTTACCACCCAGACCAAATATCTGCGCTCCCAATTTAGTCTTGTAAAGCACTACCCATGTCACCATGAACATGAACGCTGTAATCCATACAACAAGAGGTATTCCGATTATTTTGGCTTTGGTTACATCGTAGAAGAGCGGATGATAGATATAAATGGAAGCTCCTGCTGTCAATAACATTGATATACTGTTTAAAATATTCTGCATGCCAAGGGTCGCGATAAAGGGTGGAATTTTACCCTTTGATACAATCAATCCGTTGATGGAACCGACAAACATAGATGCCACAACTGAAATAATTGCTGCAATGTAAATAGGTAAGCCTGCTTTCGTCAGGTATATCCACAGTACCGTTACAAAACTTACCTGGGCTCCCAGCGACAGATCCGTACCCTGTGTCAGTACTATCAAAGTTTGAGCAAATGCCACCAGCATCAGAGGCACCGATTGAACAAGGATGTTTGTGAAATTGCTGAACTTTAGATATTGGTCCGATGCCATGCTGAATATCGTAATGAGTAAAAGGGTGATCCAAAGTACTGGAGGAATTTTTCTCACAAAATCAGTAATAAAACTCTTGGCTCTGGTATTAGCTTGCACATGAATCACCCCCTACCCCGAGCATCAGCGCGCCTATCTGATCGGCGCTAAGTTCGCCTCTCTTGCACTCGCCAACAATTCTTCCATTGTTCATGATGTATATTCTGTCACTCATTCCTATTACTTCCGGTAGCTCGGATGAAATCATCAGGATCGACTTCCCTTCAGTCGCCAACTTGTCCATCATAGCGTAAATTTCCATTTTCGCGCCTACGTCAATACCTCTTGTAGGTTCGTCAAAAATCATAATGTCGGTGTTTGCACTAAGCCATTTTGCCAATACAACTTTTTGCTGATTACCCCCGCTAAGGTTCTTGCAAGCTCTGTAGATATCCGGTGTGGCTACGCGCAACTGTTTTACATAATCAGTAACTATCTCAACAATCTTTTTATGAGAAATCAGTAGTTTCGGGAAGAATGATTTAAGGCTGACCGCAACTGTGTTCCACATTACAGAATGGTTCAATGCGAGACCCATACGTTTACGGTCTTCACAAACCATGCCGACTCCTTCCTTTACAATCTTTACCGGGGAATTGTCTTTGATCTCTTTTCCCTTGATAAACAGTTTCCCCCCGCCAATGGGGTCGATGCCGAATATGAGTCTTGCGAGTTCTGTTCTTCCGGCACCGACCAGCCCGGCAATACCAACTATTTCACCCTTGTTAAGAGTAATGTCCACTTCTTTAACTCTTCCTTTTTTGTCAGAGAGCTTTTCGGTTCTTAACACTTCCCCGGTAAAGTGGTTTTCAGATCTGTGATAGACCTGTGAAATATCTCGTCCTACCATCATATTGACAAGTTCCATGTCGTTCACTTCATCAATATTGACGGTGGCAATCTTCTTACCGTCTCTCAGCACGGTAATGCGATCTCCAATATGTTTGAATTCCTGCATACGGTGAGAAACATAAATAATTCCTATTCCTGATTCCTTGAGTTTCTTAATGCGCCTGAACAAAGATTCCACTTCACGTTCGGACAGCGTCGCCGTAGGCTCATCAAATACCATGATGCGCGGATTGAATGACAGAGCTTTGGCTATCTCGACCATTTGCTGCTCTGCAACACTCAGAAACTTGGTGGGGAGCTTGACATTAATGTAATCACAGTTCAGTGACTCAAGAAGCTTTTTTGCGTCCCTTTCCATTTTTTTATGGTCAATAAGCCCGTATTTGTTTCTGGGTTCCCTGTTGAAAAAGATGTTCTGCGCGACATTCAGGTATGGAATCAGCGTGAATTCCTGATACACAGCGGCTATACCTCTTTGAAGCGCATCCCTTGTTGATTTGAAAGATACTTTCTCATCGCCGAGATATATTTCTCCGCCCTCGGGAATATACGCACCTAAGATGACCTTGGACAAAGTACTTTTTCCGGCCCCGTTTTCACCGACCAAAATATGTACTTCACCGCTTCTTAAATCAAAGTCTACGCTGTCCAACGCCTTAACGCCCGGAAACTCTTTGGTTATTGCACGCGTTGTCAGAATAACATTATCCATTTTTCTCACCTCTATGCTAACTTGTGTCCCTTAAAGATTTCTGCTGTCTCGAACTATTTCCCCCCAGGGACTATGAACAACAGATTATCTCCACCATGCAATATCACTCATGTATTGGTCGATGTTTGCGCCTGTGATAAGCGGATTCTGGAGTTCTGAAGGGAAGGGAACAAAGTATTTGGGAGGCATTGTTCCTTCATTCAGGTACTGTACTATGTAAGCTGCAGCAAGATATGTTGAACCGAATGGGTCGGTGTTGTAAGTAACATGCATATCACCATTCTTTATAGCTGAGCTTCCGTCTTCGTTACCGTCGAAGCTTCCTATTACAACTTTTCCTGCAAGGCCTGCTGCCTTAAGAGCCTGGATAGCACCCAATGCGCTCTCGTCGTTACATGCGATAATAGCATCGATATCTTTGTATTTCTGCAGGAGGTTTTCTGTTACCTGCATACCTTCTGTTCTCTTGAAGTTGGTTGTCTGTGATGCAACTACTTCGATTTCAGGATAGCTCTGAAGTGCTTCCTTAATACCAGCAAGTCTTTCCTGTGCGTTCTGTGCAGCCGGAGGTCCTTCAAGAATTATGATCTTACCTTTTTTACCTATCTGTTCAGCAACATGATGTGTAATGAGTAAGCCGGTTGCTTTGTAGTCAACACCTGTTCTTAAGAAGGTCTGCTTTGCTGCAGGAGTTCCGATACATGCAACAGGAATATTTGCTTCTTCTGCTTTTCTGATTGCAGGCATGATTCCGTTTGAATCGATCGGATGGAGGATGATTCCGTCTACGCCCTGCTGAATAGCATCTTCAATAATCTTAACCTGATCTTCAAGGCTGTCCTGTCTTGCAGGAGCAAGAGAAATGCATTCAAATCCCATGTCTTTAGCAGCTTTTTCTGTACCTGCTATGGATTTGAGGAGGAATGGGTTGGTTGTGTTCTTAACGAT
Organism: Clostridiaceae bacterium; assembly: GCA_012521705.1. Taxonomy (GTDB): domain Bacteria; phylum Bacillota; class Clostridia; order DSM-8532; family DSM-8532; genus DTU059. The sequence goes on along the minus strand of JAAYLX010000025.1, from coordinate 10,873 downwards.
AATAGCAATCTTATATTTCTCGTTTGCTTTTACGTTTGTAGAAATCTGAATTCCTATTCCTTCTGTCGGCAGATTGTCGATGGGAACCGGAGCTGAGTCTGCTTCAGATGCCGGAGCATCTCCCCAATAAGAGTTTGCCAAAGGTTTTTCAGATGGTTTTGGTTCCTCAGATTTTGCAGGCTCTGATGATGTCGAAGGAGCAGTGGATTCGCTTGGCTTATTTGTCGCGGATTGTCCGCAACCAACCAGCACTGCAACTACCAGTATCAAAGAGATGGCCATTAGGAATACTTTTTTCATTTCATTCCCTCCATTAATTTTGATTTTTGATATTTGATTTACAAATATCTATCTAAAACCGGACCAACACATTTTCGATTTATATTGGCACCGATTATTAGTCCTGTGCTCTTCCTTGAAGAAAATAATTTACTAAACCCTATATATAAAAGGAATAAATATAGGAACCAAAACCGTATTATTTACTTTTCTGAAATCCACTTTCCATTAGCGGAAACTTGAAGCCAATGCTTTCAGAAAGGCGACCTGAGCAGATTCTTCAATCAATTCTGCGTTATGTTCGGCATCGATGATGTCCTTCCCGACTGCCACAACACCGTGATCGACAAGCAGAAATGCCGGCAGTTTGGGATATTTTTTGAAAATCTCCTCAACTTTGTAGAACTCTTCTTCAGGCACTACGCCTGCATTAATATCCAATGTCACTATAGGACAATCAAACTTGAGCTTAAGATGATGGGTTACATTCTCCAGATTCTTTCTTGTGGAGGCCCAGCCAATGGACCAGGGAGAATGGCAATGCATTATTCCGTTGACCTGGGGTGCAATTTTATAGATAAATCCGTGGAGAAGAGCTTCGCGGGTGGGCTTTCCTTCCCCCTCCACCAGTTTTCCGTCAAAATCTGTTACCAGCAAGCTGTTATGGTCGGCGTCTATGAAAGAGCCACCGCTGGATTTTACCAGCATAAGGTCCTTGCCGGGAATACGGGCGCTGAAGTTTCCCCCGTTACCTGTCTGTATGCCCCTTGTATATGCTCTTTTTGCAGCTAATAGCATCTCATCTTTAATTTTTTTAACATCAACCATATTAATCTCCTGTTCTACAGCCTCTTCAGCTTTTTTCTGCACTCACCCTCAAATCCGGGCTGTTTTCAATTCAAGTTTTTCTTACTTAGGAATAATGGCAGAACGTCTCTGATGATGCTGTTGAAATTGCCTGCATCCCAGGCGCTTCTTCCGATAAATAATCCGTCAATGTTTGGCTGCTTGATTAATTCGCATGCATTTCCGGGATTTACGCTTCCTCCGTACAAAACAGGAATATCACTGCCTGTTTCACCGAACAGATCATAAAGAACCTTTTTAATGACTCCCTGTTTTTCATCTGCGTACTCAGGGGATGCGGGAATGCCGTTTACGCCTATTGCCCATACGGGTTCGTAGGCCACCCAGATTTTTCTTGCATCTGACTCTGAAATTCCATTAAGACCTGCTTTTAACTGAATTGAAAGACATTCGTCACTTATTCTAAGCTGTTTTTGTTCCAACGTTTCCCCTATGCAAAGAAGAGGTGTAAAGCCATGTTTCAGGGCTGCAATTACTTTTTTGTTGAGTTGTTCATCGGTTTCTCCAAAGATATGCCTCCGTTCGGAATGGCCGAGTTCAATTATGTCAATGCCGATTTCCTTCAACATGACCGGGGAGATTTCCCCTGTAAACTGGCCCTGGTCCTCCCAGCACATATTTTGCGCGCCTAACTTTATACTACCGTCTGAGACAAGTTCTTTAGCCCTGCTCAACGAAGTAAAAGATGGGATTACAAAAAGCTCTATAAGATTGCGGTCAATATCCGCTGTCAATTTTTTTAGTTCTTCAAGATAAGATACTGTGTCTGCAATGGTTTTGTACATTTTGGTATTGGTACCTATGTAAAGCTTGCTGATCATATCCATCCCGCCCCGCTTACCGAAGATTTTGCGCTTCTATACTTTTCATGGCATTTACTTTGGGTGTGGACCTGCCATCTACAAACTCGAGGTTGATCCATTCACCGACGATTTTTTTAGCCAACTCCGGTCCTATGACGCGGGCGCCCATACACAGAACGTTTCCGTCATTACTGAGGATTGAACGCTCAGCAGAGAAACTGTCATGGCATACCGCAGCCCTTATTCCTTTGAACTTATTGGCGGTCATCGCCATACCAATACCTGTACCGCAGAGCAGGATTCCGTCTTTTTTGTAGTCCGAGGCAATAATCTCCTCGCAGACCCTGGCTGCCACATAAGGATAATCGGTTTTATCATCTTCACTGTCTACTCCGACATCCTCCACGGTAACCCCTTTTGATCTCAGAAAGTCAATAATGGTTTTTTTCAAAGTTACCGCTGCATTGTCACAGCCTATTACAATTGGTTTTCCTCTCATATTTGATACCCCCCTAATATATCTTTCTTATCTCCAACAATCTATGGCTGTTTTTAAATCTGCGCAGTTCTGTGCCGCATCGTCAAGGGAGATACCCTTTGACACAGCATCGACCGCACACATGACCGCCCTTGCTCCTGAGGTGGTGCCCCCGGGATGACCCTGGATGGCGCCTCCTATACCCACTATTACACCGGGGCCTAAGTCTTCAAATATTCCCGGCAGGTGAAGAGGTGTTATTCCCCCTCCCACTGTTGTCACAACAGGCTTAATATGCCCCATCGGCATTCTTTGTGCCTGCACTGTTTTTATAAAGTCATACTTTAATTCCGCATCTCTTCCGTCTGAGAACATTGTCATTATGGCATGGGCTCCTGCAAGTCTCGGAAGTATTCCTATGTAAACCGGATTTGCGATACCGCCCTTTTGCCAGTTCAATATACCTACACCGGCATAGTGTGCCATAATGAAAAGCTTGTCCCCAAATTCTTCGCAAATCTCTTTAAGAGCGTCTATTCCGGTCGCCACAAAGTTTATGAGACATCCCTTTGCTCCTGCCTCTATTGCAGCTTTTGCGTTATCTTTCATCTTCGCCGGACTGTCGGTTATATTTACAAGGTACAATGTCTCTTTACCTGTAATTTCACTTGCCTTTTTCGCTGCTTCGGTGTAACACCTTACACGGTCTGCCACATGGCTGTAATCAGTGTTTCCAAAAAGCTCATCGTCCTTTATGACATCCACACCGCCCAGAGCCACTTCATAAAAGAGTTTTGCTCCCTCTTCGGGGCTGAATCCCGTGCATGGTTTTATCATATTGAGTATAATCGGACGGTTATATGCACCTGTTAGTTTTCTTAAATCCTCTATTGATTTTGAAGGTCCTTTAAAGGATTTTATCGCGTTGCCTGAAAACTCTATATCAATTAATTTGGTTCTTAGGGCTGTTGATACATCATTCCCTACCAGAGCTGTCATCATTATCGCGAAGTTGCCTGCGAAATTGGCCATGGGGAATGCGAGCCTCAAAACTGCTACATTCTCTTCACCTGATTGAATCAGATTGAGTGATACTACGCGCCCCTGGTAACTCTCTATCATGTGCTGTGTTACACCGGGAATCTTAACCCATGTTCCTATTGTCTGTCCGATGGCGAAATTGCCTGCTTTTTTAAAGATATTGCCAAAGTCAGTGCCGTAGACAAGATATGTAGCAATTAAATGGTCCCCATCCAATTCTTCAGGACGGCTGTATGGATAATTCAAAAAATTGAGCATTAAATCACTTCCCTGTATGAAGCATAAGTCAAGGAATCATATTAAAGCGTTTCAAAATCTCAAACATTTCATTTGCTGCGGCTATACCGAATTCTTTTTCATTAAGGTTGCAATCAACATATTTAATTTTTACATTGGGATTTGTGATGTACTTAAGAAGCGTATCTATTATTGCGTCGTCTACTTCCCTGTCATAAAGGGCTTCTCCCGGCCTTGTGTTTTTTCTGAACCCGTTTGTAGGAATAAGGAGAGTTACTTCATTGACACTGAGATTTAATCTTTCGGCCGTAATCTTTGCTACATCAATGGCCTCGTGTTTAAGGATTTTTATATGAGCGAGTTCATTATTGTGGGCAATATATTTTCTTTTATCTATGTCTTTTGGCATATTGTTTAACGGAAAGTCCACAAAGTCCAGTCCTCCGGGAGAAACCAGGAGGGGTATCCCCGATTTGCACAGATTTCCAAGTCGACTGTAAGGTGAATAAGAAAAGCCACCGCCAAAATATTCCGAGGTGATTTCATGAATTGTCAGATCCATCACTGCATTTATAGTTCCCTTTGCCACAAGCTCTTCCATTGCCTTTCCGCCGGTACCTGTGGAATGGAATCCGATTGTTTCAACGCCCAGGGACACAAGGTGGTTAATGGCGCTGCAAACGCCGTCATTGGTTATGCCCATCAGCGTGGTTCCTACAATAACGTGATCGCTTTTTGTCAATGTCCTGCCGGCATGTTCAACCATACCTATAACACATGACGCAGCGCTGCTTATAACGCTTTTGGTGATGGTATTTACCCCTGCCAGGTCTGCGATGGATGGAATAACCACAATGTCACTGGTTCCGACTATGGTGTCAAAAACTCTGTTACCGCTTGCAACTGTTGAAAGCATTACTTTGGGAACTCCTATGGGCAATTCTTTCATGCCGCTTACGGCTACAAACGTGTTTTGAACTCCGCCCATTGAAATCACACCGTCAAAAAGCCCTTCCTTATATAACATCGGGATAAGCTTTCTGGATCCTGCGACGGCGATTTCCATAAGTTCGCCCTTTGTGCGGGATTTCACTTATGCATTTTTACTAACACGCAATTGTACTCAAAGCCTTGATTTTATTGGCCCTGCGGCTGTTTTTCCGCTAATAAGTTTTTTGAATTGGGACTATTGGACTTCCTCAGGGAATATTTCGGGCAGAAAAAAAGAGAGGTGGGATACCTCTCAATTGGGAAGGAATTACGCATTGTTTATTTCGCCAGATCGATATAATCTGCAGGATCTACAAGTTTGTTTTCCTTGTAAAGCTCAAAATGCAAATGGGTTGGTTCTGCGCTCTCGAAGATTGCGGTTGCTCCCACTGAACCAATCGGATCTCCCTGTTTAACGTTCTGGCCAACCTGAAGGGTCTTATCACTTGCAAGGTTTGCATACAGTGATTTGTAGCCGTTCCCGTGATCTATTACAACAGTAAATCCGAAGCGTGGGTCATTCTTGATTTCCAGAACCACACCGTCACCAACACTGCGGACCACTTCCCCACGGGGCGCGGAAATGTCCACTCCGCTGTGGGTACGCCATTCATTGAATGTTGGTGAGAAAACAAGTTTGTCCATTGAATACCCGTTCTGAACAGATCCGTTTACAGGGGAGATAAATCCCGGTCTTACAATTGCAAGAACCACATCTTCGGTAGCTGCATTGTCTTTGATGTCCACACTGGCGTTGCCCGATGTTGCCTGTGCCTGTTCATTGCTGCCCGATACCTGGCCGGGCTGTGCTCCGGTTTCATTATCCGCGCCCTTAGGCTGGACTGCCTGCTCTTCGGCAGGACCATCTTCAACAATTTCCTCAGATATCGGCTCTTCATCCAGTCCTACATACGGACCTTCATCAGCAAACTCTGAACCGTTGCCGTCAATAATTGAACTTTGGTCAGGGTTGTTATACTCATCCGGTACATTAAACCCTATCCTGCCATTATCTTCTTCCTGAACCAGTCCGTCTTCCTGTGCCTTGTTAGGTTCGGGGTCAGTAAGTATCTGATTGGTAGAAAAATAAACAGCTCCGGCAGCCAGTACACATAACCCTGCTACTATTGCAATATAGAATCCGCTCTCCTTAAAGAACCCCTTTATCTTGGTTCCAAAAGTTTCATCATCTCGAAAACTTCCCTTGTTGTTCACAGTTTCCACCTCCGTTTTGTATTATTGCCATCAGGAGGTGATTTATACTTTATTGTTTTATTTCTTCCACGCGGATTCCAGTGTAATAATATTCCAAAATCTCCTTGAAATTATATCCGCTGTTTCCCAGCGCATCCGCCCCGCACTGGCTCATTCCGACGCCATGTCCGAAGCCCTTTGTGACTATTTCAACAGTCTCGGAATCAGGAAAACTTATTTCCAGATTGGTAGACCTTAAATCAAGAAGCTCTCTGAACTCAGGGCCTGTCATTTCAATATTTCCGATTCTAATGGTCTGGACCCTGCCGCTTGCGCTGTAAGACATAATTTCAATCTCTTTATTGAATCCTGACTGGACTTCAGCTTGTGAGTACTTCGTTAATAGTCTGTTTTTTATATCTTCCCAGGTAAAGACCACCATTGTCTCGTACTGGTTGTAATTGCTCTCATCCACACTGTATACGCTTTTAAGGTAAGGTACTTGCCCGGAAACTGCCCATACCGCTTCAACATCCTCGGTTACACCTCCGCTGTTTGAGTGGTACAGGGGATTAATCAGTATTCCATCGTAGGTCATTACCACATTTTTTGTGTCATTTACTGCCCTTTTAATTTTCTCGTAGGCTTCTTCGTCCCCGTATGCACTTAAGTACCGCTCTTTTGAAATCCAGGCCTGGCAGTGTTTATAATTGGTACAGACATGCGCACCAAAATGGTTTTCGGTTGACCCGTAAAGGCCATGCATCCGGCTAAGGGCAAATGTCCTTGCAGCTACGGCCTGTGCCTTTAACGCCTCTTCATGGAAGGACGCAGGCATTTCAGCCGCCACTACTCCCGTTACATAGTCCTCAAGTTCAAATTCTTCTATTACAGACTTTTCCGGATTATATACCGTGATGCGGATGTCCGGGTCGGTTACAATTTCAACCATATCGATTGAAGATGCCACCGGCTCTACTCTTTCAATGGGGGGCAGTATTATCATCAGGAAAAAAAGAGGCAGCAAATACAGGACAAGATCCATCGGACTTATCCCTCTGTACCTGCTGAACCTGCCTATCCTGTATGGCCTGTTAAAATAGTTTCGAAGGTTTATAGTGTATATTCTCTTCAACATAGTAAATTTTATGTGGATAAACCGGGTAACATGCAGAAAATTATTCCTGTTATCTGGTAAAATAAGAACATGGCTAAAGAACATTGATAATGGACAGATAATATAGCATTGATATAACCGTAGATATAATTAAAAGATGAAAATAGATATAACAGACAGATATTATTAAGGATAGTAAATAAATTACTTATAATATATAGTCAAATTCAAAAGGTTGATGTTCCAATGATAAATCCTTTTATGGCAGAGGCCATTGAAGAAGCAAAAAAGGCTCTGAAAAAAGATGAGGTTCCCGTAGGGGCAGTAATAGTTAAAGACGATAAAATTATTGCCCGGGCACATAATTTAAGGGAGACCGAAAACCAGGCTACATACCATGCCGAGATTCTGTGCATCCAGGAAGCCTGCAACAAGCTTGGGACCTGGCGGCTTGACGACTGTGATCTTTACGTCACCCTTGAACCTTGCCCCATGTGCGCCGGCGCCATAATAAACGCAAGGATTCGTTCTGTATATTTCGGAGCCTTTGACCCCAAAGGCGGAGCCTGTGGCTCGGTGATTGACCTGTTTCGGGGAAGTTCTTTTAACCACACTCCGGTTTTGTATGCGGGTATCATGGAAGAAGAATGTGAAAAGGTTCTGAAAGACTTTTTTAAAAGGCTAAGATAAGATTAAAACCGCAAATATTACCGTGTTTACAAAACTATCGAAATACCTTATAATAAGTAGCGCATGTAAACGGAGAGTTGTCCGAGTGGTTGAAGGAGCTGGTCTCGAAAACCAGTGTACACGTAAGTGTACCCAGGGTTCAAATCCCTGACTCTCCGCCAGTTATTTTTTTCAACATAAAGGGCAGTATGATTCTTACGAATCTGCTTCCCATTATTTATTGCTTAATAAGGTGTTCTGCTAAATTTTGTACATACAAAAGAGCCTTGAACTTAATTAAGTTCTAAGGCTCTTTATCAGGTATCCGGATTTTCAACTTTCAAATTTCTGAACCAGAATCCCTGCGTTTAGTCGGCTGCATGCTTGCTTTTTCTCAGCCAGAACCCTACAGCAATAAATACTATTCCTATTGCCAGCATCAGTTGATATGGCACACCGCCGGTCTTTGGCAGTACTTCTATTACGGGAGTTTCCTGTATTTCCGCATCCGGTCCGGGCTCATCTCCTCTGTCAGGAAGAGGAATATCAGGAATAATCTCAGGCTCTTCAGGTACTTCTTCAGGTTCGGGCTTAGGCTTGGGATCAGGATCCGGTTTTACCCTTATAGGAGGATCATGGTCATCGTTGTCATCATGGGGAGGTTCGGGATCGTGGTGTTCACCACCTTGTTCCGCTGCAATCTGTAATAATACATCAAGTGAAAGATTCTGATATTCATTTCCCGCTTCTTCATCCATTGCCAGAGTAATATCAAATGTATGAGTTTCCTGTGCAAAAAGTGTAACAGCCTCTTGCAGGACTTTGTCATTCAGTTCGGATATTTTGCCTGAAGTTTTATGGTTGTTTCCTTCTACAGTCATTGTCAATACTTCCGCAAGATCAGGCCCTTGCTCAGGTGTATCATAATGCAGTTTAATATTGTAATTAATAGCACCTGAACCGGTGTTTTTGATATTCAATTTATATGAATTTCCCCAACCGGGGTAGGCATTGTCCTCATGAAAAAGCCTGAAATTTGAGAATTCATCTTTCGGCAGTTCATTTCCGTCGGCATCATACAGCGCCATGTCCAAACATTTATTAGTACTTACAAGTTCAGGGTTAGACTTGGCAAATGATACACTAACTATGAAAAACAGTCCGATAAAGAAACATAAAAGAGAAATTCCTCTTCTTGTATTCATCGCAAGATTCATACCCCTTTCTTATTACAATGTGGGTATCATGAGTCATATTTTAACTTTTCGCAACTTTGTCAGCTACCTTCCTTGGATTAAGTTTATATACTGCTTTAGTGACAGTATATATAATCAAAAAGTATACCTATCATGTGGCCTTTCCAGTGTCCGATACGGCTATTGTTCTGCCTTCAGTTGCTTTTTGCTTTAGGGCATCTGACTCATGAACTTCTTTTTCGTCTTTTTCCCCTTTCATTATATTTTCCGATATATCCAGAATATACATTTCCTTACCGTTTAATACATAAAATTTCTGTATATCATATCTGTTCTCACTGTACTTATATAATATTGGTTTTTCCAGATCATCTGAAATACGTACCAGGTCCTCTATAGAACTTACTTCAAATTCATTTTCCCATGCTGCTGATACATCGCCTCTTAATGCAACCAGCCTGTCTCCATGATTCTTGAATATCTTGTTCAGCATTTTTTCATGAGAATCAGGATCTGTTCCTTCAGTAAAAATAAGTAAAGATAAAGTCATGAGCAGGAATAAGAGTGCCGCACCTGTTAAGGAATATACAAGTGTATTGTTTACCGGAAGCTGTGTTTGGACCGGTTCCTCTATTGTCATGGGTTTTGCATCATTTATTACTCTAATCCTGAAATAATTTGTATCAAGAGGTATTACAATTTTGGGTGAAAGCTGCTCTTCAACAGTGCCATCCTCCGTTTCTGCTTTTATATTGATATTCATATATACGGTTACCCTTGTGGAGGCATTGATTTTTGATACCTCACTGATTGTTGTTGCGAAATTATTGTATTCATCCAGATGTACTGATACGTTCTTATTGATATTATACTGATCTGCATCTGCTTTTTCGAAAGTTTCCCTGGGAGACAGAATATAAGGCTTGCTCCAAATAATTAGTTCCTCTTCATTTTCCCTTGTATAGCATTCGACCATTGCAATTATTTCGTAATCCCCAGTTAACCGTGCTTTTTCGGTTCCGGTATACATGTATGAAAAGCTGGTATCAATATAATCCACAAATTCTTTTATAACAAATTTATCCTTATCCAGAACCAATGTATCGTATAATGGATTGCTTTTCAGAAAAACATTGTATCCGGCCTCAGCATTGTTTTCACCCGTGAACAGAACAGCGTTCTCTTCTTTAAACCCAGGGTTTGTTATTGAGTTTATCGCTGTAAAAGCCAATGCCAGAAAAAACATTATTCCCGTGATAATCAGCGCAATCCTCTGTTTTCTGTTTATTGATTTCTTCATATGTACCTCCCAACCAAAGTCTGTTCATTCTATTTTTACATATAAGGGTTACAGATATATTCCTGCTAAAGAATAATTGTTATGGTACTAAAGTAGTACATTCATTATCCGAAAGCGCTATCACGGCTACCAGAGGTCTTTCCTAAAAATAGCCCGACAGAAGGATTCAAGATTATACCTTGGAAGGCATTAACTGTTGCTGCTTAACGGTACAATGTTATCGATGTTACGAATAAAAAACCTTATGCCGGCTAAAGTTTTTTATTTGTGCAGGATTACCCCTGGTACATCAATTTAAATTCAAAAATCAAAAAGTAAGGAGAATGAAAGTTATGAAAAAAACAAAAATGCTTGCAATTGTTCTTGCTGTTGCAGTAATGCTTCTTGGTGCAGGATATGCATGGTGGCAGGATGCTATTAATATATCAGGCACAGTTGATACCGGTAAGGTAGACGTTCAATTTATTAACAGGAAAAATGCCGTTAAAGCTTACCCCGATCCATATATGAGCGCTCAGGCTTCAATACCTTCGGGAAGCAATAATAAGACCCTTAGAATTACAATAGATAACTTATATCCTGGTGCTAAGGCAGGCTTTGATTTTGGAATAGTGAACAATAGCACAATGAAGGTAAAACTTAAGGATGTTGAAGTAAAATTCGTAGAAGGTCAAAATTCGAACAGAGATTTATTTGAAAAAC
>JAAYLX010000024.1 GCA_012521705.1 Clostridiaceae bacterium | reverse complement strand
TTCATTCTGAAGCTTCCGTCCCCGGCTATGTTGATAACTCTTTTGTCGGGGCAGGCCAACGATGCCCCTATGGAAGCGCCGAGGCCGAAGCCCATGGTTCCAAGTCCTCCAGAGCTTATAAACGATCGGGGTTTGGTGAATTTATAGTACTGGGCGGTCCATATCTGATGCTGACCGACTTCTGTGGCTATAATGGCATCTCCGCCGGTTAACTTGTAGATTCTGTTAAGAACGAACTCTGGTGTAAGTCCTGTTTGCGGACTTTTTACGTTATACTTTTCCTTTAACTCTTTTATGTAGTTGAGCCATTCGGTGCGGTCTACTGTTTGTATACCCTGATTAATTTTACTAAGAACTGCCTTTACGTCTCCAATAATATGATGTTCAGTAAGAACATTTTTGTTCACTTCTGCTTCATCTATATCTATATGCAATATCTTCGCGTTTGGTGCAAATCTTTCAAGCTTGCTAACCACCCTGTCGCTGAAACGGGCGCCAATTGCAAGAAGGAGATCGCATTGGGTGACTGCCAGGTTGGAGACCTTTGTGCCGTGCATTCCAACCATACCTGTATAAAGCTCATGGGTGGACGGGAAAGACCCCATTCCCATAAGGCTTAATGTTACAGGGGACTGGATTTTTACAGCAAGCTCATAAAGCTCATTTGCCGCATTGGAAGCGGTAACACCGCCGCCTGCGTAAATCATGGGCTTTTTGCTCTCGTTAATAAGCTCCAACGCCTTGGCTACAGCTTGGTCGCATATTTCGAATTCATCGGAAGATTCCGGAACCTGGCGCTCATATTCCGCATACTGGGCTGTAACATCCTTGGGTATGTCTATGAGGACAGGCCCTGGACGGCCTTCCCTGGCAATTTTAAATGCTTTTCTCACAGTATCCGCAAGTAAGTTTACATCCCTCACCACGTAATTATGCTTTGTGATGGGCATGGTGATGCCGGCAATATCAACTTCCTGGAAGCTGTCTTTTCCAAGGAGGTTGGAGGCCACATTCCCTGTAATTGCCACCATTGGAACCGAATCCATGTATGCAGTGGCAATACCTGTTACAAGGTTTGTGGCTCCGGGGCCAGAAGTTGCAATGCAGACACCCACTTTGCCGGAAGCTCTCGCATACCCGTCGGCTGCGTGTGCGGCTCCCTGCTCATGGGAAGTCAGAATATGGCGTATTCTGTCCTGGTATTTGTATAAAGAGTCATATATATTTAAGACTGCGCCTCCCGGGAATCCAAAAATCGTATCAACGCCCTGTTCAAGGAGGCATTCCACCAATATGTCGGCACCGGTTAATCTCAATTTAACTCACCACCTAATGTTCTTTTTGGTTCTCATAGTACGGGTATTGTCCTTTAATTGGGTTGCGGGCAATTCTCCATATCCGGACAATAATTGAAAATCCTTTAAATAATACTGAAACCATGATTTGCGTGAATTCCGGATCACAGCTTAAGTACCGCACCCTCGCTGGCTGATGAGACAAATTTCGCATACCTGGCAAGATAGCCTTTGTCTATCTTGGGAGGAGGACAAACCCATTCTTTTTTCCTATTTTCAAATTCCTCCGGTGATACTTCCACTGAAAGAGTGCAGGCTTTCATGTCAATTGAAATAATGTCGCCTTCCTTAACAAAGGCAATGGGTCCACCGCTTGCTGCTTCAGGTGAGACATGGCCTATGGAGGCTCCACGGGTTGCGCCGCTGAACCTTCCGTCGGTAATTAGGGCAACATCGGCATCCAACCCCATTCCGGCAAGAACAGAGGTAGGCATGAGCATTTCACGCATTCCGGGTCCGCCTTTGGGGCCTTCGTACCTTATAACAACCACGTCGCCTTTATTGATTTTGCCTGCCAAAATTGCTTTTATCGCATCGTCCTCAGAGTCAAACACTCTGGCAGGACCCTTATGGACAAGCATTTTTTCTGCAACAGCGCTCCTTTTTACCACGCTGCCGTCAGGAGCAAGGTTACCTTTCAAGACCGCTATACCTCCGGTTTCTGAATACGGATTTTCAACCGGCCTTATAACCTGCGGGTTTTTATTTACTGCCCTGGAGATATTTTCGCCCACTTTTTTCAAAGTTACAGTAAGGCAGTTTTCATTTATGAGACCTTTTTTGGACAACTCCTTCATAATCGCGCTTACTCCGCCGGCAAAATAGAGGTCTTCAACAAAGTGTCTTCCGGCAGGGGCCAATTTGCACAAGTTAGGAGTCTTTTCACTTATGCTGTTGGCAATATCAAGACTGAACTCTACGCCGGCCTCATGGGCAATCGCCGGCAGGTGAAGCATGCTGTTTGTACTGCATCCAAGGGCCATATCAACAGCGAGGGCATTGTAGAAAGCCTCTTTGGTCATGATATCCCGCGGCTTAATATCCTCTTTTACAAGCTCCAATATTTTCATTCCTGCAAGTTTGGCAAGGCGGATACGCTCTGAGTATACGGCAGGAATAGTGCCGTTTCCCGGAAGAGCAATTCCGATTGCTTCTGTAAGACAGTTCATGCTGTTGGCTGTAAACATTCCGGAGCAAGAACCGCAGCTTGGGCAGGCATTGTTTTCATACTCCTCAAGCTCTTCTTCCTTCATTTTTCCTGCCTGAACAGCTCCGACAGCTTCAAACATATCGGTAAGGCTCAATTCCTTGCCATCAACTCTTCCTTTCAGCATAGGCCCGCCGCTTACCACAATTGTTGGAATATTTACACGGGCTGCAGCCATCAGCATTCCGGGAATGATCTTGTCACAGTCGGGAATCAACACAAGGCCGTCATATCCGTGGGCTATAACCATGGATTCAATGCTGTCCGCAATAAGTTCCCGTGAAGGAAGCGAGTAGTGCATTCCAATATGCCCCATAGCAATACCATCGCAAACACCAATGGAAGGAAACTCGATAGGGGTTCCTCCTGCCAGGCGCACACCCGCTTTGACAGCCTCAGCTATTTTATCCAGATGCATATGCCCCGGCACAATCTCGCTTTTTGCGTTCACTATGCCTATAAGGGGGCGGTTGATTTCTTCGTCGGTCAGTCCCAGCGCTTTAAACAAGGATCTGTGAGGAGCCCTTTCAAGTCCTCTTTTTACACTATTACTGCGCATATTGTCACACCTTTCCTGGCTGGGAAACAGGTTTTTTGCCTGTTCCCTCTGGTTTCTAATCGATAAATTTCGTTTTTTATTCGATAAATCCGGCGACCATGTCACCCATTTTTTGAGTTCCGACCAATGTTTTACCTGGACTCATAATGTCGCCGGTTCTGTATCCCTCTTCAAGAACCCTGTTGACTGCTTTCTCGACCGCGTCGGCTTCCTTTTTAAGGTTTAAAGTATATCTCAGCATCATGGCTGCGGACAGGATGGTGGCAAGGGGATTTGCTTTGTCCTGCCCTGCTATGTCGGGCGCCGAACCATGAACAGGTTCATACAGGCCGAAATTGCCATCGCCCAGGCTTGCGGAAGGAAGCATGCCGATGGAACCGGTAATCATGCTCGCCTCATCCGACAAAATATCCCCAAACATATTGGTAGTAAGAATCACGTCAAATTGGGAAGGATCCTTTATTAACTGCATGGAAGCGTTATCAACGTACAGATGATTCAGCTCCACATCAGGATAATCCTTTGAAATCTGAGTTACCACTTCACGCCAAAGCCTTGAGCTCTCCAGTATATTTGCCTTGTCAACACTGGTCACCCTTGACTTTCTCTTTCTTGCAATATCAAATGCAATTCTTGCGATACGCTCAATCTCATATGTACTGTAAACTTCAGTGTCAAAAGCCTGCTGGCCCATTTCACTGTCTCTTCTGCCACGCTCGCCAAAGTAGATTCCCCCGGTAAGCTCACGGACAACCATAATGTCTATATCGGAAGTGTTTCCTGCTTTTAGAAGGCATGCGTCCTTAAGCTGCTCATAAACCACGGCAGGCCTTAAGTTGGCATAAAGTTTAAGCTGGCCGCGAAGGCCAAGAAGGGCCTGTTCTGGCCTTTTGTTTCCGGGCAGGTTATCCCATTTGCTTCCGCCCACTGCTCCCAAAAGCACCGCATCGCTTTTCAGGCACTCTTCCACAGTTACTTTGGGAAGCGGTTCTCCCGTCTCATCTATTGCACAGCCTCCGGCTAAAAGATTGACTTTTTCAAATGTATGTCCATAGACAGAGGCTACCCGGTCCAGTACTTTCAGTGCCTGGTTCACGACTTCCGGTCCAATTCCGTCACCAGGTATTACTGCTAATCTGAAATTCATAGTCTACCTCCATGGCTTTTGTTTATTAACTTTTGGCCTTAATGTAATTTATAAGCCCGTCGGCGGCCATTATCTTTTTCATGAATTCCGGGAAAGGCTGGGATTTAAAGGCTGTGCCTTTGGTTAAATTCTTGATAATCCCCGCGTTGAAATCTATTTCTATCTCATCACCCGCTTCTGTTCCCTGGACTGCCGCATCACATTCGAGGATGGGAAGTCCTATATTTATTGCGTTGCGGTAGAAAATCCGCGCAAATGTACTGGCAATGACGCATGATACCCCGGCGGTCTTGATGGAAAGAGGCGCATGCTCACGGGAAGAGCCACACCCGAAGTTCTTCCCGGCAACAATTATGTCTCCGGGATTTACTTTTTTTACAAATTCCTTGTCAATATCCTCCATGCAATGGGATGCAAGTTCCTTCGGTTCGGAGGTGTTGAGGTAACGGGCCGGAATAATAACGTCGGTATCTATATTGTCTCCATATTTAAAAACTCTGCCTTTTGCTTTCATAGTATCCTCCTTAATGCTATTAGCGAACTACTTCCTGGCGGAAGACACACTTGCCGGGTCGGTGATTTTGCCTGTGATTGCGGATGCCGCAGCTACCGCAGGGCTGGCAAGATAAACTTCTGATTCAGGATGTCCCATACGTCCTACGAAGTTGCGGTTGGTGGTTGAAACCGCCCTTTCGCCTTTCGCCAGAATACCCATGTGCCCTCCAAGACATGGTCCGCATGTCGGTGTTGAAACCACTGCTCCTGCTTCAACCAGGTCTGAAATTATTCCTTCCCTGAGGGCCTGCAGGTAAATATTCTGGGTTCCAGGAAATACAATGCACCTTACGCCTTTTTTGACTTTCTTGCCTCTTAAAATCTCTGCTGCCACCCTGAGATCACCCATACGTCCGTTGGTGCAGGAACCTATTACCACCTGGTCGATTTCAACGTCCCCTACTTCATCAATTGTTCTTGTATTCTCAGGAAGATGGGGGAATGCGACTGTCGGTTTAATGGTGCCTAAGTCTATTTCATAAACTTCATCGTATTCTGCATCACTGTCGGGTTCAAAGACCTTGAAGTCTTTTACAGAGTGCTCTTTTACATACTCAAGGGTAATGTCGTCCACCACGAATATTCCGTTTTTAGCTCCGGCTTCTATAGCCATGTTTGCAATGGTAAACCTGTCGTCCATGGTAAGGTACTTAAGCCCGTCACCCATGACCTCCATGGACTTGTATAAAGCCCCGTCAACACCAATCATACCGATGATGTGAAGTATTACATCCTTCCCGGAAACCCATCCTGTGGGCTTTCCTTTCAGAACAAACTTAATGGCTGATGGAACCTTGAACCAGCACTTTCCGGTAGCCATGCCCGCTGCCATGTCGGTGCTGCCCACCCCAGTTGAGAACGCGCCAAGCGCGCCATAAGTACAGGTGTGGGAGTCGGCGCCTATAATAAGGTCTCCTGGAACTGCGAGGCCTTTTTCAGGAATGAGGCAGTGCTCAATACCCATTTCCCCGACTTCGAAATAGTTTTCTATCTCCTTGTCTCTGGCAAAGAGCCTAACCATTTTGCACTGCTCAGCAGCTTTAATATCCTTGTTGGGCGTAAAATGGTCGGGTACAATTGCAACCTTCTTTTTATCAAATACTTCACTTTTCCCTGTCTTTTCAAATTCCTTTATGGCAACAGGAGTTGTGACGTCATTTCCTAATACGAGATCCAAATCTGCTTCTATAAGCTGCCCGGGCACAACTTTATCAAGCCCGGTATGCGCAGCAAGAATTTTTTGCGACATTGTCATACCCATGTTAAGTTACCCCCTGTTATAAGTAGACTTTGATTTTCTTTTCGAGTTCTTTCAAAAGCTTGTATTCAATGGAATCCACAAGGGCTATCCAGCTCGCCTCAATAATGTCGGTGGAAACTCCCACGGTGGTCCATACCGATTCACCGTCTGTGGATTCAATGAGAACGCGTACCTTTGCGGCTGTTGCCTTGTTGGAGTCAATTACACGCACTTTGAAGTCGGTCAGGTGCACATTCTGAAGCTCGGGATAAAATACCTCAAGAGCTTTTCTCAGCGCCCTGTCAAGAGCATGCACAGGACCGTTTCCTTCGGCTGCGGTTATTTCGGACCTTCCGTCAACTTTCACTTTTATGAGAGCTGAAGCTGAAGGCTTGGAGTTACTGGTCTGCTCGGTCATGAGCTTGAAGGTTTCAAGCTCAAAGAACGGCTTGTATTTTCCAAGCTGCTTTCTTATTACCAGTTCAAAAGTACTCTCTGCCCCTTCAAACTGATAGCCCTGATGCTCAAGTTCCTTAAGTCTCTGGATGATGTTCTCGGTTTCCTGAGACTCTTTCTCTACATTAGGATATATCTCCCTGATCTTTTCAAGGACGGTGTTACGCCCCGCAACTTCAGACATCAGGAACCTTCTCTTGTTGCCGACAAGGGTCGGGTCAATGTGTTCAAATGAACTGGGCGCTTTGCATACACCATCGATGTGCATACCGCCCTTGTGGGCAAAGGCCGAGTTCCCTACATAGGGATCCCTTGCGTTCAAGCTGACATTGGCTATTTCAGATATCTTCCTTGCAGTGTAGGTAAGGTTTTTGAGGTTTTCGTCGGGAATACACCTTACATTTCTCTTTAACTGCAGGTTGGGAATAATTGTGCTTAAATTGGCATTTCCACATCTTTCGCCAAAGCCTGTGAATGTGCCCTGGATATGGGTGGCCCCTGCTTCAAATGCCATAATGGAATTTGCAACGGCCATTCCGCAGTCGTTATGGGTGTGTATTCCGATGGTCACATTATTGAATGTGTTTTTGACTGTTTTTACAATGTCATATATCTCCTGGGGGAAGCATGCGCCATTGGTATCACAGAGAACCAGGCAGTCTGCTCCTGCATCGGCTGCAGCTTTCAAGGCGCTCATGGCATACTTGGGATTACTCTTGTATCCGTCAAAAAAGTGCTCCGCATCAAAAATTGTTTCCTTGCCCCTCGCCTTGAAAAAAGCTATGGAGTCCCTTATCATGTTCAGGTTTTCTTCCAAAGTGGTTTTTATCACTTCGGTGACGTGGAAATCCCAGCTTTTGCCGAAAATTGCCACAGCGGGAGTATCAGTGGAAAGAAGGGATAAAATGTTTTTATCCTCTTCCACTTTGGTATTCCTTCTCCTGGTGCTGCCGAAAGCAACCAGTTTGGCGTTTTGCAGGGTCACCCGTTTGACCCTGTCGAAAAACTCGATATCCTTTGGATTGGAAAACGGGTTTCCTGCTTCAATATAGGTAACACCTAATTTGTCCAGTGTCTTGACTATTTTAAGCTTATCCTCTACCGAGAAGGAGATACCTTCAGCCTGAGCACCATCCCTTAGTGTAGAGTCAAATATATCCACTTGTTGCCTCACAATTACTGCACCCCCTTGTCAGGACTGGGCCTGAATCTTCTCTTCATAAATCATCTTGTTAATGGCATTGATATACGAAAGCGCACTCGCTTCAAAAATATCTGTACTAATACCTTTACCGGTGAAAATCTTGCCGTTTCTGCGGAGCTTCACATAAGCCTCGCCCTGGGCATCCTGTCCTCCAGTAACTGAACGTACTTTATAATCTTCAAGAACGTAATTAACTCCCACGATTTTCTCAATTGCCCTGAATGCCGCATCCACAGGGCCATCGCCGGTAGATACTTCTTCGATCATTACAGGCTCGCCATTTTGTTTTATCAGGCGCACAGACGCTGTCGCCGTAATGGTGTTACCTGTGTTGATAACAAACCTGTCAAGTTTATATACTTCCGGAATCTCCACAGCCTTCTGTGAGATAAGGACTTCAATATCCTCATCATCGACTTTCTTCTTCTTGTCCGCAAGAACCTTGAACTTCTCAAAAGCAGCATCCAGTTCTGCCTTAGAGAGGTTGTAGCCAAGGGATTTGAGGTGCTCTTCAAAGGCGTGGCGGCCGGAATGTTTACCCAGTACCATCTTGTTTCTGTTAAGACCGATGGATTCAGGGGTCATGATCTCGTATGTGCTTCTTTCAGCCAGAACACCGTGCTGGTGGATGCCTGCCTCATGGGCAAAGGCATTTGCTCCAACTATTGCCTTGTTGGGCTGTACCGATACACCGGTAATACTGCTTAAGAGCTTTGAAGAACGGTAAATTTGTGTGGTATCAACCCGGGAGTCCACATGGAACAAATTTTTTCTTGTCTTGATTGCCATTACTATCTCTTCCAAAGCAGCGTTTCCTGCTCTTTCACCAATTCCGTTGATGGTACATTCAAGCTGCCTTGCGCCGGCTTTCAGAGCTGCGAGGGTGTTTGCCACAGCCATTCCCAGGTCATTATGGCAATGGACTGAAAGAATGACTTTATCTATTCCGTTAACATTGTTCCTGATGTCCTTTATTAATTGATAGAACTCTTCGGGTGTGGTGTATCCCACTGTATCAGGCACATTTATAACAGTTGCCCCTGCTTTTATGGCAGCTTCAAACACACGGAACAAAAACTCGGGTTCTGATCTTGTAGCATCTTCAGCAGAAAACTCCACACTGGAACAGAAATTCCTTGCATAAGCCACCATGCTTTTTGTTCTTTCCAGAACCTCTTCGGGAGTCATTCTGAGTTTATATTTCATGTGAATATCCGAAGTGGCTATGAAGGTATGTATACGAGGGTCTGCCGCATTTTTCAGCGCTTCGGCAGCCCTGACAATATCCTGTTCGTTTGCTCTTGCGAGACTTGCTACGGTACAATCCTTGATAGTATCTGCAATGGCCTTGACCGACTGGAAATCTCCAGGTGAAGCTATGGCAAAACCGGCTTCAATTACATCAACTTTAAGGCGCTCAAGCTGCCTGGCAAGCTCCAATTTCTCCTGTATATTCATGCTGCAACCCGGGGATTGCTCACCATCTCTTAAAGTTGTATCGAAAATATATACACGGTCTGTCATAATACTCCTTTCCGCTGATTAAAGCATTTGCTTTACATTTCAGCTAAGATTTATTTTTTCCAGCTCATCATTTTGCGAAGTTCTTTTCCTACCTGTTCAATCTGGCTTTCCTGCTCCATTCTTCTTCTTGCGTTGAAGTATGGACGGTTGACTTTGTTTTCAAGGAGCCAGTTGCGGGCAAAGCTTCCATCCTGGATTTCACTGAGAACCTTTTTCATTTCCTTGCGGGTTTCTTCGGTTATGATGCGTTTTCCGGTCACATAGTCGCCGTACTCGGCAGTGTCTGAAATAGAATAGCGCATGTAGCTTAATCCGCCTTCGTTAATGAGGTCAACAATCAGCTTCATCTCGTGGAGACATTCAAAGTATGCGCTTTCAGGCTGATAGCCTGCCTCAACCAGGGTTTCAAAACCTGCTTTGATAAGTTCGCATACACCACCGCAGAGAACTGCCTGTTCACCGAAAAGGTCGGTTTCAGTTTCTTCTTTGAAAGTGGTTTCAAGAATACCTGCTCTTGCTCCACCGATAGCAGCGGCATAAGCAAGTGCAATATCTTTGGTATTGCCTGTTACATCCTGGTAAACAGCAATCAGGCAGGGAACTCCTCTTCCCTCTTTGTACTGGCTCCTGACTGTGTGTCCGGGGCCTTTGGGAGCTACCATAAAGACATTGACGTCCTTAGGAGGTACAATCTGACCGTAATGAATATTGAATCCATGGGCAAAAGCAAGGCTCTTACCGGCGGTGAGATTGGGAGCAATGCTTTCCTCATACAATTTAGGCTGTTTTTCATCGTTTACAAGTATCATGATAATGTCCGCCTGCTTTGAGGCCTCGAAAGCTGTTGCCACTTTAAGTCCTGCCTCTTCTGCAAGTTTCCAGGACTTGCTTCCTTCATAAAGACCTACAATTACATCAACACCTGATTCGTGCATGTTAAGCGCATGGGCGTGGCCCTGGCTTCCATAACCAATAACTGCAACAGTTTTTCCTTTCAGTAAATCAAGATTACAATCCTTTTCATAGTACATTTTTGCCATAATGTTATACCTCCTCGTCCTTGTTCGTGTTATTTAAAACTTTATTTCCTCTTTCAATAGCTGTTAGTCCTGTGCGGACTATTTCGGCTATTCCATAGGCATTCATAAGGTTTATAAAGGCTTCGATTTTCTGTTCATCCCCTGTCATTTCTACAGTGAGTGAATCATTTGAGACGTCAACAATGTTGGCTCTGAATATGCTTACTATCTCAATGACCGAAGCTCTGGTGGAAAGATCTGTTTTGACCTTTATAAGAGCCAGTTCTCTGAAGACAGATTGTTCGGGGTCAAGCTCCACAATCTTAATGACGTCAATAAGCTTGTTAAGCTGCTTCTTTATCTGTTCAAGAATCTGGTCATCCCCTCTGACGACAATGGTCATACGGGAAACCTTGGGGTCTTCGGTTTCTCCCACCGACAGGCTGTCAATGTTGTAGCCCCTGCGGCTGAACAGTCCCGACACCCGGCTCAGTACGCCAGACTGGTTTTCGACAAGTACTGAAAGAACATGCCTGTGCATAAAATTCACTCCTTGTATAAAACTTTTTTACTTTAACGTGTTATAGTCCAAATTATATAGTTATAGTACTTTAAGCGTTAAAGTGTACTTCATCCTGAGTGTGTTAAAATGTTAAAGTGTGCTTTCGTCGCTGTCGACCTTGCATTCTATAAGGAAAGGTCCTTTACTCTCTATTGCTTTGTCCAATGCGGCTTCAATTTCCGAATTGTTGCTGACTCTGATTCCGGGAATTCCGTATGCCTCGCAGAGTTTTATAAAATCAGGGTTTTTGTCAAGCATGACATTGGATATGATTCCGTACCTTCTCTGCTGCAGTTCCCTTACCATGCCAAGCCTTGAATTGTTAAAAAGTAGTATTATGATTCCAAGATTGTTTGAAGAAATGGTGCCCAGCTCATACATGCTCATCTGGAACCCGCCGTCTCCGACAACAGCCGCCACCTGACGATGGGGTGCGGCAAATTTTGCTCCTGAAGCTGCCGGAAGGGCATAGCCCATGGTGCCAAGGCCGCCGGAAGTCAAAAAGTTCCTACCAGCCCTGTCTTCAAAATTCCTGGCCGCCCAGAGTTGGTTCTGGCCTACATCCGCAACCAGTACCGCCTCGTCGTTCAATTTCTGAGAAAGTAATCTTATTGTATATTCAGGATCAACGGCTTTCGTTTTTCGAACCTTGGTTTTGCTTTCATTGAGAGATTTTTTAAGTTCCTGCACCTCGGAGACCCAGTCCTCAATATTGAGGTCATTTATCCTTTGAGTCATTTCGGACAGGATCAATTTAGCGTCCCCTACCAGAGGGATATGGGTTCCCAGGTTTTTGCCTATTTCAGCCGGGTCTATATCAATATGAATTATTTTTACGTCGTCAAGAGATTTTTTGCTTACGCCGCCCCACGCCCTGTCGGCAATTCTTGCACCAATAAAGATGAGCAAGTCGGCTTTGTTCATAGCCTCATTGGCCTGCTTAAAGCCATGGGTGCCTATCATGCCCAGATTATATGGATTTTCAGTGGGAACAGCTCCTTTTCCCATGAGGGTATGGACAACAGGAATACGGGTTTTTTCAATAAAGCGGATGAGCTCTTGTTGAGCATTGGCGGAAATAACTCCTCCACCCGCGATAAGTATGGGCTGCCTGCTGTCTTCAATGGCTTTTACAGCTCTCTTTATCTGCCCCATGTGTCCTTTAATACTTGGTTTGTACCCTCTAATATCAACATCCTGGGGATATTTGAACTCAATTTCTGCCTCCTGAACATCTCCGGGAATGTCTATGAGAACCGGACCGGGTCTGCCGGTTGAAGCAATATGGAAGGCTTCCTTCATAATGCGTGGAAGCTGGGTTGCGTCCTTTACCAGATAACTGTGCTTGGTAAATGATTCGGTTGCGCCTGTGATATCGACTTCCTGGAACACATCCCTGCCAATCAGCGAAGAATTTACCTGACCCGTGATAACTACAAGAGGGATGGAGTCCATGTATGCAGTGGCAATACCGGTAATAAGATTGGTTGCGCCGGGGCCGGAAGTTGCAATGCAGACCCCTACTTTGCCCGAGACTCTGGCATAACCGCTGGCGCTATGGGCAGCCGCTTGTTCCTGGCGCACCAAAACATGCCGCAGCTTAAGTACTCTAAGTGCTTCATACACACTTAAGATGTAGCTTCCGGGATATCCGAAAACCGTATCAACATTTTCCGCCAAAAGGCATCTTACAATCGCTTCAGCTGCTTTCAAGGCATTCACCCTTTCCTATGCTTAAAAATAACAAGTCATAAGACAAAATACAGAGGCCACTCAAAAAACATTGCCCTACAGGCCGCATAAAATTATGTAACAAAAAACCCTCGCACCCTAAATACACTTATACAGGGACGAGGGATATACTCCACGTGTTACCACCCTATTTCTCCTTTATCTCACGATAAAAGGACTCATGAGGTTCTAACAAACCATCACCTATAACGGGGCTTACCGTACCTTCCTACTGAGACTTTCAGAAGATCTGCTCGGGAGGGATGCATATTCCAAAAACCTTGCCGGTTTACACCAACCACCGGCTCTCTGCAAAGATTAATATTAGGAATACTGGTCTCCTTCATTGCATTTGTAAAGGGTTATTAAGTTATTTTCACCGATTATATCAAGTTAGCAATTCAGTGTCAATAACAATTACTCCTGTATACATGTAAAATAACTACATGTTTTATATCGGTTTTTTGGTGAATTTGCATAAATCAATATAGCACTAATTATTTAAACAGGAAAAAGCCTTAAATTAATCCTGAAATCTTAAATGACAGTTATATTTCGCATTTTCCATGCATCAACTTAACTAAACAAATATTCCTGTTTTTGGAACACAAGGGCGGGTAATGATGCCATGGGGCTTAATTTTGGAATCCTTTTTACGACGCTGTTTATGGTGCTTATCATGGAGATGGGAGACAAGACTCAGCTTCTTGTCATGTGCCTTACTTCCAGGTACCGGCCGATGCAGGTGTTTTGGGGCATTACCCTTGCAACTGCGATACTGAATATCCTTGCGGTATTGCTGGGAGCTGCAATAGGAGGAATCCAGATTATCCAGGACAGTGTCAGAATAGGAGCCTCCTTCCTTTTTATCTTTTTTGGACTTCTATCATTAAAGGAAGAAGAAACTGGCGAAGAAAAATGCGACACACCCCAGAAAGGTGTTATCCTCGCCGTAGCCCTCGCTTTTTTCCTTGCAGAGTTCGGGGACAAAACCCAGCTTTCCACCTTTTCCTTTGCCGCCCTCTATCCAGAAGACCCCTTAAGCGTCTTTCTGGGTTCCACTTTAGGGCTTATTGCCGCCGACTGCGTTGGACTAATAGCGGGGGCGTTGGTCATAAAATATGTTCCCAAGAGAATTATTTCAATCCTGTCAGCCATCCTGTTCATTATATTCGGCCTTGCCAGCGGATGGGTCACATTGACAGAACACTTCCTTCTTGATTTTGGCATAAGCCTCATCATTACAGGGACGGCAGCCGTAATATCAATTCTATTGTTCTTCCTGATACTACTTCTTCAAATGCGCAGAAAATCCGTATTTCATGCAAAGAAAAAGCCAAAAATATAATAAATTCCTTATCAAATTTCGAAAAGAGTTGCCTAAATCTGCATTGATGTGGTAAAATATTTTTTGCTGTTGAAAATCAAGCTTTTGACGATAATTCCTTCGTACATCATGCGGAGTGCAGGGAGGTGTTAGTAGATGGCAAAGTGCGAGGTATGTAATAAAGGTCAGCATTTTGGATTGGCTGTAAGTCACTCCAACAGAAAGAGTAACAAAGCTTGGAAACCTAATATCAGAAAAGTTAAGGTAAATATTAATGGTACATCCAAGACCATGAATATTTGTAGCAGATGCCTGCGTTCCAGCAAAATGACACAAATGGCTTAATAAAAAAAAGAATTTAAATTGAATCTAAAGATGATTGATAATAAAAAATGTGGCGTTGCCACATTTTTTATTTGCTCTCTCATGCCCACATCAGTGGATTTTAAATAAACGCCTGAGTATTCCTCCCAGGAATCCGGGCATCTTAAGGACGACTATACGCATGTGCAATACCTCCGTGCCAGCTCCTGTTATTATAAGTATATTCGGTTATTTTATAAATTGTTAATATTTTCGGTAATTTTTCTCCAATAACAGCAACTTTGGACAAGATTGCCCTGACAGGCGATCCACCGGGATAATACTGCACAAAAAAACAATAGCAGCTTTTTCTAAGCTGCTACTACTTTTATGTCGAATAAAAACGGAATGCTCCGGAGATTGTTTACTTTCCTTCTTCTACCTTAATAACTTCCTTGCCGTCATAGTATCCGCATTCCTTACATACTACATGAGGAAGTTTAAGTGCATGACACTGTTTGCATGCAACCAAATTCGGCGCAGAAAGCTTGAAATGAGTTCTTCTCTTATGCTTTCTCTGCTTCGACACTTTCCTTTTAGGTACTGCCATTTGTAACACCTCCGTTCAGTGTTTGCGTTAACCAGCAAAACGCTGCTCATTTGCTAATCAAAAAAACCTTTTAATACATCAAATCGTGGGTCAGTCTGAACGCTGTTTCCACAATCACAGCCGTCACTTGTTAACCTTGCCCCACAAGATGAACATAAACCTTGACAATCCTCCGAACAGATATGCGACATTGGAAGGTTTGTAACAAGGCAATCCACCAATATCCTGTCCAGTTCAAGAACATTGCCGCTGAAAGTAAACCGGTCATCTTTTTGATCCTCTTCGGAGTCCATTAACCGGGATTCTTCAACAATGTCCTCATTAATTTTTACAGCAAGGCTCTTTTCAATTTTCTCACCGCATCTGTCACATACCGTAGAATAATCTACTTTGGCATCTCCTTTTAAGATAAGCATGCCGTTAAAGTTCGTGACAGAGCCGATAAATTCAACGGGGCTGACGAAGGTAATGGCACCCAAATCGGTCTTAAGATCTTCAAGGTTTTCCTTCATCGAAATTTCAATAGTACCGCCGTTGTTTTTTAAAATTGAAGTAATATCTATCTTCAATGGGCACCCTCCTTAAAAGCGCAAAAAACAAGCTTCCGGAAGGTCAACATGAAATATTATACTCACTATAACCCTCTTTGTCAATCTTACTTTTTCCAATTTAATCAGGAATAATAAGTTTTACGCCGGGCATCAGTAAAGCGGGAAGCGAGCAGTAAGTTGACCCACTCTCTTTATTATCTCCTCTTTATTGCTTTCAAAACCTCCGCTTAAGGTCATATCAATAAGAGTAGCGATTTCTTTCATTTCTTCTTCTTTCATGCCCCTTGTGGTTACAGCGGGTGTACCGATACGAATACCGCTTGTAACGGCAGGACTCTGGGTATCGAACGGGATACCGTTCTTGTTAACGGTTATCATAACTTCATCCAGCATATGCTGTGCTTCTTTACCGGTTATACCCTTATTGGTGAGATCCACGAGCATGAGATGGTTGTCGGTACCACCGGAAACTATATTGAATCCTCTTGAAATGAGTTCATTGCAAAGGGCCTTCGCGTTCTTGACAATCTGCTTCTGATATTCTTTAAACTCAGGGGACAAAGCCTCTTTAAAGCATATTGCCTTACCTGCAATAACATGCATCAGAGGACCTCCCTGGATTCCGGGGAATACAGCACGGTCTATATCCTTGGCATATTTCTCCTTGCAGAGAATCATACCGCCTCTTGGACCTCTTAATGTTTTATGGGTTGTGGTTGTAACAAAATCCGCATAAGGAACAGGGCTTGGATGAACACCGGCGGCCACAAGACCCGCAATATGCGCCATATCAACCATAAGATATGCGCCAACTTCATCACATATATCCCTGAAGGCTTTAAAATCAATAATCCTGGAATAGGCGCTGGCGCCTGCAATAATCATTTTGGGCCTTACTTCGAGAGCAGTTTTTCTCAGGGCGTCATAATCAATCAACCCGTCTTTCTCACTCACGCCGTAAGGAACAGGCTTAAAATAGCTGCCTGACATATTTATGCGCATGCCATGGCTCAGATGTCCTCCGTGAGCCAGGTTCATACCCATATATACATCGCCGGGCTTAAGTACCGCAAAAAAAACGGCCATGTTTGCCTGGGCGCCTGAATGTGGCTGGACATTTGCATGTTCCGCACCAAAGAGCTCTTTCGCCCTTTCAATAGCCAATGTCTCTATTTCATCAACAAATTCGCATCCGCCATAATATCTTTTTCCGGGGTAACCTTCTGCATATTTATTTGTCAACGCAGTACCCACTGCTTCAAGAACTGCTTTGCTTACAAAATTTTCAGATGCAATAAGTTCAATTTTATTACACTGCCTGTCGATCTCCTTGTATATTGATTTTGCAACTTCCGGATCGGTTCTTTCAATTTCTTTGAATTCAAACACCGCTGTATCCTCCCATGTTTTAAATCATACGAAAATTATAATGTTTTTTGTAAAAATGTGCAACAAAACTTGCATAAATATGCATCCGTCAAAAATCATAAATTTTTCATGATATGTATTTAATTTTTTGGTTCGGGTGAAGAAGCGTCAATAAACATCCTGACAGTAAGCCTCTGGGATACAAGGAGAAGTATTACTTCAATGAAGGAAGAAATAAGAACCGCCAGCATCGTGTTTTGTATGGACACGAGAAAATAACTGAATATCCAGCTAATAAGCAGCGGGAACAGGCTGTTCAATATAATATTCTTTCTGCCGGCCCTGGTTAATTCCAATGTCTTCTTAAAATTTCTGAAGATACCTATGTTAAACTCCAGAATAATCAGGTCTTTGAAAACAAAAAGCGAGTTTAAGACAATAAGGGCAACGGGCAGCAAAGAAAGAAGAAATGACAATAGCGGAACAAGGGCTGAAACAATTCCAAATCCAAATAACCCAAACATTCCGATAGTCGCAATAACTAAATAAAATATAAGGTTAAATACAAGTATTTTGGGAAGTCTTAATAAGAATAGCCTAATCCTTTTACCTGCATTCAATTCGGGTTCGGCAATGCTTAAATAATACCAGGAACCGTAAAACAAACTCACAACAAATGATATTGCCTTTATGGCAAATACAATTATCAATACCGCAAACAAATAGTTTATCATCTCAATATAAAGCTCGGGATCAATAAACGCGGCATTGAAATCCATACTCTTCATCTGCTCCAAAAACTTTGCGCTGAGCTTATCATAGGCAGCCCAAAGCTTTTGCATATAAGGAGCCATAAAAATAAAACCGCCAAAGGTCACACCAAGCAGCAAAACAAAAGAAATTTGGGCAACTATTGGCTGATCGAGTTCATAGAATTTAAGAGATTCCTTTATATACGCCGACAAAGGTTTTACCCTGCTTTGGCGCTTGTACGGATTACTCATTTTTTCCTCCCCAATGCCAGATTGACTTCCTCGGGTGTAAGGTAACGCCAACGTCCTATTTTTAAATTCCCCAGTCTCAAGTTTCCGACAGCAGTC
>JAAYLX010000023.1 GCA_012521705.1 Clostridiaceae bacterium | reverse complement strand
GCCGTCTTTAACCGCCTGTTTCACCAGATCTTCAAGATTGGGCTCTTCTATAATTATTTTCCCCTGGTTTAATGCTTCAACAACTTTATTATTTACATCAACGCCCACAACCTTGTGACCGTTGGTCGCAAACATCGCCGCCGTTGGAAGACCAATATAGCCGAGTCCGATAATACAAATTTTCATATCAGTTTACACTCCTATGTCGCTATATCCATATAAACAATCTGTCCATACAGAAATAACCTTGTACAGAATTATCATAATTATTTGAAAAATCCAATACTTTCATACTTTTTGGAAAATAATCACTTAATAAGTGTATCACCATCTTCATACAAGGTCAATAAACCTGAGCCGCCCTGTCTGGAACAGTGTCCGAAACTTATTCTTTTCAAATTAAAGGGCTTTTAGTATAATCATTTGGCAGGGTACTGACTAAAGAAAACCGGAGGGCCGAAAATGGCTGAAAAAATAGACATTCATGGAGTCATGATAGACAATGTAACTATGGATGAGGCACTTAGCCGTGTTTTAAAAATGCTTGACGGCAAGACTCCCAACAAAATATACACCCCTAATTCAGAAATAATCATGCAGGCTTGCCGGGACAAGTCCCTTATGGACATCCTGAATAGTGCGGAACTTACTATCCCGGACGGAGCAGGCGTGATCCTTGCATCAAAAATATTGGGTCGCCCCCTTAAACAAAAGGTATCAGGGATTGACCTTGTAAGAAAAATATTTGAGAGTACCAAAAACCGCGCAATAAGCTTTTTCATTTTAGGAGGAAAACCCGGAGTTCCTGAAAAAGCTTCAATAAACATTTTTTCTGAATTCCCCAAAGCAAAGATTGCAGGGTTCCACCACGGTTATTTCAAGGATTCGGAAGTCCCGGATATAATCAACAAAATAAATGAATCAAAAGCAGAAATTCTCCTGGTGGGGCTGGGCGCTCCCAAACAGGAGAAATGGATATACAATTATGCCGATAAACTTAATTCTAAAGTAATAATGGGCATTGGCGGCTCCATTGATGTGTTTGCCGGAACCGCATCCTTAGCGCCTGAATTTATCAGAAAAGCGGGCTTTGAATGGCTGTACAGGCTTGTCCGCCAGCCTTCCAGATATAAAAGAATGATGGATTTGCCCCGGTTTATGATTCTTACTCTGAAAACAAGGTATTTCAAGAAAAAGGTTCATTGAGATTTCAGTACCCGGGCGGTTTCAACTGCCAACCCATAAACAATATCCATGGTCACCGGTTTTCCGGGTTCCATACCATTTACAATACTGGCAGGAAGTACTTTCCGCCCTTTAAGTGTCTCAAGGGCTTTACCTTTTTCCCAGGTTTCTGACATAACCGTCAGAATAATCTCACCTGCTTTTTCCCCTGTAAGGATATCTTTTGTTTCAAATGCCTCCAGTGACCTTTCTGTCTTCATTGTATACATTTCTGGAGCCATCTTCAGTATAGTGTTTTTAACTAAGACCGAAAAGACTTCTTCAGTAACTTGCATATCCAACTTGAAGTCGTTTTCGTATCCGCCTGAAATAAGCCCATATTCAGCCAATACAGATATATATGGGTAAGCAGGATGATCTGTAAGCTTTTCCTCAGTTTCGGGTATCATAATGCTCTCTGAGAAATCTTCAAGGTAAATTCCGCCTCTGCTCAAAAAGCGTCTCAGTTTCTTAAAATCATTATCTGAAAAATTCAGCATTTCCGCAGGGTCAATATCATTGAGAAAACTGTAGGTGGCAATAAGGCCTGCCGCTTCCCCGACAGTTATGCGGGTCGGAATGCTTCCTGCGCTTGTTGAGGCAAGTGAAGTAAAGGATGCCTTGGCGCCGGTCATAAACACATTGTCAAGATTTGAAGGGATTACAGAACCCAAAGGAATGGAATATACATTTGGCTTTGCGACAATATACTCTATATTCCTGTTCACAAATTTACCTGCGTCAACAGCCTCGGAACAAAGGGCAATCTTGTCTTTGAAGTCCCTGTTTTCCAATATATCTTTAACTGTCAGGAGATATCTTCCTTCAAAATGCCTGTACTCGGGAATAAAGAAGTTTTCGGAGCCTTCCTTGTATGTACAGTCTTTAAATGCGATTACAAGGTTTTTAAGGTAAGATGTAAGCATTATGGCTTCGTCTTCAGCTTCCATCCTGGCATTTTTGAGATCATTCTCATCACTTATGTCCACTCCATAGACCTGAAGCCCAGTAATGACAAGTTCGCTTTCATTCAGGATAATAAACGAAGGTGAAAGAATCTTGGTTCTGGGGTTTTCATTTTGATAGGATAATAGAGCCATCTGGAACTCATCAATAAAATCGGTTGTTTTCTGGCTTTTTTTCAATGCCTGGGTGTCCACCCCGGAAATACTGAAGTTGAATTCGACAGGTGCGTAAAACCCCGGAAGGCCTACATCTTCAGAGCCACTTATATACGGGGTATTGCATTTGATAAGAAGTTCACCATCCCAGGTGGCATCAATAAAATTCCTTGCCCTGTAAGTACGGCTTCCGTCTTTCTGCTGCACTTCAATTGCCCGCACACGCCTGTTTTCCACAATAACATCAGTAATATGGCTGTCATATATGACATTCAGACTTTCCTCTTTTTCAATTAATTTCTTTATCTGGGTCTCATAATCCTTACTGCTGAATCCAAGGCTGAATTTTCCGAAGAGCTCTTCATATATGCCTCTGTTGAGGTCTACTTTTTTATTCTTGATTATCCCTCTTTCGGGATTCATTTTTGAGATCATTCCGGACTTTATATAACTGCCCAGATGTGATTCCCGGGTTATGAGAAGTGTTTTTAAACCAGTTCTGGCACTTGCCAGCGCGGAAGCTATCCCCTCCGGTTCGGAGCCTACTACAATAACAGCGTATTCATCCTCACCAAAATCGAGGTCCTTTCTGTTGGTTTTAAGGAACCTTTCAAAGGATGTACCTGTAATTATCGGGCGTACTCCGAACCATAATGTCAGGAAAACCAATATTGAAACAATAATATTCTTAATTACCCGTTCACTCTTCATGTTTAAAACCCTTCACAACTCCAAGAATAAAACTTCCGTCTATATATCTTATCGTATAAATATTGAAAAATAAAAAGGGTATAACATCTGAAACATATTATTAATGTTCCAGAGATATACCCTGCATGCCTGTAATCTGTAATTCATTCTTTACTTTTTTCTGTTAAGTATTATTTTATAGTATATGCTCCTCTTATCAACATGAAAGCATTTGTCTTTATCCTGAGCCCTCGTCCGTCGGATCTCGAGGATATCAGAAGATGCTGAAGCGGAATATTGTCCCCGTCATTAAGATCTTTTCCAGCAGTTGCGTCAGCCAAAACTCCGTAGGTTCCCTTTATTGCCGTTGCCGAACCGCTTCTTAAAAGGACTTCACTTCCGCCTGCCACAACAACCGTCTGCCCGGCTTTTGCCTCAACAACGACATAACCGCTTTCAAGAGCATTTACCCTGTTTTTCAGAGTGTCTATCTCCTGCAATGCACTCACAACAAATGCTGTAAGATCTCCCACATCAATCTGAAGCTGTTCAATGGTCTTTGAATTCACAGAGGTTGAACCCGAGGAACCCGAGCCTGAGATTTGCTTGCTTAACTCCGATATCTTCTGATCCACATAGCTTTTGGTTACAAGCGGATCCGAATCACTGCCGGGCTCACCTGCAGCCGAAGCAAACAAGGTAATACAGCTTAACACGACGCAAAATACTACTGCCAATTTGCCTTTTCTTTTGAATCTCATTTTCTTCCTCCTTAGTAACTCATTACAGAAAGTTTTTCACTGTACGTATGTAACGTTCAGGCCAAAACTTGTCTGTAATGCATCATCAACGCGCTTCATAATGTATTCGTCCAAATGTCCCGCCTTTTCGCGCAGCCTTCTTTTATCGATGGTACGAATCTGTTCAAGAAGCACTATTGACTTTTTACTCAATCCGTACTTTTCACCTTTAATTTCAATATGTGTTGGAAGGCGGGCTTTGTCCAGTTGTGATGTAATGGCTGATACGATTATGGTCGGGCTGAACCTGTTGCCTATATCATTCTGGATGACAAGGACCGGCCTTACCCCTCCCTGCTCTGAACCAACCACAGGGCTTAAGTCAGCGTAAAAGATGTCTCCTCTTTTTACATGCAAAGCAATCACTCCTGTAAAAAGTATTGACCACCAAATATACTGACCCCTGTTAAAATTGCCCTTTCTTATATTATAGGAAAGTTGTCAAAAGAGCGTCAAATTAAGATTAGATTACGCATGCATCAATATTGTTACACATTTCCTGATTTCGTATACATTTCTGTAATGATTAAATCAGATAATTCAGGACATTGACAATTTTATTGTCCCTGAAATAAACACGGGGTATGCGTTTACCAATAATGCATACAGTCTCATATGGGATTGTCCCCATAAGTCCTGCAATCTCATCGGCAGTAATCTCATTTTCGCCCTGTCGGCCTAAAATTACAACTTCATCCCCAACTGAAACTTCCCCCTCAACATCGGTTATGTCAATCATGCACTGATCCATGCAGATTGAACCGACCACCGGGGCATACTGGCCGTTGACAAGCATACGGCTTTTCCCGGTAAGTAGTCTTGAAAAACCGTCGGCATATCCTATGGGAACAGTTGCAAGTTTTGTGGGCCTCTTTGAAATAAACTTTCTGCCGTAGCTTACTGCCGTATCCTTCTCTATCCATTTGACCATGGTGATTTTCGCCTTAAGGGTCATGGCTGGTTTAAGGTCAATGACACTTCTGTCCACTTCGTCGGAAGGATAAATGCCATAAAGAATTATTCCGGGCCTGACCATTTCAAGAGTGTATTCAGGGTACTGGAGTATTGCCGCACTGTTCGATACATGACGAATGGGAATTAGTATACCTATACGATTGAGTTCATTGATTATACTTTCAAAAAGTTCCATCTGATAACGGGTATATGCTCTGTCTTTTTCATCCGCAGTGGCAAAATGAGTAAATATCCCTTCTACAACAATCCCAGGCAGCTTCTGGATTTCGGTTACTTCCTTGACCGCGCTGTAACCGGGCAAAAAGCCTACCCTGGACATACCCGTGTCAATTTTAATATGTACATGGATTCTTTTACCCATGCTTATGGCAGCATCTGAAAGCATTGTTGCCATTTCAGTGCTGAATACAGTCTGGGTTATGCTATATTCTATAAGTTCATCCGCCCTTTGGGGGCTTGTATGGCTTAGTACCAGAATAGGGACACTGATGCCTATCTTTCGAAGCTGTATTGCCTCGTCCAGCATGGAAACCGCAAGACGCGTAGCCCCATTTTCTATCATTGTATTTACTGTTTCCAAAACTCCGTGGCCGTAAGCGTCGGCTTTGACAACCGCCATTATTTCAGTACGCTTGCCCACAAGCCTTCTTATCTCCCTGACATTATGGGCGATATTGTCAAGATTTATTTCAGCCCATGCTCTTGTAAATTTATACTCCAAGGTATCACCCCGTTTACTGCTACTAATTTTGTGCCTTTACGATAATTTTCCTCCAAATCTTCAAGTCATGCAAATTTTTTTATATGCCTCCGGAATATTATCTGCTATATCGGATGCAATAACACCTGCTCTTCCTTTTTTGATGCTTGCCAGATCTCCTGCAAGTCCATGCAGATACACTCCTGCGCAAGCGGCCTCACAGGGTTCAAGTCCCTGCCCCAGGAAAGACAGAATTATTCCGGCAAGGGTATCCCCTGACCCTGCTGTTGCCATGCCGTCATTTCCTGTGGAATTAATATAAATTCGACCGTCGTTTGAAGCTATTACGGTTCTGGCTCCCTTCAGGACCACAGTTAAGCCATATTCATCCGCAAACTTCCTGGCAATGGAAATCCTGTCCTGCTGAACCTGTGCGGTGTTAAGTCCCGTCAGCCTTGCCATTTCCGCCGGATGCGGAGTAATAATGGCTTCTCCGCGTATATCGTCCAACAGGGATTTGTCCATGGCCATGATATTTAAAGCATCAGCGTCAAATACTACGGGTTGTTCACAATTGTCCACTACAGCTTTTATGAGTCTATGGGTATCCTGATTGCATTTCAGGCCGGGACCTACAAGTACTGCATCCACATCCCGGATAAGTTCTCTCACCAGATTATCATCATCAATGAAAATATGACCTTCTTTATCTGGCATGGCTGACAGGACCGCTTCGGGAATAAGAGCAGAAACAGTATGAATGCAGCTATCGGGAACAGCCATCCTGACAAGGCCACTACCGGTTCTGTAAGCTGAAATCGCACATAGATACGCAGCTCCCGTCATACCTCTTGATCCAGCAATAGCCAAAACTCTGCCAAAAGTGCCCTTATGAGCGTCATGTGGTCTTCCCGGAATCAATGGAAGTATGTCTTCTTTTTCCAGAAGCTCAGGTGTATCATATTCCGCGGCAAGGTCATAGGGAATTCCTATATCGGCTACGGTCAGCTCTCCCATGTATTGGGCACCGGGATATTGCACCATTCCAATCTTGGGCATAAAAAAAGTAACTGTCGCATCTGCCCTGACGCATTTGCCCCTTACTCTGCCCGTAAGTCCGTCCACTCCTGAGGCAATGTCTATGGAAAGCACCAAAGGAGCGTTTTCATTGATAATGTCAATTACTTCTCCCCAGATCCCCTCCACATCCCTGTTAAGACCAGTTCCAAACAGGCCGTCAATAACAAGGTCACTCTGAATGCATGAGATGGAAAAACGCTTCAGAGTGCTTTCGTCAGAGATGACGGGGATTTCCATACCCATATTAATCAGAATCCGGGCATTGATAAGAGCATCACCTGAAAGTTTGTCTATATCGGTCATGGAATACACCGAAATCTGGTGACCCATCAATAAAAGCTGCCTTGCAACCGCAAAGGCATCCCCTCCATTGTTGCCGGAACCTGCCGCTATGGTTATCCGGGCTCCCGATTTGCCCTGCAAAAGGGTAGATGCCTTTTCCGATATGCTGCGGGCAGCATTTTCCATCAGTACTATTCCCGGTATTCCAAGAGTTTCTATAGCTGTCCTGTCAATTTCCTTCATCTGTTGAGGTGTCAGCAGTTTCATCTTTTAACTCCTCCAGGCCAAATTGTGCTTCAAGTCTCTTTACCTCATCGGTTCCTATCAACTCAGTAAGATCAACAGCATATTTAGTCCAGTCAAATGATATGTTTTCAAGTTCTTCAGTCAAAGCCTTGCGTCTGCGCTCCATTTCTTCAAGTTCCGCTTTTATTTCAAGGGTTCTGCTCCTGTAAGTCTTAAGAGTTGTAAATATGTAGGCAAGTGAATCTTTCAGAAGCTTCAGATTGGCTTCCTTAAGTTCTGCGTCAATGCTTTCTATATCCTCAAGAATATTATTCATGCGAATATTTATTCTTTCTATCTCTTTTTTGCATTCCACAAGCCTCTTTTTTGCCTCTTCATTGTCATTTTCAAAGGCTTCCTGGGTCAAATTCATTATCTCCTGCATTTTTCTGCGTTTCTGAGGCTCCAGGTTATCCTGTTCATTTTTGAGCATGGCTTCCTTTTTTATTAGTTCATTCATCTCTTTTTCAGCCTGCTCTAATTCGGGGCTCATTTTAATAGTAACAAAAAGCTTTGTCCAGCGCTCGTCAATAGAGAGTCTGGTAATATTGTTCTGCCTTAAAACCGACGGATCAAATTGAACATCGGAGTTTTCCGGCAACTCCTCTCCCTTTGGATTAGTCTTCAGTATTCGTTTTAAGAACCGCATGACAATTCCCCCAATACAGACGCGTCAGATTCAAAATTCACTCTTCTAACACCTGCTATTTTAGTATAACATATAAGAGAGCCCTAATGTCTTTAAGGCGTCTTATTCATCGAGTGATTGAGAAGAGGTTTTCATGGAAATAAATCAACTCAAAAAGCCAATATTAATATCAATAAAAAACAGGATTAAAATGTGCAAACCTGTTGCAATCTATATATCGGCTTTTGCAGCCCTGATTCTTATTTTCTCGGTCATTTTTGTCAGCACCCTCCTTAACAGTCCCAAAATATATAACGGGGTCTATATCGGGGACAAACATGTGGGCGGTTTTACAAAAGAAGAGCTCCTGGAATACCTGAAGCAAAATTACAACGATATTCTGGATACCATTAATCTTTCAATCATAAGCGAAAATTTCTCAAGAAACTATACTGCCGCTGAAACCGGGCTTGTAATTAATTTTGATGAAATGACCGAAAGAGCCTGGGCTCAAGGAAGGACAGGAAGCAAATTTGAAAGGCTGGCGGCAATACTCCGGCTTAAGAAATATCCTGTCAATATTAAACTTGCAGTTGATGACAATACCGAAGCCTTTAACAACTTTATCGGGCAACTTTGCAAAGACGTTTTCAGGGAGGTAATTCCCCCCAATATAGTCATTCTGGAAGACCGGGCCATTCTTTATACGGGTGTATCCGGCCAGGAAGCAGATGAAAAACAACTAAGGGAAGATATAATAAACTCGGTCGTGTCTATGCAGCCGGGAGAAATCAAGGTACGGATAAAAGAAAAACTTCCCCCGTCCATTGATTATCAGGCAACTCTGGCGACGTTAAACCGGGATCCGGTTAACGCACAGTTTATCAAAACATCCAGAACCACATACGAAATAACACCCCACGAAACAGGTCGTTATATTGACAGCAAAAAGTTACTTGAGATAATCTCCTATGTTGAATCCAGGCAAAACCAGGAATACGAAGAAATCCTCCTTCCTGTAGAGTTTATCCAGCCTCTTGTAACCAAAGAAGAACTTGAAGAAAAACTGTTCAGAGACGTTTTGGCATCCTACACTACATATTATAAAACTGATACACAAAATAACATAAACCGGGGAATAAACATAGGCCTTGCGGCAGAAAGCATTGACGGAACAATATTATTGCCGGGAGAAGAATTCTCCTTCAACGAGATTGTGGGACCAAGAACACCCCAGAAAGGATACAAAATTGCCCATGTCTATGTCCAGGGACAAATCCGTGACGGTACGGGCGGTGGTGTTTGCCAGGTTTCAACCACCCTGTATAACGCCGTTCTGAGGGCAAACCTGCAAGTAAACGAGCGCCACAATCACATGTTCACTGTCGGGTATGTCCCCCTGGGAACGGATGCTGCGGTTTCCTACGGGTATGCAGATCTGAAATTCACAAACACATCCGGCCATCCGCTCATGATAAAGGCTGATGTCAATAAGAACAGTATAGGGTTCAGAATAGTATCCACCAACGATTATCCTGATCTTAAGGTAAAGCTTGCTACAAAGACCATCAGCACTACTCCCCGGACCACCATTTATTTGGATGATCCAAACCTTCCTTCCGGAACAGTCATTGTATCCGAAAAGGGTATGGACGGATATGTGGTAGACACTTACATGAAGATTTATAACGGGCAAACATTATTGCGGGAAGAAAAGCTGCACAGAAGCGTCTATCAGATGCTCCCCCAGAAAATAATCCGGGGGACCGGGCCGGTATCCGAGGCCATTGAATAACAAAGCAAATCTTGCGGTAATACATGTTTAACCTATGAAACCAATGTTCAGGTTCGTTCCCTGTTATCCGCTTAAATACCATATTATATTTGAATGCCGACCAATCATAGAATATAATAATATTGTAAGGACTTACTTCCCAAAAGCAGACTCAAAATATTCACATACAGTCAGGATGGGTCTTTTACAGTATTTCAGACGACATTTTCTCACCCGGCACTTAGATGCAATTATAGGACAGAGCAGCCGGGATAATAGAGTTGGGAGGTTTTGCGTATGAAACTTTTAATTGCTATTGTCAGTGATGAGGACAGCAATATTCTATCTGACAAGCTGAACCGCGAAGGGTTCGGAACAACAAAGCTCTGTTCCACCGGCGGCTTTTTAAGAAGCGGAAATACCACTTTCCTGGTTGCCACTGACGATGAAAAAGTTGATCAGGCGCTCAATATCATACGTGAAACTTGTAAGTCAAGAAGCCGTATGATCGCACCGGAAAAACTTCCGGGCAGCTTTGGAGCTTTCAACATGGCCATGCCTGTGGAAGTAAAAGTGGGAGGCGCAACTGTATTTACACTGAATATTGAACAATTTATAAAAATGTAGCATTTTGAATGAGGTTTGAAAAATGCCTTCGTATTTGGATTACCCTTCAGAGAAAGACCTTGAGAAAAACCGGCTATTGGTAATTATTGAAGGTGCTTCTGCAAGAACTGTATTTAATCTTACTACCGGCGCTTATTTGGTAGGTCTTCTTAAATTCATGGGGGCCAGCGACAAAGTATGCGGATATATACTTGCACTTCCGGTACTTGCAGCTGTTATTCAGTTCTTATCACCAATTGTTCTGGAAAATATACCTTTCAGGAAGAATATTATACTTTTGGGAGCAGCGATACATCGCCTGCTTCTTTCTTCTATATTGGTAATTATTTTTATCCCTGTCAGGTCTGAGGTCAAGCTCTGGCTTACTGCAATTATTTATTTTGTTTCCCATCTGGCAGTGTCATTTATAACTCCTGCTGTTTCAAACATGTACGTGAGTTTTGTACCCCAAAGTATCCGCGGAAAGTATTTCGGGCTCAGGGAGTCTTTACTTCTGCTGTTCGCCACTATCGTTACTTTTATAGTCGGCAAAGTGATGGATAACCACACGGCCGCCGGAAATGAAGCAATGGGCTATATAATAGTTTATATTGTTATCTTTATTTTTGCTCTGATAAACAATGCTACTTTTATTATGATGAAAGAAGTTCCTTTGGGACACACCAGCAAGCCTATTAAAATTTCGGAAGTCTTTCTTCTTCCCCTGAAGGACAAGGTCTTTACAAAGTATTTTATAATGCTGATTATATACCACTTCGGCATTCAGATTGCCAACGCGTTTTTCGGTGTTTACTTAAAGTCCGACCTTAATTTGAATTACACTGTCATCACAGCCCTCTCCCTTGTACATGCACTATTCTATATATATTCGGCAAGATTGTGGGGCCGTTTTGCCGACGCCAACGGATGGGCCAAAACCACTATGATTACAGTAGGAATTTTGGGGATATGCCATCTTATTTGGTTCTTCGCGTTTAAGGGAAGCCCGTTGACAATCTTTATTCTGATTGCCGCCTATATATTGAGTGGTACAGCCTGGGGAGGAATAAATGTCGCACTTTTTAATCTGCAATTTGATTTTACCCCCGACCACAAAAGGATTGTATATATAGGTTTCAGCGCAGCAATAAGCAGTTTTATAGGATGGATCGCTGCAATGCTTGGCGCTGATCTTGTAGGATTTTTTGAACATAAAGATATCATAATAAGCAGTATCAGTATCAATATTAAACAGGTGCTGTTCATGGTATCTTCTATACTTCTTATTATCTGCTCGCTGTTTATTGGAACTTTTATGAAACAGAAAAAAAGCAAGGGAGGAGAATCTGATGTTTAAGAAAAGTACCGATATGGAACTTAAGATTGTTGAAAGTTTACGGGGAGGAAACGGGGAAACAAAGCTTCTTGAGATATTCTCCAAAGACGAATTAAGAGGCAAATGCCGTATGTTTAACAAAATTACTCTGGAGCCCGGCTGCTCAATAGGAACCCACCCCCACCATCAGGAAGAAGAAATCTATTATGTTCTAAGCGGAAAAGGCATTGTTGAAGATAACGGCAAGACCTACGAAATTGAACCCGGTGACGCTCTTAAAACCGGCGGTGGTGAGTTCCACTCCATTACCAACAACGGAACCGAGCCCCTGGTATTCATGGCTGTAATACTTCTTTTTGAGTGAAATAAAACTGTAAAGTACAAGTGTCAAAGACTTTACCGCGTCCTCGGGCTAAGGAAAGCAATTCTTTACAAGTGACAAAGTCTTTTGCGCGTCCTCTGGTTAAGGAAATCAGCTCTGTACAAGTGGCAAAGTCTTTGAACAATCTGTACACGAATTTCAAAGTTGTTGATGAAATGCGCAGCTCTATTGGGAATCCATCGACAGGATGGTGTTCGAACTGCGCTTTTTTTATGATTCATGATACGTGCAAACGGCTCTGTCTTTTGAACAATCCGCAGGCGAAGGCTAAAAGCTGTAGGCGAAATGCGAAGTTCGATTGGGGGCAGTCGACAGGACGTCGACTGAGCGGCGCTTGCCCGGATGGCAAGTTCGCCCGCGTACCCCAAGAGAACAAGCGTTGAGCCTTACAGCTTTCCTGAGCCGAGGACGTGAAAAAGGCAGAGTCTTTGCGCGTCACAGCTTTCCTAAGCCGAAGAGTGAAAAAGGCAGAGCCTTTGCGTGTACAGCAATCCGGGTTGATGACGCGAAAAATACTCTGCCATTTGCACTAAATATATTATTCGAGCTTCGACATACGTCGTTTCTTGATTATTTATTCAATCCGTATAACCTGGTATCCTGCTTCCTCAATGGCATTTTTGATCTGAGAATCTTCTATATCCTGAGTTGCTTCAAATTCAGCAAATCCGCCTTCTACGTCGGCATATACCGAAACTACGCCTGATAATTCTTTAAGAGCCTCTTCCACATGGCGTTTGCAGTGCTGACAGGACATACCTTCAATAATTATTTTCTTTTTCATAGTACACTTCCTTTCTTATACGATGCTCTATTATAGTGACAAGTTTGTTTATCCATGTCCAAAATATCATTATGGCTATAATCCTCGCTTATTCTTTTAATACTCATTTCTTCAAAATGCAATATAATAAGCCTCATACTCAAGCCTTGTCCCATATTTATGCCCTTAATGCGATGGCTTAAATTTTTTTAACCTTAAAGCATTTGTTACAACAGAGACTGAACTGAAGGCCATGGCTGCGGCTGCAATCATAGGATTCAATAGAGGTCCGCCGAATACATGCAACAACCCTGCGGCTATCGGTATACCGGCAGTATTGTATGCAAATGCCCAGAACAGATTCTGCTTAATGTTTCTGATAGTCTGCTTGCTCAGTTGGATTGCCGCAGGAACATCCATAAGATCACTTCGCATGAGGACTATATCCGCAGATTCCATAGCGACGTCGGTTCCCGAGCCTATCGCTATGCCTATATCAGCCTGTGCAAGGGCCGGAGCGTCGTTAATACCGTCTCCCACCATTGCTACTTTCCTGCCTTCACCCTGAAGCTTCTTTACCTCGCTTGCCTTGTCCTGAGGCAGAACCTCTGCGAGGACACGATCTATACCGGCCTGCAGTGCAACAGCCTCTGCTGTTCTTCTGTTGTCCCCTGTTATCATGGCAACCTCTATACCCATTCGCTTCAACGCCTCAATTGCCTTTCTGCTTCCGGGTTTCATAACATCTGCCACCGCTATGATACCCGCAAGTCTGTTATCAATTGCAACATACATAGGAGTCTTGCCTTCTTCAGCCAATCTGTCCGACTCGTTCTCAAGGGTAATTTCAATATTTCTGTCATTCATAAGCTTCCTGTTTCCCAGGAGAATCTTTTTGCCCTGGATAACAACTTCTATACCTTTTCCGGGTATGGCTTCAAAACTGTCTGCCTTTGTAAGATCCAGGTTTTCCTGCTCTGCCATGTTGACAATAGCCTCTCCCAAAGGATGTTCCGAACCTTTTTCAGCTGATGCTGAAAAGCGTAATAATTCTGTCTTGTCAATGCCTTCAGTTGTCAGAATATCAGTTACCACCGGCTTTCCTTCGGTAATGGTTCCGGTTTTATCGAGAACTACGGTTTGGATTTTGTGGGCAGTCTCAAGAGCCTCCCCGCCTTTGATCAGTATTCCATGCTCTGCACCTTTTCCTGTGCCAACCATAATTGCTGTCGGGGTTGCAAGGCCAAGCGCGCAAGGGCAGGCAATTACGAGCACTGATATAAATATCGTAAGGGAGAATACCACCGACTCTCCTGTAATAAACCATGCAAGTCCTGCTAATGTTGCAATGGCCATAACTATTGGCACAAAGTAACTGGAAATGATATCCGCCATTTTAGCGATGGGGGCCCTGGAACCCTGGGCTTCCTCAACAAGTTTTATAATCTGGGCAAGGGCTGTATCTTTACCTACCTTTGTAGCTTTGAACAATATGGTTCCGTTTTTGTTGATGCTTGCTCCAACCACCTTGCTTCCGGGATTCTTTTCAACAGGAATACTTTCTCCTGTCAACATTGACTCATCAACCGATGTCCTTCCCTCTATGAC
The DNA here is from genome assembly GCA_012521705.1 of Clostridiaceae bacterium. Lineage (GTDB taxonomy): Bacteria > Bacillota > Clostridia > DSM-8532 > DSM-8532 > DTU059. The sequence continues at coordinate 35,784 of JAAYLX010000023.1, read as the reverse complement.
CTCCCCGTCAACAGGTATTCTCTCACCGGGCTTTACCAGTATGATATCTCCAACCTCTACTTCATCAATTGGAATAACCATTTCCTTTCCTTCGTGAACAACAACCGCAGTTTTTGGAGCCAATCCCATAAGCTTCTTAATGGATTCGGAAGTTTTGCCTTTGGTTACAGACTCCAGATATTTGCCCAGGAGGATGAGTGTAATTATGACACCTACAGATTCGAAATAGAGATTCATTGCCATTTCCTTTGCCATGTCATGACTGCTCATAGTCATCTGTATTACTGTGTAAATTCCATATATCATGGCGGCACTTGTTCCCACCGCTATAAGCGAATCCATATTGGGCTCACGCCTGAAGAGCCTGGAAAAACCAATGGTATAAAACTTATAACCTGCAATGACCGACGGAATAACCAGAATTAACTGAATTAGTCCGAACCTCAGGGGATACATCTCAGGCATGATAAACCCGGGCAAAGGAAGTTTAAGCATATGGCCCATGGCTATATAGAATAGCGGCAGGGTGAATACTGCGGAAATCAGGAACTTTGTCCATAAGGTCTTAACTTCTTTTTCCCTTCGTTCCTTCTCATGATCCACCTGATCTTTGGTTTCAATCTCAAGAGCCTTGTACCCTGCCTTAGAAATTGCATCCTTTATCTGAGACAGTCTCGTCTTTGTAGAGTCATATACTACCTTTGCCTTTTCGGTAGCAATGTTGACATTTACCTCCTGAATACCGTCCAGTTTTCCTATCGCCCTTTCTACAGCTCTCACACATGCTGCGCAAGTCATGCCTGCAATAGGTATGAGAACCTCTCTTATGGATTGTTCCTCTTCATTCCGGACACCATATCCTGCCTTTTTTATGGCTTCCTTTATAATATTTAAATCTGTTTTTCCTTCATCGAATTCCACATTGAGTTTTTCATTTGCGAAATTCACAGTGGCAGAGCTTACTCCTTCGACTTTTGAAACACTTCTTTCCACTGCTTTGGCACAGGCTGCACAGCTCATGCCGGTTATAGACAATATTTCTTTTTTCATTTTCCCCCACCTTCTTTTTGAATCTATAATTTATTTTTTGCTGTAAGCTTTATTGGCCATATTCTATATGGGCTGCAACTTATATCTTTTTAACTGCTATCTGTAAAAGTTTTATTTTGCGTATTTATCAATAAGCTCAATTATTTCTCTTACCTTTTCATCCTCGTTTCCTTCGGCAAATGCCTGCTTCACACAGTGTCTTATATGCTGGTCTATTATTATTAAATTGGTTTTTTTGAGGATGGCCTGTACAGCAAGTATCTGTTTTGAAACATCAACACAGTATCTTCCATCTTCAACCATCTTTATAATGCCCTCAATCTGGCCTTTTGATGTTTTCAATAAATCAAGAACCTGTTTTTTATCTGCGGATACCACGGAATACCTCCTGTCTTTGGAGCAGTCTCCATACTTCTTAATATCTAATACACCCCCCATGGGGAGGGGTATACTTTAATTATAAATTCAACAAACAAAAAGTCAAGTCTTCTAAGACTGACTTTTTAATTCTTAGCGTTAGATTTCCTCAATTTTGGAAGGCTGATTCCCTGAAATCTGTTCCCGGATATAGCTTATTACATGAGTTGATCCTTGAAAAATATCTGTCTTAGTTAATTATTAAGAGACTTAACCGCTCTTTCAAGCCTTAACAAAGCCTCTTCAACAATCGACCTGGGGCAGGCAATATTCATTCTCTGGAAGCCTTCTCCCCCAGGGCCGAAAATGCTTCCGGAATTTAGCCACAGTTTTGCCCTGTTCAGAACCAAATCCTCCAGCTCTTCCCCGTTCAGGTTCAAATCCCTGAAATCAAGCCATACAAGGTATGTCCCCTGTGGTTCCACAAGTTTAATCTGAGGAAGGCGCTCTTTTAAAAACTCCCTTATAAAATTCAGGTTTCCGGTGAGATACTTAATAAGTTCGTCCAGCCATTGGGCGCCATACAGGTACGCCGCCTGACATGCCACGATTCCCATGGTATTTGGAGTACCTGTTCCTGCTCTTTTCATCTCTAATATGAATTTATCCCTGAGCTTCTTATTGGCAATAAAAGTATTGGATATCTGCAAGCCTGCAAGATTAAATGTCTTGCTCGGGGCAGTACATATAATTGAGTTATCCAGATACTCCGGCTTCACTTTTGCAAAAATTGTGTGTTTGTGACCATCATAGATAAAATCGGCGTGTATCTCATCCGAAACTACAATTACTCCGTGTTTCAGGCATATATCGCCAACCTCTATAAGTTCCTCCTCAGTCCATACCCTTCCCACTGGATTATGGGGACTGCAAAGCACAAAAAGCTTTACTCCGTTTTCAATTATTTTTCTTTCGAAATCTTCGATGTCCATTCTGTATTTGCCGTCTTTATTTACAAGAGGATTATTCACAAGCCTCCGGTTATTGACCTTTATTGTTTCAGCAAACGGGTGATATACCGGCTGCTGGATCATTACTGCGTCATTTTCATTTGTATATGCCTTTATAGCCATAGCCAGGGCAAAAATTACCCCGGGTGTTTTTATCAGCCATTCCTTTTTTACATCCCAGCCGTGTCTTGTATTAAACCAATGATGCACTGCTTCAAAATAGTCCTCTTTGCTCTGGTAATAGCCAAAAATGCCGTGCCGGGAAATATTAATCAATGCATCAATAACCTCGGAAGGAGTCTGGAAATCCATATCCGCAACCCACATGGGAAGTGCGTCTGCGGGCTTCCCCAATTCTTCTGCAAGATCATATTTGACTGAATTGGTAGATTTTCTTTCTATTATTTCATCGAAGTTGTATTTCATAATACCACCACTGGATAACTTATTATTCATATATGTTTAGTTATATTTTATAATTTCTGGCTCGATTGGTCAACTGTTTTAGTATTTGACTTTTTTCTTTTGAATGACAGTATTACACAAACCGGGACTATCAGGAAAAGGCCTGCCATAAGAACCTTCTTTTGACTTATCTCTTTATGATACGCTTTTGAGACTTCGTTAAGTTCAATATCTTTGGCAGGTTTTATGATAAACAAATCTTCAAAGGCTTCTATTGTCTGAGTATTATAATAAGTCAGCTCTTTTAAATCCGAAAGTTTAATACCTCGTTCAATCTTTATCTTCATTGGGCTTTCGAATCCCTTAAAAGTTTCAGCGGTTTCTTCCATGATGGATATTTTCCATAACTTATCAAAATCTCTGTCCACAGCAACATAAATACTATTGGTTTCAGGTTCATAAAGAAATGAACAAAGCGTATAGAAACCTGATTCCTCTTCAGGAGTTACCATTTGCTGAGCTGCAAAAAGTCCCTTTGTATTCATTCCGGTAAAATCATATCCGTCCTTATTGAATACATTGAATACTTTCATATCACCTGTTGATTTGATATAAAAAGTTGCATCATAGCCGGGGTAATAATCCCAGTTCATTCCGTAAAATGTTTGGTCTCCGTAGTATGCAAAACTGCTGCATGCCTGGGTAGGAAAGCTTAACAGAAGCTGTATAAGGATAATGACCGGTATAAGCAATCTCATTTTACGACGTTTCATAACACTTTTAAATTCTCCTCAATAACAGTGCAATATTATCATATATCGTCATGTTGCCGTTTTCTTTATATCATCAATTTCATAATAATCCATTGTTAACTATTTGATATGCGAGAGTATAAGGCCTGCAAAGTCCTTTCCTGTTTTAATTGACATACCTTTTCTTTTTACAGCATAATTAAATTAAATATAAATCCTCTATGGGTTTTTATCAGAAAATAATAATTAACATGTTGGTACTTCCGGAGAGTAATATGCAAAAAGCCAAAAACACCAAAAACAGAATCTGGGAACTGGATTTTTTAAGGGGTATCGCCCTTATATTAATGATATACTTTCACATTATATATGATTTAAACGAACTGTATAATGTGAATGTCAGTTATTCAAGCGGAATAAATTATTTTATCGGCAAATTCTCTGCAATATTGTTCATGCTTCTTTCGGGAATCAGTTCCTGGTTTAGCAAAAGTAATGTAAAACGCGGGCTTAAGGTGGCAGGTATCGCAATTATCCTTACAATCATAACCCACCTGTATGACCCAGCTTTTGGCATTAAATTCGGAATTCTTCATCTTTTAGGGACCTGCATGCTGCTTTCTTCCCTGCTTATAAAATTAAACAAAAACTTGCTTATATTGCTTGGTTCCAGCGTTATTCTTCTGGACAGGCTGATATCCGGAATAAATCCTTCAACCAATATTTTCTTTCCTTTCGGAGTTTACAACAGCTCCTTTTCATCCTCAGACTACTATCCTTTGATTCCCTGGATGGGCATCTTTATTTATGGCCTTGCTCTTGGCAAGATGCTCTATGCCAATAAACAAAGCCTCCTTCCATTCACCCCCAAGGATAATATCATAAATATAGCAGGCCGGCACACCCTGACTGTTTATCTGGCGCACCAGCCTGTTATTATGGCAGTTTTATATCTGATTAATCTATAAGGCTTTCAACCCCGCTCATGAACTTTTGCCAGTTCACATCCTCCATGTATATGCAGAAAATAACTTCATCAATTCCATTATCCTCTATTAATCCAATAATATCCTTACCGGCAATCTTTTTATTGTAGAACCTTGGATCCACAATAAATACTTCTTCGTAATGGGAAGTCATAAAGGGAGCCAGCGCATTTCCAAAGGAGTCTTTTATTATAAGAAGCTTCTTACCGTTATTTAGTCCTGTTTTTATCCTGCTGTATGTCGAGCCTCCCGAACTTATAAAGGTAAGATATTTGTCTGTAATGCTGTCCGCATATTGCATATCTATGAGTTCGGATTTGTGTTCTCCCTTATTGTCATATTCAAAAAACTCATGGGGAGTAGTGGGTTTGTAGACAATAAATTTGTCCGGATTTTTTTCGAGGCTCTTGTCAAGGGTTTTTGAATAGGTGCTTCCAAGATAATCGCCAAGATCAAGTTCTTCAAACTGGCTTAAGGAAAGCGCCTCCTCTCCCCTTGTTTTCATAAACTCGGCATATCCGTAATATGCCCCGAGGGAAGTCCAGTGATGGTCGGTGCGGTAATAGATGTATTCATCCTTGTGCCTGTTAAGCGCATCATATACATTCACTGTTGTTATTCCGTCGTCTAATTTACTCTCCAAAAATGCCAATGCGTCGTTCTGCGAGTCGGTAATACCTGAATATTTCTTAAGTCTCAGAAATTCTCCCGCGGTGGGTGGTATCATGGAATATATTTTAACGCTGCTTCCCAACTTCTCCCGGTATTTATTAAGAATCTGGGCGTAGTACTCAAAACTTTCCTTGTTGAACTTAAAGATCTGAACGGCTTTGCCGTCCACAACCAAATAATACCCGACATTGGGATCATCCCCGAAATCGGTTTTGGGGGGTTCTTTATCCTTTTCATCCCCTCCGGAAGTATCATCCTTGCCGCCGAGATTTTCACCAGTGCCGGGGGTTGGTGAAGTTGGTTCACCGGGCAAAATGATATTGCCGTCATTTTCTTTGCTTTCGGGATTTTCAGGAACATCATTCTCCTGAGGCCTCTGGATATCATCAGCAGATTGTACAATTGTTATGCCCGGCCCCATGAAAGCCATGGCTTTTTGAAAATCCTTGCTGGTCTTAACAAAATTGTCCCTTAGTATAAACGTATCACTGTAATATTCCTCGTACGATTTGAAATAATCCCCACTTAGAAGCCTGTCCAATGTGAGCACCGGTTTTTGCTTCAATGCCCTGTTCTCCAGTTTGGAAACAGTTGGCTTATTCAAGTTGAATAGATTGGCCAACCCCAACAGTGATATTAACAGAAGAAATACAATTGAATCCCATCTAAGCTTTTTCAAAATACTTCCTCCAAGAAAGTTTTTTATCTGCACTTTTCTTCCGCAGGCAATGATGCGGCAGGACTTATCTGAGGATGCCCTTTTCACAAAATTTTACCGATGAATACAGTAATCAATAAGCATCAGAACCTGAAGTACAGGAAGGGGTTGTAGGACTGCCCCACCAAAAACAGTATGCATAAAAGCAATATACATATATTGATTGCCGGTTTTGCCAGCTTCTCAAAAAGCCCGGAACCGCCCGAAAGCTCATTTATTTTATTATTCATCAGCATGGCTAAAGGTGTGCATGCTATACAAGAAATAATAAGGAAAGGCAAATTGTTCAGGAAAATAATGCTTATCTCTGGACTGTTGAGAGATGCTGCATTTTTCCCAAACATTACCCCAATGTATCTTAAAGCCTGGTTAATGTCTGTATGGTAGAAGAAAACCCATCCGACAATTACGGCCAGCCAGAGATAGATACATGAGAAGATTGCCGGTATTTTTTCGAAAAACTTCAATAAAAACTGCTTTTCAATAAAGAGAAGCACAAAATAATAGATGCCCCAGACAACGAAATTCCAGCTTGCGCCATGCCACAGTCCGGTCAGGGACCACACTATAAAAAGGTTTCTTATAACGTGCTTTTTATTGCCCCCAAGTGGAATATATACATAATCCCTAAAGAAACTTCCAAGGGACATGTGCCAGCGACGCCAGAACTCGGTCGCCGATTTTGAAATATAAGGGTGATCAAAGTTTTCTCTGTATTTAAATCCAAACATTCTTCCCATGCCTATGGCCATATCGGAATACCCTGAAAAATCAAAGTAGATCTGGAAGGAAAAAAGAAGTATTCCAAGCCAGGCTCCTGATACGGGAAGCCTGGAATAATCGTTTCCCATGATCATGTTGGCCACACTTCCCGCAGTATTTGCAAGAAGCACCTTCTTTCCAAGGCCGACAATAAACCTGCCAACACCGTAATTGAAATCTTCGACGGTCTCCACCCTGTTGTCAATGGCCTCCGCTATGTCCTTGTAACGAACAATGGGTCCTGCAACCAACTGATGGAACATGGAAACATACAATAAGAGCTTAAAGGGTGACCTCTGCGCCTCCACGTCACCTCTGTAGACATCCACCACATAGGATATGGTCTGGAAAGTGTAAAAGGAAATTCCTATCGGGAGGCTGAATGTCATAATATTAAAGCTTGTCCCCAGGAGATTGTTGACGTTTTCCATAAGAAAGCCCGCATATTTGAAATATCCAAGTATTGAAAGGTTTGCGGTAACAGCGGTAATCAGGGCGGCTCTGCTTCGCCAGTTTCCCCTGTTCTTTTCAATAATTAATGCACAATAGTAGTCAAATAGTGTTGAAATGATAAGAAGGGAAACCCAGACAGGCTCTCCCCACGCATAAAAAAACAGGGAAGTTATTATCAACACCCAGTTTCGATAAGTCCTGTTCTTTATTGCATAATAAAGGGCAAGGCTTACAGGCAAAAAAACACAAAGAAAAAACAGACTGGAAAAAACCAATTGAATGTCCTCCTGAAAGCTATTATTACGCATGCGGGCTATAACCTGCAATTTAAACGTAACATATCTGTCAGTACATTTCAATTGCCAAAAGCGCAGCAATCCTCATAAAATGTCAGATATACTATTTTCCTGCTCAGTATTCTGACCAATTAATAATGATTCAATAACTTAATATAAACTTCTATTAATATAATATCATCCTGAAGATATAGAATTTTGTCAAAATGCACTAAATAAGCCGTCCATCATGATTAATAATGTATAATAAAAATTCCCGAAATCTATTGACAATTTGGCGTCTGGAGCATAGAATAAGTAAAAAATATCCCTTTTAAATGCAGTGAACGGGAAAGTAGCATAATTCGAAAACTACAGAGAACTTATCATTTGCTGAGAGATAAGGTTGGAGTTTTATGTGAAGTATCACCCGGGAGCAGTCAGCTGAAGAACCTTGTGTTTGTGTAAGCCGGACCGATTGACACCCGTTAAAGTGTATTACATTTCATAATAATATATTATGAGATGTACAGAGGGGCTGTTTTTATAGCAGCAATAAGAGTGGTACCGCAGAACGTGAAGTTTTGTCTCTTTAAGGCATGGAGGCAGAGCTTTTTTTTAACCCTTTATTGTTCACTTCATTAGTGAACTAAAGTTTTAAGATTTTCCTGCATTAATGTGGGCATTGATGCGGGATATCAATAAAAAACAATTAAAAAATAAAAGGAGCGAGTAACCATGAAGAGAATTATCAGTATTTTTCTTGTGCTTGTACTTACATTGACATTATTTGCCGGTTGCGGTTCAAAAGCAAACGAGAACGAAATACGAATCGGTATTAACTATGAGCTTTCAGGGGATGTTGCTTCCTATGGCCAGGCTTCTGTAGAAGGCATTGAGCTTGCTATCGAAGAAGTTAACAAAGCAGGCGGAATCAACGGGAAACTGATTAAGCCCATCAAGTACGACAATAAATCTGACCATTCAACAGCTACCACCCTCGCAACCAAGCTCATGACCCAGGACAAGGTTGTTGCAGTGCTTGGACCTGCTACTTCAGGTGCATTCAAAGCTACTATTCCTGAAGCTATTAAGAACAAGGTACCTGTTGCATCAGGTTCTGCTACCGATGACTCAGTTACTGTAGATGAAAACGGCGTTAAGGAATATGCTTTCCGTATCTGCTTCACTGACAGCTTCCAGGGTACTGCTATGGCTAACTACGCCCTCAAGAACATGTCTGCAACCAAAGCAGCTGTACTTATGGATAGTTCCAGTGACTATGGAAAAGGTCTTGCAAAGAACTTCACAGATACCTTCGAAGCAGGTGGCGGAAAAGTTGTAGCCTCCGAAGCTTTCGTTGCAGGCGATACAGACTTTAACGCTATTCTTACAAAGATAAAAGGAAATGATTTCGATGTAATCTTCATTTCCGGTTATTACAACGAAGCAGGTCTCATCATCAAGCAGGCACGCGCTCAGGGCATCAATACCCCTATCCTTGGTCCTGACGGATTCGGCGCTCCTGAACTTGTTGAACTTGCAGGTGCTGATGCTTTAAATGACGTATATTTCTCCAGCCACTTCTCAGTACTTGACAAAGATCCTTCAGTATCCGGCTTCATTGAAAGCTTCAAGGCTAAATATGGCAAAGAGCCTGACCAGTTCGCAGCTTTGGGTTATGACCTCGCTATGTTTGTAATCGATGGTATTAAGCGCGCTGGAAGCACAGATCCCGTAGCTATTAAGGATGCTCTTGCTGCTACAAAGGATTTTGTAGGTGTTACAGGATCCTTCAGCATGGACGAAAATCACAACCCTGTTAAAGCTGTTGTCGTTGTAGGTATTGAAAACGGTGTACACGCAACCAGTGAAAGGGTTGAACAATAATATTAATTTATAGTACAATTAATATATTACTGCATCACAATACATTATAAGTGGGGACAGTTATTGCCCCCACTTATATGTGTTTTAATAAGTACAACACAGACATTAAATTATCTGTTTTTATTTAAATTCAAACGGGCTTTTGAAAGAAGGGAAGGCGTGTGGAACAACTATTACAACAAATAATTAACGGCATATCCCTTGGAAGTATTTATGCGTTAATTGCCTTAGGGTATACCATGGTATACGGTATTATCAAGCTCATAAACTTCGCCCACAGCGATGTTTATATGCTGGGTGCCTATATAGGCTATTTTTGCATGACAAAACTAAATTTAGGGTTTTTACCCTCATTGGTTATTGCAATGATATTATGCACCATAGTTGGCGTAACTATTGAAAAGGTTGCCTATAAACCGTTAAGAAACTCCACCAGAATTGCAGTTCTGATAACCGCAATCGGAGTATCTCTCTTTATTGAATATGTAACCATGGCCATTGCGGGAGCAAATGTAAGGTCTTATCCCCCAATGACCGGACTTATGGCAGAATCTTTCAATATCGGATCTATCAACATTACCATGCAGCAATTAATTACTTTAGGCATTACAATACTTCTTATGGTTCTTCTTCAGTTTATAGTTAAGAAAACAAGAATTGGTAAAGCAATGCGTGCTGTTTCACTTGACCAGGACGCAGCTATGCTTATGGGAATCAACGTCAACAGTACAATATCCTTTACTTTTGCCCTTGGCTCGGCATTGGCGGGAGCCGCAGGAATAATGGTTGGAGTATACTATAACTCAATCAATCCGCTCATGGGTATGCTTCCCGGTCTTAAAGCGTTCGTTGCCGCAGTATTCGGCGGTATAGGAATTATACCCGGTGCGATGATTGGTGGTTATTTTATCGGAATAATAGAAGTACTGGTTTCAGGATATGGCAATTCAATGTACAGAGATGGTGTGGTATTCGCAATCCTGATTCTTGTTCTTATAATTAAGCCCACAGGGTTGTTAGGAAAAAATATTAGGGAGAAGGTGTAATTAAGTGAATGGAATACTGAAAAGGAATTGGGTAAAAGGGCTTATTTCGCTTATTTTAACCTTCGGTATTATTCAGTTATTAATATCGCTTGATATTATCAATGTCTATTTGCAAAGTACATTGGCAACCATATGTATCAATATAATACTTGCCGTAAGCCTGAACCTTATTACCGGTTTTACAGGACAGTTCTCTCTGGGACATGCAGGGTTTATGTCAATAGGTGCATATGTCTGCGCTTTGATTACTTTGAATAACCGGACCCTCCCGGGATTTATCCTTGGAGTTTTTGCCGGTGCCGTCATGGCTGCTATTGTAGGTTTCCTCGTTGGTTTGCCTACTCTGCGTTTGAGAGGCGACTACCTTGCCATAGCCACCCTGGGTATGGCTGAGATCATACGTATCGTATTCACTAACCTGGACAGCATTACAAACGGTCCTGCAGGACTTCAGGATATCCCCCAGTTTACCAACTGGCCATGGCTGTTTTTGTACACAGCTGGAACAATCATCATTATTTCTAACTTTATAAACTCCTCCCATGGTCGTGCCTGTATCTCCATAAGGGAGGATGAAATAGCCTCCGAAGCCATGGGTGTAAATTCCACAAGATATAAGGTCACTGCTTTTACCATTGGCGCATTTTTCGCAGGTATTGCCGGGGCTTTATATGCTTCAACCTTTAACTTTATAAATCCTAAAATATTCGGATTTTCCAGATCCATCAATATACTTGTAATAGTGGTATTAGGCGGACTGGGCAGTATTTCAGGTTCAGTAATAGCTGCAATAGTATTGGAGATTATCAATACTTACTTACAGGCTTTCGCAAATATACAGATGATTCTCTACTCCCTGCTTCTGATTGTTATTATGATCTTCAGACCTCAGGGATTGATGGGTTCCAAAGAAATCTCCCTCTCTGTATTTGATAAGCTGAGCGGTATTTTTGCAGCAAAGAAAGGAAGGGTTTAGTATGGCAATACTGAAAGTTGATAGATTGACTAAATCCTTTGGAGGTTTAACTGCTGTATCAAATGTTGATATAGTACTCAACGAGGGCGAACTGGTTGGCCTTATAGGTCCAAACGGTGCCGGTAAGACAACAGTATTCAATCTTCTTACCGGAGTATATGAACCTACAAAAGGAACCATTACCCTTGTCAGAGGTGACAAGGAAAAAGCCCTGCATGGTCTGAAACCTTATACTATTTGTAAGGCCGGTGTGGCAAGAACTTTCCAGAATATCCGTCTTTTCAGTAATCTGACTGTGTTGGACAATGTTCGTATTGCCATGCATCAAAACGTAAAATACGGTATTTTCGCAAGCTTCTTTCACCTTCCGTCTTACAGAAGAGAAGAAGAAGAACTGTTGGAAAAGAGCATGGATTTGTTAAAAATCCTTAAGCTTGATCATAAAAAAGATGAACTTGCAAAGAATCTTCCCTACGGTGAGCAGCGCCACCTTGAGATAGCGCGTGCTCTTGCCACCAATCCAAGTTTGTTGCTTCTTGACGAACCGGCAGCTGGTATGAACCCGGCAGAAACAGCCCAGCTTACAGAATTAATCAGCTGGATCAGGGAAAAGTTCAATCTTACCATATTGCTGATTGAACATGACATGTCGCTGGTTATGAAGATTTGTGAGCGTATTTACGTATTGGATTACGGAATGGTAATAGCTGAAGGTACGCCTGATGAGATAAAGAACAACAAGCGGGTTATTGAAGCTTATTTGGGAGAAGGTGTCGGCGATGCTTGAAATTAAAAATATTGACGTGCATTTTGGCATGATTCATGCCCTCAAGGGCGTTTCATTCACCGTTAATGACGGGGATATAGTTACTTTGATCGGAGCCAACGGGGCGGGTAAAAAAACAACTCTCCGGACAGTTTCAGGTTTAAAAAAACCAACAAATGGGGAAATATTATTAGACGGTAAAAATATCACTCATACTTCTGCCCAGGACATAGTACGTATGGGAATTTCCCACGTTCCTGAAGGGCGCAGGGTCTTCCCTACCATGACCGTTTTGGAGAACCTGGAATTGGGCGCTTTCCTTCGCCGTGATAAGGACGGAATCGCCAGGGATTTGAAAATGGTATTTGAACGTTTCCCAATCCTGGCTGACAGAAGGAAACAGGCTGCAGGTACACTTTCCGGCGGAGAACAGCAAATGCTTGCAATTGGACGTGCTTTAATGAGCAGACCGAAGATACTTTTCCTGGATGAACCATCCATGGGACTGGCACCTCTGCTTGTTCAGGAAATATTCAACATAATAAAGGATATAAATTCTTCGGGAACAACTATATTATTAGTAGAACAAAATGCAAGCATGGCTCTTCAGATTGCGGATTACGCCTATGTAATTGAAACAGGTTCAATTGTACTGTCCGGTACCGGAGCTGAGCTTATGCAGAGTGAGGATATTAAAAAAGCATACTTAGGAGGTTAGAATCATGTTTGTCAAAAACAAGATGACTGCAAACCCATTTACTATCTCTCCTGATCAAACCATTCCCGAGGCTCACGAGATAATGACCAAACACAAGGTCAAACGTCTTCCGGTCATGAAAAACGGTAAACTTGTGGGAATTGTTTCAAAAGAGGACATCCTTCAGGCCTCTCCCTCAAAGGCGACTACCTTCAGTATAGGGGAAATTACTTACCTGTTATCCAAAACCAAAATCAGCCAGATTATGTCCAAGGATATTATTACTATCTCTTCCGACGCCCTGCTTGAAGAAGCCGCAACAGTCATGCGCGACAATGAGATAAGCTTTCTTCCCGTTGTTGATGACGACAAGCTTGTTGGAATCATCACCGAAACCAATATTTTCGATGCTTTCATCGAACTGTTGGGATTCCGTGAACCGGGAACAAGACTGACTGTCGAGGCGGAAGATGCCCCTGGAATCATGTCCAACATAACGAGCATAATCGGTAACTACGGCGCAAATATCACCCATGTAGCGGTTTATCGCGGCGGTCATGGCAAGAGTGCCATAGTTATCGGAATAAATACATTGAATACTGAGGAAATCGAAAAATCCATTGAGGAGAAAGGCTTCAAGATCCTGTATAAGCTCCAGAACAAATAAATATTGGCTGCAATTGTTAAAACAATATATCATAATTTATCAATATTAATTAAAATAAGCGGTTTCATTCTGAAACCGCTTTTAACGTACTTTTTTATTGTATCGTACTGTCTAAATATAATTTAAGGTTTTGAACAAATACAGCCACAAAAATATGGTGAATGCTGAAAGGACAGTACTGTACATAATAATTCTTCCTGCAAGATCCGAGTCGCATTTCATTGCTTTGGCCATGGGATATGATGAGACAGCCGTTGGCGCTGAAAAAATGAACAAGAGTGCTCCTATTTCATTCCTTGTAAAATCAAAGAACAGCAAAGCAGGAACAACTGCAGCAAGGGGCGCGATAATGAGCTTTATGAACGTTGCAGAAAACAATAAGGCCGGCCTGGCAAAAAGAGTGTCCAGCTCAAGCTGACCTCCCAGTGCTATGAGCGCCAGTGGCGTTGCCATTGAAGCAAGATCATCAACAACAGAAACCATGAACGAAGGGAGCTCAATATTTAAAAGAGATACTGCCAGTCCAGCAACCGCGCCTATGATTAAGGGATTTTTGATTATTTTAATTGCAATGCCCCCGATATCCAACTCTTTATTTTCTGAGGACATCAAAGTCAGGACAATGACCGCAATGAGATTATATAAAATAGTGATAAAAGGCAGAAGCATGACCGTCGGGCCGCTTCCTTCCTCCCCGAAGACTATTAATGATAAAGCGACAGCCATCAGAACGCTGTTGCTTCTGAAACTTCCCTGAATAAAAGCTCCGCATGTCGGCCTCTCCTTTATGACTAAAGGACAACATATAAGAAGGAGTATAACTAAAACAACAAGAACGCCGGTACCATAGAAAATGAATGTGGAATTGATATTTGCTGCAATATCCATGGTATAAATCTGACGGAACATTATGAACGGAAACAGGTAATTAAAAGAAAAATCAGTCACCGTATCAAAAAAATTCTGACCAGCGACTTTTTTCTTCTTAAGGTAATACCCTAAAGCAACCATAAAAAAAAGAGGTGCTATGGCATTAAAAGAGAAAATTAAGTTAGTCATTAATATTGTGCCCCCCAAAAAGTACGATTATCGGGTTTCCTTGATGTAAACCCAGTGAGGTAAAGGTTCTTTAATATCTACTTTTATATTCTATTCTTTTTAAACCCCTCTGCCAAGTTGAAAATTAGTACAAATGCTTTTCCGGATAATTCATTATATCCTGAATTGCAATAAAGAACTGTCCAACATGAAATCCGTCCATAAGTGCATGATGGACCTGTACTGACACCGGCAACTGGATTTTTCCGTTTTCTTCGAAGTATTTCCCCCAGGATATTCTTGGTATGGATTCAGTCGGGTCAAGATTAATTGGATGGGTTACTCCTGTAAAAGAGACCCATGGCAGGCTTGAGATATATAAGACATCATCCCTTCCCGGTTCATCTTCAATGCTCGGGTTGTTTTTTATTCTTTCAATATCCCGAAGGGCGTTTTCCTTAAAAACACTATATTCTTCAACATATCCGGTAAGACAAAAAGCGAATGTCTCATCCTCTGTCAAAATGGTATAGGACGGGCTTACAATATCATGCTCAACCACCTTGTCCTCCCTTATCCTGTACCGGAACTCTTTAACACCATTGGCAGCCTTTGAGGCAGCATATACAACCGATACAAAGAATGGCAGGCCTTTCTCTTTTAAATACCTGTAATACCTTGTAATGTCCACATTTGCACATATATTGAACTGAGGATAGCTAAACTGCCTGAAATAATTAAAATGGTCTTTTCTCTTCCATGTGTCAAGGTCTATATACCTCATTAATATCACTTCCTGCGGCTGAATTTTGCCACTACTTTATTAATCCATAAATCAACAAAAACGTCAGCTATATCAGCGATTAACTCAAAAATCATCTCAACCATAAGCATCCTCCCCTTAATACAACAATTAAAATACTATTCTATAATACTATTGCTATCAGCAAGATGCTGCACGTTGAAATCATATTCGTTTTTGGTCCAAGATATTATTTAACCAATCGCAGGTAACCCGCTGTATTCTTCTCAATAAAGAAATAAAATCAGGTTTATAGTATTACTGTTAATTATCAGTATACATTCGACTGAATGCTTGATTTCTATCAGTTCACCTTATTATTTATTATATCATCTAATTACAGTGATAATAAACTTATACTGAATTTTTGCTGATTTAAAGGATCAAGAGTAAATAAGATGATACAAATAGAAAGCAGTACCCTAAAATAGTGTACTGCTTGATACCTTGATACTATGTTCGGATTATTTGTCGTACCGGCATAATTCCGATAATTTTCGGGGATACCGGATTAAATCACGTTTAAGACCCTTGTGCCATCTTCTTCTTATACTGATGAGCCTGCTCCAGCATCATGTCCTTGACCTTCATCAGGCGGGTCAGGTTACCCCTTTCATTTTCGTCAAGCTTCATTACAATATATTTTATTGTTTCTTCCATATTAGGAATCATGACGTATTCAAGGGCGTTAACCCTGCGGCGGGTCTTTTCAATTTCGTCTGCCATGAGCTGTGCAGATTTTTCAAGTTCAGCCAGCCTTAAAAGATGGGGAGTGACTTCTGACAATGCAATTATCGCACCGTCCAGCTCGCCGGATGTATTGGCAAAGCCATAAGGGAAAATATCCCCTTCTCCCTGTCCCTCGGTTGAAAACTCAAACACCGGTACTTCAACACTCATCACATTCTTTGATGAGGCTTTCAAAGTAACCTTCTGTTTTGGGTAGATGAGGGCCTCTTCAAGGTGGGTATCACTCATCAGGGCACGAGCCATAACAAAACGTGAATGCACATCCATAAGCATTTTTTCGACTATTTCACGTTCCTTGCGGTTTTCCCTTACAACCTCCAGGAACTTTTTCATAAGCTCATCGCGCTTGTCTTTCAAAAGCTTATGTCCACGTCTTGCGGTCTGCAGCCTTCTTTTAAGATTTGTCAAAACCATTCTGGTTGGATTGACATTGAGCCTTGCCATTATAGTTTTCTCCTTAATAATAGTTTATTGCTTAAAACTTAAGTCCAATAAACTTATTGTTTATTCGGCTTCATTCTTTTTGCCGGGATAGTATTTGTCAATAAATTCTGTTCTGATACGCTTGAGTTCCACTACCGGCAAGATGGACAGAAGTTCCCATCCAAGATTCAGAGTATCCTCAATACTGCGGTCTGTATTATATCCCTGAGAAACATACTGTTTTTCAAATTCATCGGAGAATCTGGCATATAGCTTGTCAATCTCGGTTAATGCTGCTTCTCCCAAGATTGCAGCCAGTTCCTTACACTCTTTACCTCTTGCATACGCAGCGAAAAGCTGGTTCATGGTATCAGCATGATCTTCTCTGGTCTTACCCCTGCCTATACCTTTATCCTTCAGACGGGAAAGGGAAGGCAATACATCTATGGGCGGGGTAAGTCCTTTTTTGTGAAGCTCACGGCTAAGGATAATCTGTCCCTCAGTAATATAACCGGTGAGGTCCGGAATCGGGTGGGTCTTGTCATCCTCTGGCATGGAAAGTATGGGAATAAGGGTAATGGAACCCTCTTTTCCTATAATACGACCGGCACGTTCATACAATGTAGCCAGGTCGGTATACAAATATCCGGGATAACCGCGGCGGCCAGGTACTTCCTTACGGGCAGCGGAGACTTCACGCAATGCCTCAGCATAGTTTGTAATATCGGTAAGGATAACCAGAACGTGCATATCCTTTTCAAATGCCAAATACTCAGCTGCGGTAAGAGCCATACGCGGGGTTGCGATACGCTCAACTGCAGGGTCATTTGCAAGGTTCATAAAGAGTACCGCACGCTCGATAGCACCTGTTCTCTTAAAGTCGCTGATAAAGAAATCTGCTTCTTCAAAGGTAATTCCTATAGCCGCGAAAACAACAGCGAACTTGGTCTCAGTTCCCAGAACCTTGGCCTGTCGGGCTATTTGCGCAGCCAGATCCGCATGGGGCAGACCCGATGCAGAGAAAATAGGCAATTTCTGACCACGTACCAGAGTATTCAAACCGTCTATCGCAGAGATACCTGTCTGAATAAATTCGTTAGGATAGTCTCTGGCTGTGGGGTTCATTGGAAGTCCGTTAATATCCAGTCTCTTGTCGGGGATTATGGCAGGACCGTCATCGATGGGATTTCCCAGACCATCAAAGACTCTTCCCAGCATATCCATTGAAACAGGCAGTTCCAGGCTGCGTCCCAGAAAACGAACCTTACTGGATGAAAGGTTGATACCTACCGCATTCTCAAACAATTGAACCAGCGCTGTATCCCCGTCTACTTCCAGGACTTTGCAACGCCTTATTTCACCATTTGCCAGTTCTATTTCACCTAACTCGTTGTAAGTTACTCCTTCTACATTTCTGACCAGCATTAATGGTCCGGCTACTTCAGCCAAAGAACGATATTCTTTAAGCATTGCGCTTTTCTCCTTTCCTATCTCAAGAGTTTACTCGCCCTTATTAATCAGCGCTTCTATCTGAACTGAAAGCTCTTCTTCCACTTTTTCGAAGGTTTCCTTAATTTCTTCTTCAGGAACATATTTAAGTCTGGCTATTTTTTCTCTTACAGGCATGGAGAATAAATCATTAATATTTACGCCTTTCTTAATAGCCTCCTGACCTTTGTAATAGAAGGCAAGTATTATCTTGAGCATTCCGAATTGCTTCTCAAGGGAACTATAAGTATCTATTTCATTAAAGGCATTTTGCTGCAAGTAGTCTTCGCGGATCGAACGGGCGGCTTCCAGGGTTACCCTGTCAGTTGGTGAAAGCGCGTCAACACCAACCAACTGAACAATTTCCTGCAGCCCGGCTTCTTCCTGGAGAATACGCATCATGTCTCCGCGATATTTATTCCAATCCCTTGATACATTCACACGGTACCAATCTGAAAGCCTGTCTTCATACAATGAATAACTTGTGAGCCAGTTGATTGCAGGGAAATGGCGTCTGTATGAAAGGTTGTAATCCAGTCCCCAGAATACTTTTACTATTCTGAGTGTCGCCTGGGTTACAGGTTCGGACAAGTCACCACCCGGAGGTGATACAGCACCGATAGCACTGATTGCACCGGTTCTCTCATCGGAACCCAATGTTTTGACCTTTCCTGCACGTTCATAGAACTGCGCCAGACGGGATGACAGGTAAGCAGGATAACCTTCTTCACCCGGCATTTCCTCAAGACGGCCGGACATTTCACGCAAAGCTTCCGCCCAACGTGAGGTAGAGTCAGCCATGAGCGCTACTGTATAGCCCATGTCCCTGAAATATTCAGCAATGGTGATACCAGTATAAATGGATGCCTCACGGGCAGCAACAGGCATATCCGAAGTGTTGGCTATAAGAACTGTACGCTTCATAAGGGATTTGCCGGTTTTCGGGTCCTTAAGCTCGGGAAATTCCCTCAAAACGTCTGTCATCTCATTACCGCGCTCACCGCATCCGATATAAACAACCAGATCCGCTTCGGCCCATTTTGCCAACTGATGCTGAACAACAGTCTTTCCGCTTCCGAATGGTCCGGGAATAGCGGCAACACCACCTGCTGCTATCGGGAACAGCGTGTCTATAATACGCTGACCGGTAATAAGTGGTTCAGTAGGAGCAAGTTTTTCCTTATAGGGGCGTTCTTTTCGAACAGGCCATTTCTGCATCAGTGTAAGACCGTAACTTTTGCCGTCCTCACCTTTTACTTCGGCCACGACAGAATCAACTGTGAATTCCCCTTCTCTTATGGACTCAATGGTGCCTTCAATTCCGACAGGTACGAGTATTCTGTGCTCAAATACTTCGTTTTCCTGCACAGTTCCGATAATATCTCCTGCCCTGACTTTATCACCTGCTTTAACAACAGGCTTGAACGGCCATTTTTTGGTCCTGTCCAGAGCATTTATATGAATTCCGCGTGTGATATTGTCACCGGTCTGAATTCTCATTGAATCCAAAGGCCTTTGAATACCGTCAAAAATATTCTCAATCAGACCAGGTCCCAATTCAACACTCAATGGTTCCCGGGTCGAAACCACTATCTCACCCGGGCCAAGACCAGATGTCTCTTCATAAACCTGAATTGAAGCTCTGTCCTCATGAATTTCAAGAATTTCTCCTATGAGTTTCTTGTCCGACACATGGACAACGTCCAGCATATTGCTGTCACGCATATTTTCTGCAACAACCAAAGGTCCAGATACTTTAACGATTCTGCCTTGATTCATCATCATTCAATTCCTTTCGCATTTTTCGAAATTTCCCGAATAATCGTGTTAATTAACTGTAAAATACTCATTGATTTTCCTGTGATAAAATATCTGCACCGACCGCTTTCTCAACACTTTCCTTAACCGCTTTCATTCCGATACCCAGAGGACCTTTTGTCCCCGGAATCAGAATAATCGCAGGAAAATAGCTGTTCCTGTATCGTGAAATTTCGTCTGAGATCTTGATAGCCAAGTCTTCTGTAATATATATTAGAGCGTAACCATCCTGTGCAAGTCTTGCAAGAAGCTCTCCAGCTTCTTCTTGTCCTTCAGTCGGGTAAACATCAAAACCAATAGCTTTAAATCCAAGGATACTGTCCCTGTCTCCCATAACCGCGATCTTATGCATAACCCATCCTCAGCCTTTCTTTTATAGTTTCCGGTGGAATCCTGTTGACAAGACCGGTTAATATAAGGCGTGCGTTTTTGATTTCAGTCTCTTTGAAAAACAAATAAGCAATTACCGGCTCTATTCCCAGGGTCACATATTTACTGGATTTCAAAAACTCAATTATATAATCGTCCAGAACTTTTTCCACTTCTGATATTCCCTTATTCTCCTCAAAGACTTTCAAAAGTCTTAAGGACAGCTTTTCAAGCTGGTAAGTTTTCAAGTTCTGCAAGAAATCCTCCAGACTTGATTCTGCCAGATTTTTAAGGCTGTCATCGGGTATGCTTCCGCCACTGATAAATACTTTTCCAATAAAATCTGATGTTTGTTTCAGTATTTTGGCTCTGATAAACACCCGGATATTGGAAACGTCTATAAGTCTTTTCACAAGCTCAACAAGGAATGGGTCACCATAATCTTCAGCATCAGCAAGCATATTTCTGTAGCTTGCTCTGTCAACTATGAAATCAATAAGTTGGGGATCTCTTGTAAGACTGAAAGCATCAAGGCTTTCCTCAACTGCTCCGGCAAGTATTTCGGGCAGCTCTTTGTAATTCCGTTCGGAAATATACTTCAGAAGTTTTTCCGGGCTGATGGTTCCAAGAGGGGACAAGCGTTCCAATACATCTATTCCCAGGAACTCAGCTTTGAGAATAAGTTTGGTATTAAGGTAATCATAACGCTTCTGAAAAAGGCGAACAGGCTGGGAATCAGGCAGTACGTCAATCAAAAGATTATAAGCCTTCTTTTGTTCAGCGTCAAAGAGCTTCTCCACACCAGTCAGGCTTTTATAGCTGTCCGGAAGGTCAGCTCCATACCCTGATTCTGTCAAAAATTTAATTGCATCTTCAGGGTTGACCATATCTAAAAGCCTGTTCATCTTATTTTCAGTTATGAGTTTCATTTCGATAGCACGGATATGCGCTGCTGCATAGGCATAATCCTCTTCCCTGATTCTACCCATAAAAACTCCTTTATCCAAACAGAATTTCAGCCACTCTTGATTCCAGCGCCGGTCTTGCCATACTCATAATAGTTTCCAGAGAGCAGTTAATCTCCATATCCCCATATGTTAAAACAAAACCACCCAGCGAATTTAGACTTCCTTCTGCCAGAACCAGTTCAGCTTTTTTACCCTCTTTTTCAAGCTTCTTATTGACTCTGGAGATAAAGTCTTTGCCAAGTCGTTCTTTGTCCTTTTTACCAAGTATTATTTCTCCTTTGCCTTCTCTGACTGCTTTTATAATCATTTTTTCCAGGAAAGCAGAATAATCTTCATCGGGCAAGGATGAAATACGGTCCAGAGCCTTTTTGAAAGCTTCTTCAACCAGATCCTGACGGAACTTTAAGGAACGCTTTCTTTCTTCAAGCTCCGCGACAGCCTGCATCCTTTTCTTAATTTGCTCTGCTTCTTCCTTTGCCTTCTCGGTCATTATGGTAACCTTTTGCAAGGCCTCTTTTTCGGCGTTTTCAATTATACTCCGGGCTTCAAGCCTGGCATCCTCCAAAATCTTTTCACATAAGGCTTGGGAATCGGTAATAATCCTGTTCTTGATCTTTTCAACACCACTTGAAATATTCATTATATAGCCCCTTCTTATTCCTTAAATTCTGCCAAGCATAAGAATGGAAACAACAAGTGCCAATATAGCGAACAATTCTACCATAAGAGCATAGATAATACCGCTTCCTAAAGATTCAGGTCTTTTGGCAACAAGATGAATACCGGCTGTTGATACTTTGCCCTGGAATAAAGCAGATACATAACCAACTATACCTGCAGGAAGACCGGTTGCAAGAAGTGCAAGTCCCTGCTGAAGAGTCATTGTATCTGACAGCTTGCCAAGAATCATGAAGGCAATAACAAAGCCGTAGATAGCCTGGGTTGATGGAAGTGCCTGAAGGATCATTGTAGCACCAAATTTACTTGGATCTTCAGCAACTACTCCTGCGGCAGCCTGTCCGGCAATTCCGCAACCTCTGGCAGAACCTAAAGCAGCTACCAAAAACGCAATTGCGGCTCCTAAAAATGCCCAAATCTGAGGGATTAAGAATAGATCAACAAACTTTCCTGTCATAGAAGTTTCCTCCTGAAATAATTTATATTATGCTACCCGGGACTTTGCCCTGGTATTAAATAACTCAGAAATTTCATTATTTACAAGAATGTATTTGGTTTCAGCCTTGAATGGCTTAAAGGCTTCGCCTCCGCCTTCGAGGAATTTTCCGAAGAACTCAAGGTACTGAAGTCGGCAGGAGTGGACATAAGCTCCCAGAGCATTTAAGAGGAAGTTTATTAAATGGCCGACGACGAGCACAAGAGTCATAGTTAATATTTTAACGAGTATAAACCCACCGAACGAACTCGCCAGAGTATTTACAATGTCGCCTATAATGGCTGAGGCAAGTCCCAATGCCAGTATTCTGATATATGAAAGGCAATCTCCGAAAAAGCCTACAATGTCATAAAGCTTCGGCAAGCCTCCGAAAATCTTTCCGAAAATACTCTTTGATTTCCTTCCCTGAGTAAGCAATACTAATGCTACTCCTATCAGGAAGAGATTGTTACCGGTTTTGACAATGCTGCTTGAGCTGGAAACGGCTATGCCCGGAGCATAGGGCAGAAGTGAAAGAACAAAGCCGCTCAGCATGATGTATACGAAAAATACATCACATATAGCATCAAAATATTGTTTGCGGCGTATATAGTTGAGAGCTTTAACAAACATTCCGGTGTACATGTGAATGATTCCAAGAAGTATGGAATAGCTCATCATAAGCTCAGGCTGCTCTGTAGGGACAATCAACAGCGCTGTTTTTGTGAGACTTGCAATACCAAACCAGCTTCCAAAGAGAAAACCGGCCAGGATTGACGAAAGTCCGCAGTAAAACAGCAATTTGATAAAACGCCTGGTTGATTCTTCTAATTTATACTTCTTCAGGATAAAACCGGTTATCAGAGCCATTAATATTCCGTAACCGCCGTCTCCCAGCATAAGACCGAAGAAGAAAATGAAAAATGGCATGGTGAAAGCGCTGGGGTCAAGCTCCCTGCTTGAAGGAAGACCATACATATTGATGACAGGAGATATCGATTCTACCACAGAACCGTTTTGGAGAAGCACTGGATACTCCTCGTCATCACCTGGCTCTTCTATCTCGACAGCGCAAAAATAGTTTTCTGAAATGTATTCTTTTACCTTATCGGAAAGTTCAGCAGGCAACCAGCCCTTTAAAAGGAATACAGAACGGGTTGACAAAAGACGGCTTCTGCCTTCTATTCTTGCCCTTTCCATTCTGAATCCGTCAGAGACCACTTCAAGCATTTCTCTTGAGCCTGCCAGTTCTTTTATGGCTGATATCCTTATTTCACGTTCTTCTGAAAGGTCAGCCAATCTCTTCTGAATAAATACTTTTCCTTCTCTGGCGGTTCCTTCAACTTCTCTCAATGAAATCCTGTTAAATCCATAATTTCTTAACAGGGAGAGAATATCCGCCTCAATTGCTTTATGGGCAATTATGGCTATATAATGATGTTCACGGCTGCCAATACCTCTTATAAGAACCGACTCCGGGCACTGGCTGCTGAGTGTTTCTGAAAAGTTATCCAGACTGTAAGTAGCGGGAATAGTTCCCATTAAACAAACAGTATAATGTGTTCCGGTAACATTGAGAGGAATATCCGCATCCACCCACGGGGTCAAGGATGCCGACAAATTGTTGAGACGGTTTTCCTCACTTCTTATTTTGGCAACTTCTTCTTCAAGAAGAATAACCTTTTTCGCAATATTAATTGCTTCATCACGGCTCTTCATCGTTTCTGAATATTCGGCTTCGGAAACTGTCCTGCGTGAGGAAAACATAGGCTTACTAACCGGGACATAACTGTCCAAAATGGTCAAAGCTCTTTCAAAGTCGGAAATGATTGTATCTATTTTCATCAGTTCATTCTGAACATTGGAATTGTGGACCCGGTCTTTGATTTCTTCGTCAGGTTGCTCCTGTTTTATTTCCACCACACCAAGCTTCTGCAAGGACTCCAACAGTGAAGATCGTTCCTTCTTCAGCCCGAGTATGGTAATTCTGTTCATTCTTACCACTGCCATGGGTTATTCACAACACTTTCCACAATAAAATCTACTGCATCATCCAATTTCTGCTTAGGGATAGACTTTAGCCCCTGGTCGGATGCTAAGGCTTCCTGCCGTTTCAATTCCTCAAGACTTTCTTTTTTTGCCTGTTGGATCAAGCTGTCGACAAGGGCTTCACCCTCAGCCAATGATTTTTCCAATAAGTCTGCAGCTTTTTTTCTTGCTTCGGCGATAATTTCAAGAGACTGTTTTTTTGCATCTTCCTGGAGCTTAAAGGCTTCCTCTTCGCAGGATAGAATGCCGGTAAGAATGTTTTCCATTAAAAACCTCCCAAGATTAAATCTTTGTTATGCAATTCCTTCCACTGTTTTTTGATTTATATAGTGCCTCGTCTGCTTTTTTTAATACTTCATAAGGCGTTTTCAGGAGATTATTCTTTTGAGAAAGACCTATGCTGACTGTAATATTTATAGTGTTTTGAAAAGCGTTATGACTAGTCGTTACATTATCAGGTTTGACTTCAGGACGATTCTTATCTCTGATAACAAACTTTCGGTTAGCGATTAGTTTTCTAACATTGTCCATTTTAAACACTGCTTGATTATAACTCATTTCTGTGAAAATTGCAACAAATTCTTCGCCCCCGTATCGAAAGACCCTGGAAGTACCAGCATACTGGCGAAGCACGGAAGCCACCATTTTAAGAACCTGGTCACCCACATCATGACCATAGGTATCGTTAATCTTTTTAAAATGGTCCAAGTCCACCATTGCTATGATATATGACCCTCTCAGCTTCAAAAATTCCTGTTCCAGAGCCCTTCTTGAAAAAACACCGGTAAGGGGGTCATAAAATGCCAGCGAGTAGAAAATTTCAATAAGTGCCAGAACCATAATGACAAAAATACTTGACATGAAGATGGCGACAATTAGGTGACGGTGCGCGAAATGCAGCATTATAAAAGTTTCAATTAATACGGCTACAAAAATCAGACTCAAATACTGACCCTTAAAAATATAATTCATTAACAGCACGAATATGCACACTATGTACAATACAATCGCAGGTGCTTTGAGATTAATAATTGGAAGGCTGAACTCAGCCGGTATTTTGATCGAGGACTTGGTCATGATACTTATCAGCGCCCACAACACCTGTGCGCCAATTATGATAGCCTTATTCCTTCCGTAAGTGCTGATGATGCCCCTCTCCTGCGAAAAACTAAGCCATACGGCATTTATGGGCAACAGTACACTCAGGATGGATATGGTTTCGAAAAGCATTGCAGGAGTTTTGGACAAAACCGTCATGTAAATATATGAAATCAGCAACAGGCAAGTGAAAAAAAAAGAATTGCTGTTTTGGTACCATGTGCTCAGAATAATTGCGAGAACTGCGAAAACATAAGGCAAGACACTGAACAGGGACTGAGCGGCAACACCCATAGACTCTGATTTGATGGCTAAAGTCCATGCAGTCACGACAAGTATAAAAGGTGTCACAACAGCAATGATTTTCCTCATGTCTTACCTCACATGTTTCTTTTGTATCTCAGGCAAAAAACCGGAACTTACTCTGTTTCCATTATATACAAATATCAATGAAAACTGCAACTTTTCTAAAAATTTTGGTAAGTTATTTTATCAGAAATGAAAACAATGAAGAAATGGGCCGATTCTCTGTATACAGGATTTACAAAGAACCGCCCCATTCAATCCTGAGGAAGGACATGGGTCCTTCCCATTAACAATGTCTATTGTCTTCCGCTCCGGGAAAATCAAATTTCTGCGGAGGGAAGAACTGATCCAGCGGAAATTCGATGGTATCGAAGATGTCGCAAGGATTCTCATCGGTAGAAGTAACGCAGTCCTTGTTGGGGTAGCAGAAATTGAAGGCAGGAATCAAAAGCTGGACAAGGCGAACAAGCTTAATAATTGAGAACAACCCGATCGTTACAACTACTCTTCTCTGAGGGCCAATAAAGGCATTAACCTCGCTTCTGTCTTCGTCATTTCCGCAATAACGTTTTTCATGCACTCTCTTAATGCGGGTATTCAGAACCAGAGGTTCTGCCACCTCGACTTTAATGATTGGGAGATTATCCTGTTCTACCAATCCGCCGCAACCGTCATTGCATCCTTCACACTGGAGTGGCACGGTATTGCTCGGGTCAACGCTCTTGAAGATTTTGACCTTACCTTCGGAACCAAAGAGTATAACTGTCTTTGAGAACCATACGTAGCCAATCTTGGGAGAAGAATTTACAATGTTTCCTGTTACATCCTTATAGCAGAATTCACATGCCACGCGGATTTTATAGCGTACATTAACAGTAAAGAAGCCTCTCTTGAAAGGAACATCTTCCAGATCGGCAAGTACTGCCACCACTTCAGCATCTTTTGTTTTTACCTTAACTGCATTTTGGATGAGATCCTGTACATTATCAACAAAGTCCACTACCGCATCTTCAATACAATCTTTTTCACGGCAATTGTCATATACTTTCTCTACATGAACACAAACGGCTTCCCGTAGTTTGCATATGTCTTCGCCGCCTATCAGTCCTGGAACGACTTGATCTTTAACGCCCATATATCGGTCCTCCATTTCAGAATATATGCCTTCACATTGACATAATATGCCTTCAGACCGAATTGGTTACAAGGTGGTCATATTCGTTGCGGGTCATAAATAGCATTATAATATAGCTGTCTTTAGAAAATCACGAAATGGCATTTATGAAACTCTGCGGATTCCATTTATTATATGTTGTGGCAAGGGTCGTGATTGTATGTCTTCAAATGAGAGTTTCAGGTACATACTGAAAAACAGTATGGGTGTAATAAATTGTATATGGTTTAAAAACGGACTGTACATGAGCATGCTTGACAGAAAAAACAAATGGGGGCCTCCCTTTCTTCTTTCTGACAATGCGGTTTCAGATTTTGCCGCGCTTATTGACTCGGAAGACAATATAAGCACATGTTTTGTGGATTACTCCGACAGACTTATATATATGACTGTTTCCGATGAGGTAAAACAGCCTGTTGTTTTGCTTGAGAGCCGTATTTCCGGAAGTTCGCCATATAATGTGCAACTGGCTGAGGCCGATGGCAAAATACATATTTTCTATATTGTATCCCATAACAGGAGACAGCTTCTTACATATCAGGCAGTTGAAGACTCGGTATATACCATGCCTGAGGTTGAAGGAGTAATTATAAGGGACGCCAAAAACTATGCCATATGCTCTGACGGAGTTACTGTACATATGTTTTTCGTGACAAATATCCAGAACGTAAACCTTTTGGTGCACAGAAAAATATATGACGGCAAGGTTTCAAGACCGGTCACCACCCCCTTCCCCTACAATGCGTCCCACAGATTGCAGGCAGTGGCTGACAGAAGCGGTCCCGTATATGTGCTTGCCTCATGTGACGAGGGGGATGAAAACACAGTTATATTCAAATTTGATACCATACTTAACAAATTCTCAAAAGGATTCGAAGTATTCAATGCATCTACCGGACAGGGAACCGACAGTCTTTTGGTAATACACAATACCCCCTATGTAATCCGCACCCTGAAAAATGCCTTTATTGTATATGCGATAGACCAGAACTGCTCAGCAGTTACAGAGGAAAACCGCATTGATATTACCGGCAGGGATATCCCTTTAAAATGCAAATTCCAGTCAAACCATAAAGAGGATATTTACTTCAAATCGGACACAATTCCCATGCTTTTCGGAAGTGGCCTCAGCTTTCCTTTTGACATTAAAAAACTCGCCCAGCAAAAGCATGGCGTCAATAATGACAATGACGTACTTTACATGAGAATCAGGGAACTTGAAAACCGCGTAGAGTTTCTTGAAAACACTATCAGGGAAATACTCAGACCATAGAATGCATTTACGTGAATATGACGCCCGGGCAAAAACGGTAATTCAAAATTTCAGCTCAGAATTCTGAACATTCTTATAAAGTAGCTTATTAACATATTTTATAATTTCATCCCATCAAACCGCAAGCCAACCGGACTGAAGCAAATATTGATGTATTTTACCCGTTATGATAGCATAAGAAATGGCATATATGCCGTTTCTTTTATATTATTACGGGAGATGCATTCAATGAATCCGTTATTTTTTGTTCTGTCAGTGATAATACTTGCAATCGTTGCCTATTACTCATATATCTATATCAGCATCAAAACCAATATAAAATGGTATAACAGTCCCCCTTCGGAAGGGAAAATAACAAACAATGAAGAAACAAACCTTCACATCCGTGTCGAGGGTACTGATGACCCGACAGTCCTGGTAATCAATTCCATCGGAAGTTCACAGGCAGAATGGTGGACCATACAGGATAAACTGAAAGACAAGTGCAGAGTTATCACTTATGACCGTGCTGGTTACGGATTCAGCAAAGAAAGCGAGAATCCCCGCACCGCATCCAATATCTGCGACGAACTGGATAAACTCCTTGAACAAGAGAAAGTGGACAAACCGGTAATACTTGTTTCCCATGGCAGCGGAGTCATATATGCAAGATATTATGCGGCTACCAGGCCTGAAAAGGTGGTCAAGGCCCTTTTTATCAATCCTCCGCCGCTGGATTTTAAAACCTGGCTGAATGAAGCAAACAGCTGTGAGGATTGCCCCAATTTATTTGAAATGACACTGAACAAAAGTAAAAATGCTTCCAAGGGAATATACAGGATTATAAGCCCCATAAAAGGGTGGAATCCCCGGAATAATCCATATAAAAGATTTATTGAAGAGCATTATACCAGCTCCAAGAACCATAAGAATACACAAGGAGAGCTTGCTGAATTTATGACCATTATTGATGAGCTGGAGCAAATGCAATTCCCTCCGATACCTTTGAAAATTATGAGATCATCTATTGAATTCCTTATTCGTGACTGGGTTAAAAACGGTATGTCCGAGTACTCTGCCCGTCAGCTTGGAAGACTTCATGAAAAAATAGCCAATGATATATTAACCCTGTCCCCTGATTCATCGGTGGTTGAACTGGACGGTCAGGGTGAAAACATCCATCTGGAAAATCCGGATATTATTGCTGAAACCATTTCGGAAATGGTCGGATAACCCAAAATACGACAAAAGGCTGTTCATAAAGAACAGCCTCTGCTCCCAAAATGCCGTTTACCTATTTTGACACCTGGCGCTCCACCAGGTGGGTGCCCTGTTGAGTACATCACACTTCCGCTGCCAGGTACAGGGATTGAATCCCTGTACGTGGTATTAAGTTGCGGCCTGTGCTACATACCCAAACTCCGGGCTCCCATATCAAACATAGCAGGTTCAAAATTAAGGAACCACGCACATTTCAGGAACTTTTCCTGGTTTTATTATAGCACATCGCTAAAAATCACTCAATAGAACTAATTGACAGTATATACTTATAAATATGTGACAACCTCAACATTTGTTACGGTTATTACTATGCTCAGGACGCCATTTGTATAAACCTTGAAAAAATTAGAAATTGAAATGCATTTATATCAGTTTCCCAAAGACATTTATAAATCTGTCAACTTGCTCTTTTCCGATATAATAATGTGTAACAAGGCGCATAATTCCGTTCTCGGGAGGGTTTACAAGTATCCCCTCTTTTTTGAGTTCCTCTGTAATATACATTGGATCAACATCCCTGTCAATGCTAAAGAATACCATGTTGATATGGACGTCATCCTTGAAGACCGTAAGATTTGGGATACTGTCCAGTTGCTCTGCCAGGTATCTTGCGGTTTCATGATCCTCACAAACCCTTTTTGTCATCTTCTCCAAGGCTATTATTCCGGCCTTTGCCAGTATTCCTGCCTGGCGCATGCCACCGCCCAGAATTTTTCTCTTTCTTCTTGCCTTGTCAATGAACTCCCGGGTCCCTGCCAGTATGGAACCTATTGGCGCACAAAGACCCTTGGAAAGGCAGAACATAACTGAATCTGCAAATTTGGCAATCTCTTTTGCCTCGACTTTAAGGTATGCTGCAGCGTTGAATATTCTTGCGCCATCCAGATGTACAGGGATTCTGTTTTTCTTTGCTATTGAATAAATCTGTTCCATATAGGAAAGGGAATGAACCACACCCGTTGAATGGGCATTTTCCATGCATATCAACCCGGTTTTGGGCTCATGTATATCTATTCCGAAGCGAATGGTCCTCTCCACCTTTTTAGGATCCATCATTCCCCTGTCAGAAGGAAGGCATCTTAAACTGGCACCTGAGATTATTGCCGCCGCGCCGCATTCATGAACAACTATATGGTTGTCCTCAGGAATAATCACCTCATTGCCCCGGTCTATATGTGTAAAGACAGCCAGCTGATTTCCCATTGTTCCTGAGGGAACAAAAAGTGCCGCCTCCTTGCCCATCATGTCGGCCGCCATTTCCTGAAGCTCATTTACGGTAGGATCGTCGCCATAGACATCATCCCCGACCTCCGCCACCGCCATAGCAGCTCTCATTTCGTCGGTGGGCCATGTAACCGTGTCACTCCTTAAATCAACGTATTTCATAGTATTTAACCCCGTTACTTTCCAATGTCATTTGACATTAATATCTTTATTACTATTACTCTATCAGTCAGTTGACTTGAAAATCAATTCCTGTTTCAACCAACCTATCAGATTAATATCCGATTTTTCCTTAATACCTGTCTATTTGAGTTCCAGGCGGATTATTACGCATCTTAAGCTTTAATCAACTCATTGAATAGCTCGGTCAGATTCGGATAAACCTTTGCGCCCGTTGCCATAAGTTTTTCCAGGCTGCAGTGACCGTTTGAGACAAGCCTTACATCAAACCCAGCCTCTTTTGAAACCTCGTAATCATGAGGGGTATCTCCTATAAAAAGAATTTCTCCGGGACTGCAATTCAAACTCCCTGCAAGTTTTTGGGCAAGGTGGACCTTGCTTTCCCCTCTGTTGTTGTCCTGTCCCATGATTTGTGTAAAAAATTCCTTAAGCCCATACCTTTCCACCTGGTCCATAAGGATCTGATAGCCGGAGGCAGAGACGATGTATTGTTTTAACCCCAGATTCTTAAAACCCGTTAAAACACTTCTTGCATCGTCATGAAGATCAATGCTGTCAAACTGATCCAAATAATTTTGGACATATTCCTCACTTAAATCGTCGAAGCTTTCCTTTCCAAAATCAAAGCCCGAGTCTTTATACATATTGATTACAGGAAATTCTATTTTGGATTTGTACTCTTTTAGGGTCACCGGTCTCATATTCCTGGACACAAGTATTTTGTTTACAGAATTCACACATGCCTGCGCGTCATTAAGCAACGTCCCGTTCCAGTCCCAAACAATATGCTTATATCTCATAATTACCCTCATCTCAATTGTGCTGTGCTTGATAAAATTATAACCAAGCTGAAATAAAAATGTCAAAAGTTACGCCATTATAATATGGAGACTTTTGTTCTTACTTCTGGTACAATATAAATAAGATATAGTATAGGATATAGTGTTGATATAAATTCGGAGATGATTAAATTGAATACATACCGCTCGGTTTTAGTATGCGTTACACAGCAAAAATCATGTGAAAGGCTCATAAAGGCAGGAGCCGAATTAGTTAAGGAAGATGGCAATTTATTTGTAATACATGTCAGTAAAGATAACTGGAATTTCGTAGATAATGCAACAGACGGTGAAGCTCTGGAATATCTCTTCTCTCTGGCGAGATCGTTTGGCGCAGACCTTACAATTCTGAATTCTGATAAAATCCCTGAAACAATTGCCCAGTTTGCACAGCATTATGAAATAGAGCTGATTGTTACAGGCGAGAGTCCGAAAGGTAAGGGCAACTCTTTTATCAAGAGGCTTCAGAAACTTTTGAATAATACAAATACTGAACTTTTGGTTATTCCAAATGCCTGCAATTAACATGCAGTGATGTGAATTAACCGGACTGGTTGTTGGTATTTAAGATGGCATATACCTCTCTTTTTGATATGCCTCTGTCTTTTGCAACCAGTTTCATGGCTTCCATCCGGGAATGGCCTTCTTTTTCATAGAGCTTCACATGCTCTTCCACGCTTATGTCGATAAAGTCCTTGTCGGTTTCAAGGGCTTTTTTTGTGGAACCTTCAACCACTATTACAAATTCCCCCCTGGGCTCATTTTCCTCAAAATGAGCCAATACCTGGCTTATGAGCCCTCTTACCGCTTCCTCGTGGATTTTTGTAAGCTCCCTTAATACAGCGCATTTTCTGTCCCCCAGCACCTTAAGGGTGTCTTTAAGCATATCCTTTATGCGGTGCGGCCCTTCATAGAAAATCAGAGTCCTTTCCTCATGGACCAGACCTTCCAGAAATTTTACTCTTTCCCTGTGCTTCTGCGGCAAAAACCCTTCAAAGGCAAAGCGCCCTGCAGGAAGGCCGGACATGATAAGAGCTGTGACAAATGCGGAACATCCGGGTATTGCAGTAACTTTGATACCGTTTTTAAGAGCCATAGCCACCAGTTCCTCTCCCGGGTCCGAAATGGCAGGAGTTCCGGCATCACTTACAAGGGCAATATTGCTGCCGGCTTTTAATTTCTCAATAAGTTCCCTCGCCCTTGTTATACGATTATTGTCATGGTAGCTTATCAGGGGTTTTTTAATATTCAGATGATTTAACAGCTTTAATGAGTGCCTTGTATCCTCGCAGGCAATGATATCTGCTTCTGACAGGACCCTTACGGCCCTGTAAGTAATGTCCTCCAGATTCCCTATGGGTGTCGCAACAAGATAAAGGGTTCCAAAATTATTTTCCATCTTATCACCTAAATCTCCGCCGACTTATGGCGGGTGACATGGCAGCCTATATTTACTGCTACGGGAAGCCCGGCGATATGGGTAGGATAGGTTTCAATATTCACCTTAAGCGCAGTAATACGCCCTCCCAGCCCGGCAGGGCCAATGCCGAGTTTATTTATTCTCTCCAAGAGTTCATCTTCCAGTTCCTTGTAGAAACTATCGGGATTAGGCTTGTCAATTGGTCTCATAAGCGCCTTTTTCGCCATAAGCGCCGCCTTTTCCATACTTCCCCCTATACCCACGCCCACTATAATGGGAGGGCACGGATTGGGACCTGCCGCACTTACTGCATCCAAAACAGTCCTCTTGACGCCTTCAATTCCATCGGAGGGTTTCAGCATCTTAAGCACGCTCATGTTTTCACTTCCAAAACCTTTGGGAGCCACATGAATTGTAAACCGGTCGCCTTTTACTATCTCGTAATGAATAATTGCCGGAGTATTGTCACGGGTGTTTTCCCGAAGCAACGGGTCTTTAACCACAGAGCTTCTTAAAAAGCCTTTTTTATATCCCCTGCGTACCCCTTCGTTTATGGCGTCTTCAATATAGCCTCCCTGAACCTGTACGTCCTGGCCCATTTCCACAAAAACAACAGCCATTCCCGTATCCTGGCATATGGCAAGCTTTTGGGCCCTGGCTATTTCTGCGTTTTCAATGAGGCTTTCGAGAATTGATTTTCCGGTTTGGGATTCTTCTTTTTCCATGGCGTTTTTAAGCGCCTCTTTTATATCTTCATTAAGATAATAATTTGCCTCCATGCAAAGCCTTTCAACGGTATCAGTTATTACCGACGCATCTATGATTCTCATAAGCTTCTCCTTTAATGGTCCGGGATTTCAACGGCGAACTTCTCACAATCCATGTCAGGTATTACTCTTACCGATTTGAGATTAAATTCGCGTTTTAAAGCATCTATATTTGATCTTTTATGTCCTATTACCCTGGAAAGCATTTCAGGGCGTGTTTTTATTATAATTTCGCAGCCTTCCTTCGGGTTCATGGTTTTCAACTCTTCTTTTATCCGGTTGTATATAATCCGTGACTCCACCAGCTCCCCAAAGGCCGGGTGATACGGCCCCGCAATTATGGAGCCTTCAAGTGTTTCGGAAGAATGAAGCCCAAGCCGCAGTATTTTAATCCCCGCCCTTTTATAAAGGGGAACAATCTCAGCGCACCAGCTGACCGCCTCTTCAAGGCTTAACGGCCTGTACCCGCCGGATTGGTAAAGCTCTTCAAGCTCAGTATTTTTTAATATTATGGCAGGATATATCCTTACCATTTCGGGCTCTAAATCCACAACGCTTTTTGCGGTTTTAAGCGCTTTTGGAAATGTATCCCCGGGAAGACCCAGCATTGTCTGGATTCCAAGACTTATACCCCTCTCCTTTATAAGGGCGCAGGCCTTTATGGTATCTTCAACCGTATGTCCTCTTTTACTCTTTTCCAGCACTTCAGCGTCAAGACTCTGAACTCCGAGTTCAATTGCCGTAACGGCATATTCCTGCAATATGTCCAAAATGTGTGGATTTATATAGTCGGGTCTGGTTGAAAGGCGGATTCCCTGAACTCTGCACGCATCCAGATAGGGTTTTGCGGCTTCAAGATATGCGATCATCTCTTCTTCAGGAATGCCGGTAAAGCTTCCGCCGAAAAAAGCAACCTCCACATTATTAAAGTTTCTTATGGTGGAAAGGCTCTCCTCAATTATTCTGCCGACATCCCGCGGGAGAAGCGATGCAATAGCGCCGCTGATTTTTCTCTGATCACAAAAAACACAGGTATGGGGACAACCTTTATGCGGTATAAAAACCGGTATATTTATATGGTGCTTGTCTGACATCAATGTTCTCCTGCATTACGTTTGATATCTTCCAGCGCGGCTTTTGCCGCCATCTGTTCCGCATCCTTCTTACTTTTTCCCGAGCCTGTCCCTATTGCCTTGTCGTTTGCGTAGACAGACATTTTAAAAGTCTTTGAATGGTCGGGTCCGTTTGCCTCTATCAGTTTATACTGGATTCTGACATCCCCGGATTTTTGAAGTTCTTCCTGGAGAGCAGTCTTATAGTCCATAAACAGCAATCCTTTTACCGCTTTTTCATATGTCTCGGTAAGGATTTCCCTGATGATTCTCTCCGCTGCTTCCATGCCCCCGTCCAGATAAATGCTTCCGATAACAGCTTCCATGGCGTCGGACAATATTGACGCCCTTTCTCTTCCACCATTGGCCTCCTCACCCCGGCCAAGGAAGATAAGCTCTCCTAAGTTCAGTTTTATTGCACAGTTATTCAATGAGGCTTCGCACACAATAAGGGCACGGATTTTGCTCATCTGGCCTTCGCTAAATTCTTCTTCGTTATTGTAGAGCATCAATCCCAGAACGAATCCAAGTATGGCGTCCCCTAAAAACTCCAGCCTTTCATTGCTGCTTATTTTATACTCCTGGTACTCATTGGAAAAGGAACTGTGGACAAGGGCGTTAACGGCAATGTCTTTGTTTTTGAATACGTATCCTATCCTGTTTTCGAGCTGTTCAACATTCTTATAAAAAAAATCGGGTAATCTTCCCAAAACAAATGTGCCTCCTTGATACAGAGATTAATAATTATTTTAACACATTGTCATAAAAGTGTCATATGACTTTGGTATTTG
>JAAYLX010000022.1 GCA_012521705.1 Clostridiaceae bacterium | reverse complement strand
CCCGCGGCTCCTGCCTCACCCGCTCCTGCGCCTGCACCGGCTCCATCACCTGCAGTGAATGTTTCCGGTGAGCCTGTTGTAGCCCCTATGCCTGGAACCATTCTGAACGTTAAGGTTGCTCCTGGCACATCGGTGAAAAAAGGCGACATTCTAATAATCCTCGAGGCCATGAAGATGGAAAACGAAGTAGTTGCACCACGCGACGGAGTTGTCGCAAGTGTTCTGGTCTCTCAGGGTTCATCAGTATCAACAGGTGACATCCTGTTATCACTTAATTAGGGGGTTTCGGTAAAATGAATTATTCATTGGGTGAAACTATCGTAAGGATATGGGAATCATCCGGTTTCACTGCTTTAACCTGGCGTGAACTGGTGATGATACTTATTTCCTGCGTTTTATTCTATCTTGCAATAGTTAAAAAATTCGAACCTCTTCTGCTTTTACCAATTTCCTTTGGTATGCTGCTTGCCAATCTGCCATTGACAGGACTATTGGCAGGCCCATCAGGAGAACAGGCAGGAGGATTGTTATATTATCTTTATCAGGGTATTGAACTTGGAATATATCCTCCACTTATATTCCTTGGTGTGGGCGCTATGACTGATTTCGGTCCACTGATAGCCCGTCCTTCAAGTCTGTTTCTGGGAGCTGCTGCACAATTCGGAATATACATGGCATTCATGCTGGCAATAGCTCTTGGCTTTACCCCGGAAGAGGCTGCCTCCATTGGTATTATAGGCGGAGCTGACGGCCCGACAGCTATCTGGCTTACTTCAAAACTTGCCAATGATCTTCTGCCTGCCATTGCAATAGCAGCCTACTCATATATGGCTCTTATTCCTATGATCCAACCTCCAATAATGAGGCTTCTGACAACCAAAAAGGAAAGAGAAATAAAGATGGAGCAGTTAAGGGAAGTTTCAAAACTTGAAAAAGTTGCATTCCCAATAATCGTTACAGTTCTTTGTACTTTCCTTCTCCCCTCGGTTGCGCCACTCATAGGAATGTTGATGCTGGGTAATCTGCTCAGAGAATCCGGCGTGGTTGACAGACTTTCAAAGACAGCCCAGAATGAGCTTATTAACATAGTCACCATATTCATCGGATTGACTGTCGGTTCCAAAGCTGTGGGAGAGAAATTCCTGCAGCCTGAAACACTTATGATTATAGGCCTTGGCTTAACAGCCTTTATGTTCAGTACAGTAGGTGGTTTGCTGCTTGGAAAACTAATGTGCTTCCTTTCCGGAGGAAAAGTCAATCCTCTTATTGGTTCAGCAGGAGTTTCAGCTGTTCCAATGGCTGCAAGGGTTTCCCAGATTGAAGGCCAGAAGGCAAATCCGAGCAACTACCTTCTCATGCATGCCATGGGGCCCAATGTGGCAGGCGTTATAGGTTCTGCAGTTGCAGCAGGCGTATTCTATGCCCTGTTCGGAAAATAACGGCATATACCCTATTTCTAAATACTAAATAAAAAAGTGGTCAAAAGACCTTGGAAAAGGCGCATGGACTTAGTTCATGCGCCTTTCTGTATCCTTTCATTCAAATATTCTAATGCAATTCTCATAGTCATATAACTTTACTTTTATGGTATACAGATTAAGCAGGACGTATAATGGGATAAAGTGAAATGGTAATACAGGAGGTATCCGATTATGTGGAATAGTATTATTGCTTTCAAAAATTCGGTAATTAATAAATTCGGCCGTGTTTTGGGATATGCCATCCTTATCTTTGGCGGCTTTATCGCTCTTTCCTTTATTGGAGCACTGATAAGAATAGTATCCCATCTTGCAGCAGGGCTTTTATTTGCGACAATAATATTCCTTGGGTTTTATAAGCTGTTTGAATTGTTGAGCAGAAGATAAATCAAGGGGGAAGCATATTTTGCTTCCCCCATATTTCATACCAGACCAAAAAGCAGTTCTGTATAGGTAGGCATTGGCCACAATTTTTCGTCAACCAACGCTTCAAGTTTGTCGGCATAAACCCTTAGGTCATTCATAATTGGAATAATTAAATCCTTGCAATATTTCGCTCTCGCCAGTGAATCACGGCTGTCATTGTCCAATGCGGCAATTTGATTGCTCAATTTGTCTGTACACTTTCTGAGGTCGGAAGTGAGATTCAGAACCCTTTCAAGATCTCCCTGCACAAATGAAGAATCCGCATTTAAAGTCTTTATTGACGCCGCAGTTTCGGCAAGTATATTAATATATTTGACGCAAGCCGGAATTATTTGCCTGTTGGAGATTTCAATCATTGTAAGAGCTTCAATCCGGATGGTTTTTATATAGTTCTCCAGCTGGATTTCATACCTGGAGTGCAGTTCCACAGGTGTGAGCACTCCATGTTTTTCAAAGAGCTTTATATTTTTCTCCTCAATCAGGCATGGAATTGCATCCACAGTTGTTTTCAGGTTGGGCAGGCCTCTTGCCTCCGCCTCTTTGGTCCATTCAGGACAATAGTTGTTGCCGTTGAATATGATTCTCTTGTGTTTTATTGCGAGCTCCTTCAATACCTCGTTGACTTCTTTCTTGAAATCTTCGGCCTTCTCAAGCCTGTCGGCTATCTGGCAGAGAGCTTCGGCAACAATGGTATTTATAATAAAATTGGCGGTTGCTATGGACTGGGATGCGCCCACAGAACGGAACTCGAACTTGTTTCCGGTAAAGGCGAAAGGTGATGTCCTGTTTCTGTCGGTCGTGTCCTTGCGAAGAACGGGCAGAGTGGCAACACCTATTTCAAGATGCCTGTTGTTTCCATTGTTCCTGGCTACGCCGGTTTCAAGCATCTCTATGATATCTGTAAGTTCATCACCCAAAAAGACAGATATGATTGCCGGCGGTGCCTCATTTGCGCCCAGTCTGTGGTCATTGCCTGCACTGGCAATTGAAAAGCGAAGCAAATCAGCATATTCATCCACTGCCTTCAATACTGCCAGTAAAAAGATAAGGAACTGGGCATTATCCGCAGGGGTTTTCCCAGGTTTTAAAAGATTATATCCGTCATCGGTTGTAAGGGACCAGTTGTTGTGCTTGCCTGAACCATTCACCCCCGCAAATGGCTTTTCATGAAGGAGGCAGGCAAGGCCCATCCTGTCGGCAACCTTCTTCATTATTTCCATTGTAAGCTGGTTATGGTCTGTTGCTATATTGGCTGTCTCAAATACGGGAGCCACTTCATGCTGTGCAGGCGCCGCCTCATTATGCTCTGTCTTAGCAGGAATACCTAATTTCCACAGCTCCATATCAAGCTCGCGCATGAACTGGGCTACCCTTGATTTCAGGTTTCCAAAATAATGATCTTCAAGTTCCTGTCCTTTTGGCGGCTTTGAGCCAAACAGGGTACGGCCTGTGTAAATGAGGTCCTTTCTCTGCATAAAATACTTCTTGTCAACCAAAAAGTATTCCTGCTCAGCGCCGACTGTTGATACAACCCGCTTGGTGGTGGTGTTGCCAAAAAGCCTTAAAATACGGAGGGCTTGTTTGGACAATGCATCCATTGACCTTAAAAGAGGTGTTTTAAGGTCCAGAGCTTCACCGGTATAGGAACAAAACGCAGTTGGAATATACAATGTACGGTCTTTTACAAAGGCAGGTGAAGTGCAGTCCCATGCAGTATAACCCCTTGCCTCAAAAGTTGCCCTGAGACCTCCTGACGGGAAGGAGGACGCATCAGGTTCTCCCTTTATCAACTGCTTGCTTGAAAACTCTGTAATTGCTCTTCCATCGTCTGTTGTAAACAGAAAGGAATCATGTTTTTCCGCTGTAATGCCGTTCATAGGCTGGAACCAGTGCGTATAATGTGTAGCTCCCTTTTCAATTGCCCAGTCCTTCATTACGCAGGCAACAACTTCTGCAACTTCCTGCTCCAGGGGCAAACCTTCTATTATGGTTTTCCGCAATTTCTTATATACAGGATTGGGCAAACGCTCCTTCATTACCGCATCATTAAACACATCCGAACCAAAAATCCCAAATCCTATGTCATCAAAAGTTTTTGCAATACATGATCTCCTTTCGGTTTTGTAAATCAGGTTAACCGACTTATTTTTAAGGGTTTCTTTTTTCTATATATATTGTTCATTGTTCCTTCTATATTAAAAAGGGCGCTCCATTCTCATTGTGAAACGCCCCTCGTCCGTGATTTCACAATTTATTTTAGCTCATTAAAGCGGTAGTTGCAAGTTTTTGATCTCAGTTTTTGACTCTGCCATGTAACGAATTTTCAAAGCCCTAAATGCCCTCAATTAGGCACTTTCACAAGTACATTATTCTGTTCGGTCCAACTCCTTAATCAATAAACTTCTGACCTGCTCAGGATCTCCGTTTCCTTTCAGGGCAGCCATGGTTCTTCCCATCAGAAATCCGAGAGCTTTTGTCTTTCCTGCCCTGTAATCTGAAACTGCCTGGGGGTTGTCCCGGATAATGGTCTTAACTACGCCTGAAACAAGGTTCTCGTCCCGCTGAACTCTGAGACTAAGCCTGTCAATTACAGAATCAGGCTCCTCACCGGTTTCTGCGATAACCTCCATTAATGTTCTTGCCGAAGCCTGGGAGATTTCTCCCCTGTCAAAATAAAGGAGTATTCTGCCAAAGATACGGCCGTTCAGGGCGGTATCAAGGATTGACTTACCCTTCTCGTTTACCAGTCTCAAAAGGTCGGTCATAATCCAGTTACTTACCAGTTTCGGATTTTTGCAAACTTCCAAAGCGGTTTCAAATATCTCAGAAATTTTCTTGCTTTCAGTTAGGAGCTTTGCGTCATATAAAGGCAGTCCATATTGCTCCGTATAACGGCGTCGCTTGTCAAATGGCAGTTCAGGTATGCTGCTTTTTATTTCGGCAATCAAGCTTCTGTCAATTACAACCGGTAAAAGGTCAGGTTCAGGAAAGAACCTGTAGTCCATGGCTTCTTCTTTACTCCGCATGGGGAAGCTTGTCCCTTTTAAATCATCCCAACGCCGGGTTTCCCGTACCACTTCCAGTCCTCTTTCCAGCAGCTCTGTCTGGCGTTCCGCCTCTGCCCTGCAGGCGCGCTCAACAGCCCTGAAAGAATTTATGTTTTTCATTTCAGTCCTTACGCCAAAGGTGCCCTTGCCTTTCGGGCGGACCGAAAGGTTGACATCGGCGCGCACAGAACCTTCCTGCATCCGGCAGTCGGATACGTCTGTATACTCAAGAATTGACTTTATACTTTCAAACACTGTTCTTGCTTCCTCAGGGGAACGTATATCGGGACGGGTGACTATTTCAATCAGGGGCACGCCGCTCCTGTTATGGTCTATCAAAGAGCCTTCTCCTGAAGCATCATGAATTAATTTTCCTGCATCCTCTTCCAGATGGATGCGTTCTATCCCTATTCTTTTCGTTGTCCCTTCCAACTCTATATCTATATAACCGTCATGACAAAGGGGAAGGTCATACTGGGATATCTGATAGGCTTTTGGAGTATCGGGGTAGAAGTAGTTTTTCCTGTCAAACTTGCTGAATTCCGCAATGTCGCAGTTCATGGCAAGCCCTGCTTTGATTGCATATTCAAGAGCCTTTTGGTTAAGCACCGGCATAGCCCCGGGCATTCCAAGGCAGACTGGACAGCAATTGGTATTGGGCTCTTCGCCAAATTCGTTTTTGCAGCCGCAGAAAATCTTGGTTTTGGTTTTCAGCTCCGCATGTATCTCAAGGCCGATTACAATCTCATATTCCATATTTATCCCCCTCTCCGGGGCTTAACTTACCCACTGTTTTTTCTATTGCATAGCCAACCTGAAGAAGGAGTTTTTCTGAAAATTCTCTTCCAACTATCTGTATGCCTATTGGCAGTTTGTTTTTGTCAAGGCCGCAGGGCACTGTCAGCCCGGGAAGGCCCGTCAGGTTCAATCCTGCCGTATAAACATCACTGATATGCATTTTAAGAAGATGGTCCTTATCTCCGCTCACATCAGTCAATTTACAGGCGACTTCGGGACAGACTGGCGCAACCAGTACATCCAGATTTTCAAATGCCTTCCGGAAGTCATTAAAAATCATCCGCCTTATTTTTAGCGCCTTGTAATATAGCCTTTCCCTGTTTTCGGAACTTAAGAAGTATGTGCCGGTAAGAATTCTTTGTTTTACTTCCCTTCCAAAGCCCTCTTTTCTTGAAAACCTGTATACCTCGGATATATTCCGGGCATCCGGGCTTCTGTGTCCGAACCTTATTCCATCGTACCTCGCAAGGTTGGAACTTGCCTCAGCTGAAGAAATAATGTAATGGGCCGGAAGTATATATTTTATTGAAGGAATGCTTATTTCTTTATAGATTGCCCCTTCCTGTCCAAGGTTTTCCAAAGCCCTTGAAATACTTTCTTTTATTTCGGTATTTACCTCCGAACCGAAAAACTCTTTCGGTACACCAACTCTTAAACCTTTGATTCCTTTATCTATATCTTTAAGATAATTCTCAGATCTTCCAACTGAAGTGGAGTCCAGAGGATCTTGTCCTGCAATGACACTCATCACTGCAGCACAGTCTTCAACACTTCTTGTGACAGGCCCTATCTGGTCCATGGAAGAAGCAGAGGATATAAGACCATACCGGGACACTAAACCATAGGTCGGCTTAAGGCCGACAACGCCGCAGAATGATGCTGCCTGCCTAAGCTCCCCTCCTGAGTCCGAGCCGAGGGCAAAGCACGCCATATCCCCTGAAACAGCAGCGGCAGTGCCCTCAGATAAACCACCTTCAGCATATTCTTTGTTCCATGGATTACGGACAAATCCGAAGATATTGCCTTCCTTACTTTCTTTCATGGAAAACTCGTTCATATTAAGTTTTCCAAGAATGACAGCATTGGCCTCCACGAGCCTGTTTACAACTGTTGAGGAATACGCAGGAACAAAGTCTGAAAGCATTTTGCTTCCCGCTGTTGTCCTTATGCCCCTCACGCAGATATTGTCCTTAATGCCAAAAGGAATACCGCAAAGAAGTGAGGTATTATCATTTGAATCAATAAGCTTCTGTGCCTTTTCGGAAGCTTCAAGGGCATCTTCTTCGCAGGTTG
Source organism: Clostridiaceae bacterium (assembly GCA_012521705.1). Taxonomy (GTDB): domain Bacteria; phylum Bacillota; class Clostridia; order DSM-8532; family DSM-8532; genus DTU059. The sequence goes on along the minus strand of JAAYLX010000022.1, from coordinate 24,022 downwards.
TGACAAAAGAATTAAGAGAAGGATTCTGTCTTCTGATGCTGTCAAGGTAATGCCGAACCAGCTCCACTGTCCCGATTTTTCTGTTTTTCAATAATTCACTTATCTCTTTTATAGTCATATTGAGAATACTCATGACGGGTCCACCACACTTGGCACAAAGTGGCATCCGTCTTTGGTAACTGAAGCGGAGCCCAGTAATTCAGCTTTTCTGTCAAAATTGGTAACCTCGTCAGCCCTGAAAAAGCTTTGGGCGGAAAGTACATGCTCCATAGGTTCTAAATCATCGTCAGGTATTTCCGACAGCTTCTGCTCAATATACCCAATTACAGAATCAAGCTCTTTTGCATAATCTTCTGCCTCGGTCTCATCTATGGATATTGCAGCGATATCTGCAATCTTTAAGAGTAATTCTTTTCCTACAGCCATAGCTTCCTCCAAAAGAAATAAAAGACGCTATCCACCGCCTTATGTAAAATACGGTCTGAACAGCGCCACCAGTTGATTTTTGTTCATTATAGCATTTCCCGTTATTAATTGCAAATTTGACACTTTATACCTTGCCGGAAATAAGCGAAGGAGGAGCCGCTACCATCATACATAAGCCGGCTGAAAAACGTATAATGTGCGCGTATTTGCAACTGGAAACCTCAATAACCAGATATGAAAAAGGCGCTTTAAGCGAAGGCATAAACTTAAAGCGCCAAATTGGAGGAGTGATAAAATGGGGCTATACGTCCATTGGGCCTGGCGGTAGCCTGTATTAACGATATATGTCGGATTATCGTTATTTGTCTTACTCTCCTTGTACATAATATGCCTTGTACCACAAATTGGACAATGGTAGGCTTGTCCTTTTTTAAGCTTTGTCCCTCTGCTTTGAAATTTCGAACATAATGAGGGCTGCGGCAACTCCCGCGTTAAGGGAATTGATATTGCCCTTCATGGGTATTCTGACAATCAGGTCACATTCGTTTTTGACAAGCCTTGACATCCCCTCGCCCTCACTTCCGACAATAAGGGCGCAAGGGCCTTTCAGATTGGTCTCATAGTAATTGTTTTTCCCGTCCATGTCCGAACCGATAATCCAAAGCCCCTGGTTCTTTAGGCTTCTCAATGTCTGAACCAGGTTGCCAACCCTGGCAACAGGCATGTATTCCAGAGCCCCTGCGGAAACTTTGGCGACTGTGGCGTTTAATGTCGCCGACCTCCGCTTGGGAATAATAATTCCGTGGGCGCCTGCACATTCGGCGCTTCTTATTATTGAGCCCAGGTTGTTTGTGTCTGTTATCCCATCCAGTACCACAATAAAGGGCGGCTCCCCTCTTTCTTCAGCCTTTGCAAGAATATCGTCAACCTCAACATATTCCTGCGCCGCTACTTCAAGGATTACTCCCTGATGCACACGGGTCTGGGACATACTGTCCAGTTTATGACGCTCAAGGTACTGTATCGGAATGTTCTTTTCCCGGACCATGGCAATAATTCTTAAAAGGAACTGGTCCTGGGTCCCCTTTTCCACGTAAAGTTTATTAATTGGCCTTCCCGATTTAATAGCCTCAAATACGGGGTTTCTTCCCTCTATTCGGTCCTCCCTTTCAAAGCTTTCATTTGAAGGGTTAAAATCATCATCCAATACTTCACTGGATTTCCTGATTTCTTTTTTGATTCTGCCGCCTCTTTTTTCGTCAAAGGACGGTCCTTTTTTCTCCATCTTTCTTGCTGATGATGGCTTTTTGAATTTATTGTTGGTTCTGTTTCCTGTAGGTTTTCCTGAATTTTTGTTATTCCTTTTCATTTTTCATCGGCCTTTCCTGGGTTTCTACAATCAGAGCAGCTTTTTCCATTATTTCGCTCAGCCTTTCATGCTGTCCGGTCAGATACAGATATCCAAGAACTGCTTCAAAGCCTGTAGCGTATTTATAGTCCTGGACGTCAGCATTTTTGGGTATGGTTGTTGACTTGGCATTTCTTCCCCTTCTGAAAATATAGGTCTCCTCTTCGGTAAAGCTGTCATGGAGAATCCTGGCTATATTCGCCTGGGAAGCTGCCTTTACAAAGTTTGTGGAATGTATGTGAAGATTATGCGAGGTCCCTCTCTTGTTTCTTATAAGCCTTTCTCTGATAAAAAGCTCAAATACGGCATCCCCCATAAAGGCGAGAACCGCAGGCTGAAGCTGCCTTATATCATCAATATTGTTTAACGGCAAATTTAATCAACTCCAAATTCATTCATGCCAGAATACCACAAACTTAACAGTGTTCATGTATTATTCTTCGCACGTACTTTAATATATAAACAGGATACCGGTATCCTGTTTCAATTAATAAATCGATCCCCATTTTCCTTCCAAAATATTTTTCGGCAAGTGATTCACACTTGCCGAAAGTTTATTTCACGCCCCAGAGCGAAGGTATCTTTATGAAAGGCAAAAGATCCTTCCATCCCACAAGCAAAGAAAACAACACATGAATAAGGACAACCGACACGACGAAGAATATGAGATATTTCAGGGTCTGGTCGGTCTTCATGTTAAGGGATAACGGAGGCAAAAGTACAATAAGGAGTACGGGCACAATATAATAAATGTAATCAGGCAATTTCAGGTACTCTCCGAAACGGCTGAGAATAAAACCTCCAAACACTGTTATAATGCCTATGATGTTTATGAGGAATGATTTTGACTTGTATACGGTGCCCATGACCAGCCTTATAACACACAGGAACACCAGATACAACACAGCCACAATAACTAATAGGCGAAAAGCCTGATCCATTATTATACCTCCTTATTGCGCCAAATCTGAGGGGCAACCCCCTCAGATTTTTATTTTACAACGATATTTACAAGTCTTCCTTTAACGATAATAACCTTGACTATATTCTTGCCTTCAATGTAAGGCTTGGCACGTTCATCGCTGAGAGCAGCCTCTTCAATAGCTTTGTTGTCCGCATCTGTGGGAACGTTGATCTTGAACCTGATCTGACCGTTAAACTGAACGGCAAGCTCAACTTCGTCCCTGACAAGAGCTTTTTCATCAAACTCCGGCCATTTTTCATTGAAGATTGATGTGGTATGGCCCATCATCTTCCACATTTCTTCAGCGAAATGAGGAGCGAATGGAGACAGAAGCTTCAGACAGTCATTTATGGTGTCTTCCATGAGCCCACGGTTTTTCCGGCTCAATGAGTCATACTTGTAAATTGCGTTCACAAGCTCCATTATTCTTGCCATGGCGGTATTGAACTGGAATATCTCAGTATCTTCAGTAACATTCTTGATGGCACTGTGTCTTACAAAATTCAGCTCTTTTTCGTCGGCTCCGATATTTGAGTCAGAGTCCTGGCCTTTTTCAGCCACAAACTTTTCAACCATGCGTTCCACACGTCCGACAAAACGGTCCATGGCCTTAATTCCGTCATCGCTCCAGGGTCCGCCTTCGACATAGGAGAAACCGAAGGCCAGATACATCCTGAATACGTCTGAACCGTATTTATTGATATATTCATCTGGAAGAACGGTGTTGCCTCTTGACTTGGACATCTTCTGACCGTCCGATCCCAGGATTACTCCCTGGTGGGTCAAAGACAGGAAGGGCTCGTCAAAATTAAGATAGCCCATATCTCTCAAAGCCTTTGTTATGAATCTTGCATAGAGCAGATGCATTGCCGCATGCTCCGCGCCGCCCACATATTTGTCGACCGGGAGCATTTTATTGATCCAATCCTTGTTAAAAGGCTCTTTGTCGTTCTTGTTGTCAGGATATCTTAAGAAATACCAGCTTGAATCCACAAAGGTGTCAAGGGTATCGGAGTCTCTTTTTGCAGGGCCGCCGCAGACCGGACAGGTTGTATTAATAAACTCTTTACATTTTGCCAGTGGCGATTCCCCGTCAGGTCTGAACTCCACATTATACGGAAGTTCAACAGGAAGCTGGTCCTCAGGAACAGGCACAGTACCGCACTTGTCACAATAAATGATGGGAATGGGTGTTCCCCAGTAACGCTGTCTGGACACAAGCCAGTCTCTTAAGCGGTATGTCACCTTAAGCTCGCCTTTTCCCTCTTTAGCCAGTTTTTCTACAATTGAAATTCTGGCTTCTTCTGATGAAACTCCGTCAAATTCATCACTGTTTGTTAAAACGCCATATTCACAGAAAGGCAATGTATCGTCGCCTTCCGGATTTTTAATAACCCTTACAATATCAAGCTTATGTTTTGTGGCAAATTCAAAGTCACGGTCATCATGGGCAGGAACTGCCATTACGCAGCCTGTACCATAACCTGCCAGCACATAATCGGCAATCCAGATGGGAACCTTCTTGCCTGTAAGGGGATGTACAGCATAAGCACCGGTGAATACTCCGGTTTTTTCACGGACTGTTGATAGACGGTCAATTTCTGAAATCTTTTTGACCTGTTCACGGTAATCCTCAACAGCCTGACGATATTCGGGAGTGGTGATTTGGTCCACAATTTCGTTTTCGGGAGCCAGTACCACATAAGTAACACCATAGAGGGTATCTGCACGGGTTGTAAATACCCTGAAAGTAATATCCTTTCCGTCTACCTTGAACTCAATCTCGGCACCTTCTGAACGCCCAATCCAGTTATACTGGATTTTCTTGGTCTTTTCCGGCCAGTCAAGGTCGGGCAGGCAATCCAAAAGTTCCTGGGCATAATCTGTTATCTTGAAGAACCACTGGGTAAGATTCTTCTTTGTGACTTCAGAATTGCAGCGTTCACAGTGCACGTCAATAACCTGCTCATTTGCAAGAACGGTATTGCAGCTCGGGCACCAGTTGACAGGAGCGTTCTTCCTGTAGGCAAGTCCCCTCTTGTAAAGTTGCAGGAAGAGCCATTGATTCCATCTATAATATTCAGGGGTACAGGTAATTACCTCGTAATCCCAGTCAAAAGTAGCGCCCATTTCTCTCAGCTGTTTTTCCATAGTTTCTATATTGCTGAAAGTTGAGTCCTTGGGGTGGATACCGGTTTTAATGGCCTGGTTTTCGGCAGGAAGTCCGAAGGCGTCAAAGCCCTGCGGATGGAATACGTTAAAACCTTGCATCCTCTTCATTCTGGCCCATGAATCAGTCAGGCCGTAATTATACCAGTGTCCCACGTGCAGCTTCGAACCCGATGGGTAGGAGAACATTTCAAGGCAATAGAGCTTTTTGTCGAGATTATTACGGTCAAACCTGTATATTCCGCTCTCTTCCCATTTTTTCTGCCACTTTCTGTCCGTCTGTATTGAGTAACTCATATTACAACCTCCGAAATATCTGGTATTTCCTGAATTAAGAAAGTTCTGTCCTGATGTTTATTTCTCTTCCGTCCTGCCATAATCTTTCAAGTCCGTAATATTCCCTGTCGTCTTCATGGAATATGTGTATCACAATATCATTATAGTCAAGAAGAATCCATCTTGCACTGTTGTATCCCTCTATATGAATGGGCTTTACCCCTTTTTCGGCCAATTTCTCTTCAACATTGTCAGCAAGGGACTTGATATGCGTAACCGAGGTGCCGCTTGCTATGATAAAATAATCCGCGACGGTGGTCAGTTCTTTAATTTCAATCGCTCTGATATTCCTTCCCTTTTTATCATCCAATGCCGATATTGCAGTTTCCAAAATGCTCCGTTTATCTTCCATCCTCTTACTATCCTTCCTTTCAGATAAAATCCTAAAATATGTACGAGGATAATACGAAAGTGGTTATTTGTAAATATTATGACAGATATTATAGCATGAAAAAAACTACCAATCTATAATTATACTGCTAAACTTCATATTGTAAAACATAAAGCAGGTATTTAACATTAACAGTTTCAATACCTACGCCATGCCTAAAAATCTCAGTATTTGCAAACCAAGGTCATTATTTAGCAGGGTTAATCCCAGGGATGTATAAACAACCGCAATTAATATCAAACCGGGAATACCTGCCAGAAGGCCCATTGCCAAACCCTTTTCGGTTACAGGTTTTTCAACAGTATTCCGGGTGATTCTGTTCAGTATCAAAAGAAGTCCAAAAATAACAAAAAGGCTGAAAATAAGTATTACAACAAATATTGCGGACAAATACCCAAGAAACTGCTCCAGGGTCATCCCCATTTCACGGGCGCCGGCAATAAAATCCTCTGTGGCAAAAGGATCTGCCACCACCTGGGTGCTCCCGGAATCCAAACTGTAGAAACTGTTGGACAAAAGAGTGAGTAGTCCGTTATTCATAAAGTGAAGTATCATGCCGTTAAAAATAGAACCTGTCCGGTACACCGCATAAGCAGCAATAAAGCCGATCAGTGTCTGGGCAGCCAGACGTTGAAAATCAAAATGGAAAAGGCCGAACAGCAAACCGCTTAAGAAAATACCCCAGCCGGCTCCCAATTTTTCAAGCCCTCTTTGTATCATTCCCCTGAAAAGCAGTTCTTCACATACAGCAGGCACTACTGCCACAATAAACAATGATACCAGAATATTGTTGGACATTAACTGGACCAGGTCCCCGGCAAGGTATACCCGTCCGAATATAACTTTTACCGCCATCAAAGCAAGAAATCCGGAACAGACTCCCGCTAATATCATTACAGGACTAATAACCAGCATCAGAAGAACTTCCAGCGGCCTCGGAGCCTTTAACCTGAAGGTCTTCTTTATATCATATTTTTTCAAAAAAGCCAGAACTATCGGTGGAACAGCAAAAAATAGTATTTCGGAGAGCACAAGATTGACTTCGCTTTGTAAGCCTATCACTGTCAGCAACTGCGAAACGTACACATAGTAGACAGCCGAAATGGTGTACATTATCCCTGCATCCAGAGGGGCAGGGAGTTTTTTTGTCCCATATTCCCGAATTAACTCCATAATTTAATCCTCACAAGAACTATATATTATAAAAGCAGCTGCTATAAGATATATATGAGTCCATACATCTGTCTGTCAGCCGTAGTGGTTAAGAAAGTACATATATGCCGTTTCCTTTGGCCTAAGAGAAATCAACAAATAAGATACCTTCCTAAACCTTATTCTTTATCAAGGCTTTCATGCGCCGCTTTTACTGTCTCAATCACGTCAAATGGCTCTTTATTTTCCGATTCTTCGCAGGCCAGATACAGAAGGTACTCAATATTTCCCTCGGGCCCCTTAATGGGTGAAAAGGAAAGGCCCTTTATGAAGAATCCTAAATTTTGTGCCTCTTCTATTATACTATTAATTACCTCTTCATGTATCTGCGGATCTCTCACCACACCTTTTTTGCCCACCTTTTCCTTTCCTGCTTCAAACTGGGGTTTTATAAGACAGACTGCTTTTCCCTCATGCTTAAGCAGTTTTTTTAGCGGTGGAAGGATTTTTTTAAGTGAGATAAAAGATACGTCCACAGAGCCGAAATCCAGTGGCTCAGGAATCTGCTCATTTGTCACATACCTGAAATTTGTCCTTTCCAGGCAGACCACTCTCGGGTCATTTCTAAGTTCCCAGGCAAGCTGTCCGTATCCGACGTCAACGGCATAAACCTTTTTCGCTCCCTTTTTGAGCATCACGTCTGTAAAACCACCTGTTGACGCACCTACGTCAACACAGGTACATCCCTCAAGATTTATCCTAAATACGGTGACAGCTTTATCAAGCTTCAGGCCTCCCCGGCTTACATACGGGTTGGGATTGCCTTTGATTTCAATAACCGAATCGGGGCTAACCATTGCCCCCGCCTTATCGGTCCTTTCCCCGTCCACAAATACCATGCCTGCCATAATGGTTCTTTTCGCTTTTTCCCGGCTGTCAAAAAAACCTTTGGAAACAAGCAGTATATCCAGTCTTTCCTTGGCCATTACAATACCTCACCGTTATTATTGCCCTTTTCAGGAAACCCCATCTCATACACCACGTTCATTTTTATTCCCAGGGCGTCCAGCCCGTATTTCTTAAGTATAAGATTTCTGTTTCCATGTTCTATGCCAGTGTCGGGAAGCCCTAAAATCATAGTACGGGCATTTATTCCGCTGCTCTGGATAAGCTCCGAGACCGCAGAGCCAAATCCTCCGTTCTTGATTACATCCTGAACAATGACAACCTTTCCGGTCTTCTTGGCAGAGTTCAATATTAAAGTATCATCAACCGGCCTTAAGAACCTGGGATTTATCACATCACACAAAATGCCTTCATTTTCAAAGAGCTCCGCAACTTCAAGAGCAACAGGCATCATATTTCCCACACCAATAATAGTAAGGTCATTACCTTTCTTTACCAATACGCCTTTTCCAAATTCAAGAGGAGTATTGCTTCCCGGAAATTCATTTCCTGAGCCTCTTGGATATCTTATGGCAATGGGGCCGTTATGTTTTTTGACGGCATATTCCAGCATGGCTTTTAGTTCGTTGGGCGTGGCAGGGGACAAAATTGAAAGATAAGGAATGGTATAAAGATAGGATACATCGTAGATACCCTGATGGGTCTCTCCGTCGTCACCCACAACACCGCATCTGTCAATGGCAAAAACAACCTTCAGTTTCTGAAGCGCAACATCATGGAGAATCTGGTCATAGGCCCTCTGAAGGAAGGTTGAATAAATAGCCACTACAGGTTTTGCGCCGCCCATGGCAAGTCCTGCCGCCAATGTTACCGCATGCTGTTCGGCAATACCTACGTCGAAGAGCCGTTTTGGAAAGGCTTTCTTAAAGGGGTTAAGGCCTGTGCCGTCAGGCATGGCGGCGGTAATGGCAACTATTTTCTCATCTTCTTCCGCAAGTTCACATAATTTTTTGCCAAATACCGATGAATAGCTCTCGCTTCCCGGTTTTATCACATTTCCTGTTTCAATTTCAAACGGAGCAATCCCGTGGAAAATATCGGGCTTTTCTTCAGCAAACTCGTAGCCCTTCCCCTTGGTTGTGACCACATGTACAATAACGGGTCCCTTCATGGTTTTGGCATGTTCGAACACATTCACCATTTCCCTGATATTATGGCCATCAATGGGGCCAAAATATCTAAGGCCCAGATTTTCAAAAAACATGGCAGGAACAAACATGCTTTTTATGGATAACTTGACCTTGTGAAGAAATCTTCTCAGTCTTTTTCCGGACCTTGGCAGAGATTCTATGAACCCCTGCACCGATTCTCGGGTTTTATAGTAAAGTGGTCTTACTCTTATCCTGCTAAGATATCTTGAAAGCCCGCCCACATTCGGTGCTATGGACATGCCGTTGTCATTGAGAATAATGAGCAGGTTGGTTTTAGCCATACCGGCATCGTTAATGGCTTCAAGGGCCATACCTCCTGTAAGCGCCCCGTCACCAATAACAGCGCAGACAGTGTACTTTTCGCCCTTCAGGTCCCTTGCCCTTGCCATGCCAAGCGCAGCCGAAATGGAAGTGCTGCTGTGGCCTGTATTAAATGCGTCATAGGGGCTTTCCTGGGTTTTGGGGAAACCCGATATACCGTTTAACTGCCTCAATGTCGGGAATACATCCCTGCGCCCTGTTAGAATTTTATGGACATAGGTCTGGTGGCCCACATCCCAGATAATTTTGTCAAGAGGGGTGTTAAGGACTTTATGAAGTGCTATCGTCAGCTCAACAACACCCAGATTTGAAGCAATGTGTCCACCTGTTTTAGACACGGTATCAAGAAGAAATTCCCTTAACTCACGCGCGAGAATATCAAGTTCTTTATAGCTTAACTTTTTAAGATCGTTTGGATTATTTATATTTGAAAGGAATTTGAAATCTCCGTTAAAATTTCTGTCCAAAAAATTAACACCTCAATCAGTCTTTCGAGTTCTCCTTTTTCTTCCCTTTTTTATCGGGGATAAAAAACGCCATGAATCTTCCTGCTTTATAAACAATATAATTTGCATTATTCATGCCTATATTCTTTGTAAAACCCTTTCCTCCCACAGTTACAGCCGCAATAAAAGCACCCACCAATACCTCTAATAAAGATACGTTGGCATGGTTGGTAAAGACCCTGTAAACTATGGCGGTACCTGCAGCACCGCTTACAACTCCGCAGATGTCACCGACAACGTCATTGCAGAAACTTGACACCTTCGATGCGTTTCGCAATAACATTATAGACTGCCGGGCGCCTTTCTTCTTCTTTGCAGCCATTGAATGGAAAGGAGTCTCATCCGCAGCCGTAACTGCGATACCAACTATATCAAAGAAAATACCCACGAGTATTATTCCCAGAACCACCAGTGCAGCCCACTGGGGTGAAATTACCTGAAAGATACTTGTAGAAAGGAAGAGTATGCAAATTGAAAGGGTAAAGGAGACAAATGTAATAAAAAGACCCCACAGAATATGTTTTTTCTCTATTCCTGAGCCTTTTTTAACCGGAACGGCCTCTTTAGACAATTTTTTGTATTTGTCCAAAAGCTTGAAATATTTATTGTCCGATTTGTCCTTATCCAACTATAATCCTGCTTTCCTGCAATTATGTACTAAGGGTTAAAAACTGTTAAATAACAGGATGGCAACAATCCGAGTAAATTTTGCGTCTTAGGTCAGGCAGGTTTTCCCCATAAAGTACCAAAACGTCACCGTAATGGCGGTTACCCTTTAAACCTTATGCTGAGAGGTTGCCCTCTTCAAAGCCTGATCGCCACTTAGTCCACACTGCAATCCCCGGATTGCCAAGGAGACTTACAGCCTAGGGGTTTTCCCCGGGAGCCTTTACCTAACTTCTAGCCTCTTTTGCACCATTGGTTTCAAACAGCAATATTGCTTATGTACCGGCCAGTACATAAACAACTGATCCGTTATCCCTCCAATAGCACTCAAGGCAGGCTACACTGCCCACAGCACCGAAAAGCGGTACCGCATGACAGGTTTACTCCCTCATCGTAGTCAAGATCTCTATCGCTTACGCGGGGCAATCTGTCTTCCACGATTGAGGGTCTCCGCGGTAAAGGGGTCTCTTCCTGCATGCCATTACAGGCCGCCCCTAAACCTTAACTCCCAGCACCGACCCATCACTGGGCGTAACAAGCCGGCACAAGGAACTTCATCGATGTGCCCTTTAACGGATTTTTAGGCCCGTCTTCGAAGCAGGCAGTACTGACTAGGATACTGCGCCATCCTGCTATAATAACTATGGAAAATAATTATACAATAAATCAAAAATCTATGCAAACACAATACCTGCTAAGCAAACACAATGCCTACCAATATGCCCAGAATTGCCCCGAAGATGACTTGCACAGGGGTATGCCCCAAAAGAACCTTAAGTTCCTGATCGACTTTTATATGCTTGGATGAATAAATGAGCTTGTTCAATACTTCCGCCTGTTTGCCTGCGGCACGTCTCACACCTGCAGCATCGGCCATTACAATGAAGGCGAGTATGGTGGCAACTGCAAATACTCCCGAGTCAAAACCATACTCTATTCCCAGGACCGTTGCCAGGCAAACCGATATGGCGGAATGTGAACTTGGCATTCCGCCTGATGATACAAACTTTCTGAAATCTATTTTCTGATTTTGAATCAAATGAATTATAAACTTGATAAACTGAGCCAAAAACCAGGACAGAATCGGCAATACTATAGCCTTGTTCTCCAAAACACCCTGCATAATGTTACTTTGTCTCCCCCGATACTTATTGCTACTTATCCCTTTCAGCTATATAATATGCTGTCTTAATTAAAAATTCGGCATTATTGAAGGGTTCAATTACTTTTTTTGCCTGCCGCACAGTGGCCTCAAGAAGCTTCTTAGCTTCTTCCATTCCCAATAATGTCACAAAGGTTGATTTCCTGTTTTTCTCATCACTGCCTGTGGGCTTTCCGACAATTTCACTGTTCCCTTCATAATCAAGAATATCGTCTTTTATCTGAAAGGCTAATCCTATTTTGTCCGCGTAAATCTTAAGGGCATTTTCTGTATCACTGGATGCTCCGAGCAGCACTGCCGGGGCAAGAATACTTGATTTTATCAAGGCTCCGGTTTTTTTACGGTGCATGTCGCAAAGCCGGTCATAGCCAATTGTTTTGTTCTCCGATTCCATATCCAGAACCTGGCCGCCAATCATGCCCTTTATACCTGCCGCTTCGGCTATCAGTAAGGCGGCTTTGGCCTTTAAGTGACTGTTTTCGTGAGATCTTGCCACTTCTTTCAGCAATGTCTCAAAGGCCATGTTTAGTAGGCCATCCCCTGCCAATACTGCGATTGCTTCACCGAAAACTTTGTGGTTGGTTGGTTTTCCCCGCCTGAAATCGTCGTCATCCATACAGGGAAGATCATCATGGATAAGTGAATAATTATGGATCATCTCAATGGCGCAGGCGAAGGGCAGCACTGTATCCAAATCTCCGCTTAGCATTTCTGCCACCGCGAGGGAAAGAACCGGCCGGATTCTTTTGCCCCCTGCCATAAGACTGTAGTGCATGGATTCATAAATAACTTTTTCGGGGCACTCATAAACTTTGAAGTTCTGCTTCAGCCAGTCTTCAACCCTTTTCAGATATTTTTCATATTTGCTGAAATAAATGCTGTTGTCCATTTCATTAATCCTCTGCGCTGAAATCTTCCTCTTTTATTCCATCTTTACCTTCCAGAATAATGGTTATGCGTTTTTCTATATCGTCAAGCTTCTTATTGCAAAGCTTTACAAGACTTATCCCTTTTTCAAACATCTTAATAGATTCTTCGAGGGTAAGGTCACCATTTTCAAGAAGGTTAACCACAGCCTCCAGTTCGGTCATGGCCTGCTCGTATGGCATATCTGTATTCTTCCCTTTTTTCTCCATATCATTTTTCTCCTTTTGAATCCGTTATCGGCTTATCATAAATAACCTGGAATTTACCTCTGCAAACCGTTACTGTCAAGTTATCGCCCTTTCTGAGTCCCTCGGAAGTACGTACCACTTCCCCGTTTGGTCCCTGTACCAGTGCATATCCCCTGGCAAGTACGGTTAAAGGACTCAATGCGTCAAGTTTCTCAGCCAGCACGCTCAGGGAATTTTTAAACCCTTCTATTCTGAATTTTCCTCTTTGGATAATGCTGCGCTCCAGCATATCAAGGTACTGTCTTTTCTGGTTGATTGTCTCCAAAGGTCTGTTAAGGCTTCGGGACTCCGCAATTTTTGAAAGCCTTGTCTTCTCATGTTTAAGTTTGTTTAATAATGACATGGCAAGACGTTTTTCGAACACTTTGAGAGTTTCCTTCATGGCCTTCTTTTCGGGCATAATCAGTTCCGCCGCGGCAGAGGGAGTTGGAGCGCGAAGGTCGGCGGCAAAATCAGATATGGAATAGTCGGTTTCATGACCGACAGCAGAGACTATAGGTATTTCAGATTCAACAATTGCTTTTGCCAGGTTTTCGTCGTTAAAAGGCCATAAATCCTCAAGAGAGCCTCCTCCCCTGGCAAGAACTATTACATCTACATTTTTGAGTTTGTTGAACAGTTTAATGCCTCTTATCAGTTGGGCGGGAGCCTCTGCTCCCTGTACCGCCGAGCCGTATACAATAATTCTGCAATTCGGGTACCTTCTTGTAAGGACATTTATAATATCACGAATTACAGCCCCTGTCGGGGAAGTTACGACACCAATTGCGCATGGCAATAATGGAAGTGGTTTTTTTCTTGAAGCATCAAAATAGCCCTGCTGCTCCAGTTTCTTTTTTAGCTGCTCAAAAGCGAGATATAAAGCGCCTGTGCCATCGGGCTGCATTTCATCTATGTAGAGCTGATAGGTTCCTCCAAGGGGGTATACCGATACATAGCCCCTTGCAATTACCTTCATTCCCTCCTCGGGACGAAATTTGAGACGGCTGTTCTGAGTCCTGAACATTACGCACTTTATCAATGCCTTGTCATCTTTGAGTGAAAAATACATGTGCCCTGATGAATGGGCTTTGAAATTCGAGATTTCTCCGGAAACCCAGACATGAGAAAGCAGCATGTCACTGTCAACAAGCTGCTTTATATATGCCGTTAATTCAGAAACAGTAAGAGTTCTTTCCATTGTTCTCCTCTATATTCTTAAGTTCGTTTCTCCTGGAGCTCAACATGAATCTTGCCCAACACACCGTTGATAAACGCCTTTGACTGGTCATTGCAGTATTTTTTGGCCAACTCTACAGCTTCATTTATTGATACGTTATTTGGAATGTCATTTCTGAATTTCATTTCATAACTTGACAATCTGATTATGGCCAGATCAACCTTTGGAATCCTTCCAATTGTCCAGCCCCTGAGATGCCTTGAAATAAGCTGGTCCAAAGAGAGCTGTTCACGAATTACGCCGTTTACCACATCGAGTATATATTCTTTGTCTGATTCATCAGTTATATTGTGTTCTTCTATAAATCTTTCAATCTGTTCTTCAATGTCGTCTTTCTGTATCTGGATCTGATACAGAAGCTTCATTGCTTTTTCACGGGTTTCTCTTCTACCCAAGAATTGTCCCCTCCGAATCCCAAATAAATAATTTGCCCTATAGAAAGTTATCCATTATTTCTTATTGCGATTATAACTATGCTACGACTTCTGTGCAATATAAAAAATTCGTTCCTCCTTGTCGGAAGGTTCAGAAAAGCTCAGATCGCCATAACAGCCAACAAGGTTCAAACCTGCATATTCAAGGGCTTCGGTTATCTCCTCCCTGGTATATGCTGTCTCCTCATGAGTTTCGTCAAAGCGCTCATATAGCCCTTCTTTGTTTCTGACAAAGAAAGTGAGGTCAAACGTGGTTCGCTTTTCTTTTTCGTTATATGTATTGGCCCATATCCATGTCACATCATCGCTTAAGTCATAAAAAATATTCTGCCCCAAAACAGTTGACAGCTTGTAGGGGCTGTTGAGGTCAAAAATAAAGAGCCCTGACGGATTGAGGTATTTGCTCACCAGTTTAAATACCTTTTTTACATCGGACAGAGCAGGGATATAATTCAATGAATCCAAAAGGCAAAGGACCGCATCCACCTTGCCGTGAAGCCTGAAGTTTCTCATGTCCTGGTTGATGAAGAGGATGTCGGTTTTATTTTTCTTTGCCTTCTCATAAGCCTTTGACAGCATTTCGGCTGAAATATCAAGGCCGATTACATCATATCCCCTCTTTGCCAGTTCAATTGCCATGCTCCCCGTACCGCAACCCAGCTCCAGAATAAGTTCTGGGTTTTGACCAAATTTAAGAAAGGCTGATTGCAAATAATCAGCCCACTTACTGTAAGGAACATCCTGAACCAGTTGATCGTATACATCTGCAAATCTTTTGTACATGTACATTTACCTCACTCAAGCCATCTTTTTCTTTTTCCTGGACAACAGGCCGCCTATCCGTCCTGTTTCCTTGGCGCTCAGGCTTTTCCATCCCCCGTTCTGGATTTTTTCCAATAAACCCAACTCTTTTGCAATTTCCAGTTTGAGCTGTTCATCCCTTTTCTTAGGCATAACATCACCCCACTGAATAGTATTGCCACTGTTGACCGGGGGTATTCTGTCATTTGCCAATATTTTTTAACACTTCTTCTATTGCAACCTGAAGCTGGGTATCCTCTTCCCGCGGGATATCTTCAATCAATACGCTGTTGAACTTTTCATCCAGTTCAACTTCAATATCGGGAGAAACTCCCTCTCCATGAATACATTTTCCTGAAGGTGTGAAATACCTGGCGACCGTGTATTTGAATCCGCCCCCGTTGGGAAAGCCCATGTCAATAGCCTGAACAAGACCCTTTCCGAAGGTCTTCTTGCCGACCAGTGTGCCCTTGCCATAGTCCTGAACACAGGCAGCAAGAATTTCCGATGCGCTTGCGCTGTAACCGTTGATAAGTATGCTCAGCGGCATGTTCAATTCCCTGTCGTCCGAAAACTCCTCATCGCGTATTTTATACCTGTTTTCGGTATACACAATAAGTCCCTTCGGAACAATCATGTCCGCAATTTTGACTACCTGGCTGTAATCTCCGCCTGGATTATCCCTGAGGTCTATAATAAGTCCTTTTATACCCTGGGATACAAGTTTGTTAAGCTCGTTTTCAAAATCCTTGGCTATGTCGTTGTCAAACTGCTTGATGCGTATATATCCGATATTATCTTCAATAACTTCGCTTGCAATATATGGAATATTAATTGAGCGCCTTACAAGCTCCAGCTCAATATTCTCCCTGCTTTCCGGCCTGTAAACGGTAATTCTGACCTTTGTTCCCTCTTCTCCGCGTATCTTCTTAACAATCAGGTCCGCATCAGTTATTGAAGTCACGTCTTCATTATTTACCTTTATTATCTTGTCATTTTTCTTAATGCCGGCTTCCTTGGCAGGGGATCCTGGGAAAATATCTGCTACCGTCAGAAGCTGATTTTCGTCCATATGAACTGAAATACCGATTCCAACGTAGTTACCCGAGGATTTTTCCATGAACTGCTGCATTTCTTCGGGAGTGTAGTATACGGTATAAGGATCGCCGGTTCCTGCGCTCAAACCTTTAATAGCCATGCTGAAAGCTTCATTTATATCCACCTGCTCATAGTATCGCGTTCCAAGAATACTCCTCACGCGATTAAAGGCCGCAATATTATCCCTTTCGATTTCATCAGTATCAAAATACAGGACAGACTGCGGCTTAAACCATTCTGCAGGTGATTTTGAAATAAATATATCCCATGACAGCAATTGTATCACTGATAAAAAATAACCCGCCAAAAATGTCACTGCCAGACAAATGCAGATGACAGTCGTATTAATAATCCTTTGCTTGTTCTTCATATAAGACAACCCTTCTTTTAGTACGGTATTTCTATTTTACATCCTATGCTAATTTTTATCAAACCATGTTATGGACACCTATATCTTATAACATCTTGTTGGTAATTCATAATACTTTCCGGGTATCAAAAAGGATACCCTTTCGGATATCCTTTGGTTTTTCTTGGTTTTCCTTGCTATTGCTTAGAAATATATTTCATAGGATCCTGTCTCTCACCGTTGATACGAACCTCAAAGTGAAGATGTGGGCCAGTTGAAAGACCGGTGCTTCCTACTTTGGCTATTGTCTGCCCTGCCTTGACCTTCTGGCCTTCCTTGACAAGGAGACCTCCGGATTTAATATGCAGGTAGAGAGTTGTAACTCCACCACCGTGGTCAATAATTATGGTATTGCCTGAGCCGCCGCTCCTCCATCCGGACCAGATAACCGTACCGGCTGATGCCGCCACGATGGTTGCGCCCATTGGAGCGTTTATATCAACACCACCGTGGAATTTACGATATTTAAGAATTGGATGTATACGATAACCAAAGGGGGAAGAAATTCCATAATAACCGGGTGTCGGCCATGTCATGACGCCGCCAGTGTACTTTGTTCCGGTCGAGGAAGCCCTCTTGATTATCTCAGTCAATTCCCGGGCTTCTTTCTCCAGTTCGTCTTCTGCTTTTTCCCAGGCTGCAATGCTTTGCTGGCTCTTGGCAATTTTGCTTTCGGCTTCGGCACGGGAGACTTCCAGTTCTTCAATGGCTTTCAGACTTGCCTCAAGCTGTTCATAGGCTGTTTCTTCTTCCCGTTTCTTTGCGGCTTTGAGTTCTTCAATCTCCGCCTGTTTATCTTCCAGGCTCTTCATAAGATCCTGGTCGAACTTGGAAATCATCTGCATCATATGAGCTTTTTTAAACATTTCGTCAAAATTGGCACTATTCAATAGTTCATCTATACCGGCATTTGTCCTTGAATTTACATATAATACAACCATTCTCTCCTGGAAGAGTGCAAGTTGTTCGTCATATTCTTTCTGAGCATGTAAAATTGCTTCTTCCAGGGTTTTGATGGAGTTTTCTATGTCCTTTATACGAGCCTCTATCTGGCTTTTTTCATAACCTTTTTGCTGAAGTTGGGCAATAATTTCCTCACGGGCCTTCTGGTCGTTTAAAAGATTTTTCTGAGCTGCTTTCTTTTGTGCAGCTATTGCCTGTTTCTCCTGGTTCTTTCTCTGAAGTTCCTTTTGCAAACTTGACACATCCGCTGCAAAAGAGCTTACGACCATCGCAAGCAATAAGACCGCAGCAATAAACGTAGTCAGAAATTTCTTTATCATCTGTAAAGTGCCCCCATTCTTCTGCATATAAATGGTTACTTAATCAAATTACCAACAAAAACGCATTTATTAAACTGACAATATTGTTACAATTTGCCTAATTATATTATATCCTTTAATTATCAGACATTCAAGTGTTTTCTGACCGATAACAGGCTTCCGATGGCTCCGATAACCACTCCGAAGACACTGTATATAATAAACAGCCTGAGTGCGACAGGATAGAATTCCATAAGTCTGAGAGTTGTGTAGCCCAGATTCAGCAAGATTGAGTTTAATACGTGCTGAATCCATTCATAGGCCTGATAGGTCAGTAAGTACGCGATTACTGCTCCAAAAAAGCCAATTAACAGCCCCTCGACAATAAATGGCAACCGAATGAAGTTATCAAGAGCCCCGACATATTTCATTATTTCAATTTCGCGTCTGCGGGCAAAGACAGTAAGTCTTATTGTATTGGAGATAAGGAAAATTGCAACTGTTGAAAGGACAACCAAAAGGGTCACCAAGACATAATTGAAGGCCTTTAAAATTCCCTCGAGGCGCTCCAGTCTGTCCTTGTTGTAACCTATTCCATATTCGGTGTTGACGCCGGAAAACTTGGATAAATCCGAAATTACCTTGTCGCTGTCGGCAGGATTATTGAGTTTTATGTAATATGACATGGGCATGTTTTCGGCAGTCAATCCTTTTAACAGCGCTTCATTTTTTATCTCTTTTTTGATGTTTTCAAATGCCTCTTCTTTTGTCTCTATCCTGTACTGGGAAACTATACCGTCCTTCTTCTGAGACTCTATATAAGCAGTGACTTCCTCCCGCTCAAAATCGGTAGCATCAACATTCAGGAAGACCGTTATATCCAAGTCCCGTTTCATAACTTCTATATTTGACGTAATATTCACAGCCAGAAGCAGAACTATGCCCAAAAAAAACAGCGTAACAATCACTGTGAATATTGAGGCTGTTGACATGAGTTTATTTTTATAGACGTTGGATACCCCTTCTTTTGCAAGGAGTCTCAGTGTTCTAATCTTCATTTATGTAATGACCTTTCTGCTCATCACTCTTGACCTCACCCTGCTCAAGAATGATGACCCGTTTTTTCATTTTGTCGACTATGTCTTTTTCATGAGTAGCAACTATTACAGTTGTTCCTCTTTGATTTATCTCTTCAAAGAGATTCATTATTTCCATTGAAGTTTTGGGGTCAAGGTTACCTGTCGGTTCATCAGCTATCAAAACAGAAGGATTGTTTACAAGGGCTCTGGCAAGAACAACACGCTGCTGCTCCCCACCTGACAACTGGTTTGGATAAGCCTTGGCTTTTTTGCTCAAGCCCACAAGACCCAAAGCCAGAGGAATTTGCCTTCTGATCTCCCTGGGCGAAGCTTCGACCATCTGCATGGCAAAAGCCACATTCTCATAAGCAGTTTTGTTGGGTAAAAGTCTGAAATCCTGGAAAACTACTCCCAGGCTTCGTCTTAGATATGGAATCTCTGAGCGGGGCATGTTATGTATGCTGTATCCGTTAACGTATACTTCACCTTCGGTAGGTGCTTCCTCATGCATTATAAGCTTCAGAAAAGTAGATTTTCCTGCACCGCTTGCCCCGATGACAAAAACAAATTCGCCTTTTTCAATAGTTAACGTGACATTTTTAAGTCCAACCACACCATTGGAGTAAACCTTGGTGGCGTCTACAAATTTAATCATCAAATTCCCCCAAATACAAATGAGAGGATTTATCTTGAAACCTCATCAAGGTAGCGTTTTACCATCATTGCTACCTTAAAATTGATGGCGTCATCAAATTTCCTCAAATCCATGCCTGTTATTTTCTGAATCTTGTCTAAGCGGTACACCAGCGTATTGCGGTGTATAAACAGTTGCCTGGATGTTTCACTGACATTGAGATTATTCTCAAAGAATTTCTGTATGGTTATCATTGTTTCAGTGTCTATGGTCTCGAAGACACCTTCTTTGAAAACCTCATTCAAAAACAGTCTGCAAAGGGTGGTAGGCAACTGATAAATCAACCTGCCTATGCCAAGATGGTTGTAATCCACTATATTCTTTTCGGATTCGAATATCTGACCGATTTTAAGAGCAGTCTGGGCATCCTTGTAGGAACGGGCTACATCGCGAAGGCTCTGTGCTTCGGTTCCTATTCCGATGCTGGCCTTGATCATCAGTTCACTATTTAATGTATCAATAATAATCCTGGCTTTTTTATGGATCTCATCAGTGTCTTCGTTCTCTTTCAGCTCTTTGACAAGTACTGTGTTCTGGTCATCCAGAAGAATAATAAAGTCCTTGCTGTTATTCGGGAATAAACTCTGAATAATGTTGTAGGCGTAGAGCTCACGGGTTTTTTCTGTGCGAATAAGATATACTGTTCTTCTCACATCGTTCTTGACCCTGAGTTCCTTTGCCCTGATGGTTATATCACCAGGTAGTATATTCCCAAGAAGGACGTTCTTCATAAAATTATTACGGTCATATTTTTCATCGTAATAGAGTTTGGCATTTTCCAGGCTGATTGAAATAAGCTCGGCGTATTTTGCTCTTTCCGGACTGTCGCTTAAAATGTACAGGACGAAATCAGGCCGCCCGTTTATTTCAATTTTTTTCATGACAATTCCGGGCTTTTCGACATACATGGCGTTCGAAAGCAGAAAATCGGAACACTGGTCCTGAATCTCCCCGATTTCTTCCTCTCTCGCGCTTGCAATAATTGCGCCAGTATTGTCCGTAACTCCGAAATCAATACCTATACTGTCATGAATACGTGATACAACCGACTGGAAAACTTTGAACGCCAAGCAAAACCCTCCAATGCGGTAAACCGCCATTTGTAAAAATATGATATAAAAATTCTTTTTGCCATTCATTATTATACACAATTATCTAGGAAGATACAACTTTTTTGACTTCCTTGAGTATGGAAAACCTAAAGAATAGCCCGACGCAGGTGAATTTCTATTCATTGAGAAGCTCGCATTCTGAAAAAACCAGACGAATAGTATTAAGAAGCTCTTTATTGCGGAATAAAGATGCATTGTGGATGAATATTTTTACAGGAGCGCAGGTCAGAAGAAAGCCAATCATAAAATCGTCGTTTTCAATTACCGGATATTTTTCATCAATTCCAAAACCTTCAGAAAGGTCTTCCGGTATGCCGAAGGGACTTGCCCCTTCAACTTTGTAACCGCCATTGGCAAGAGCATAGACATGGAGCTCGGGCACACGTGGAATCTGCATTCTCACAAAAGTAGTCAATAAATTAATATACTCCTCATACTGGCGTTCGATAAAATATTGGCGGATAGCTCTTTCCACTTCTATTTCAAGACGTCTGGAATACTCTCCCAGACGGAAAGTAATAAATCCTTCGAGGGTGAGAGTCTCCGCAGTTTTCAAAAACTCGGAAAGTTTGACTGAGATCAGTTTTTTCCTTGATTCAACTACGCTTCCGGAATTGAACTCATTGGTATATAACCTGAAACACACAATCCTGTATATTTCGTCCCGCTCGGTTTTGGGCAGGCCGCTGCAAATACGGTTGATTATTTTCTCCAGTATGTCTTTCTCATAAGATTTAAGAATATATTCGGAAATTATATCGGACAGAAAATTTATAGCTGTCAGGTACTTTTTGCCGTTTTTCCGGACATTCTCGTCTAAATGTAAGGTCAGGTATGTTTCATCATCGCTTAGCTCTATACTGAACATACCGGATGCGGTATTCTCAAATCTTTTTTTCAGGTAACAAGCCATTCCTTTAATGTCTTTCACATTGTCTATCCTGAAGGATGGCATCCAATCACATCCCTTCAGGTGTAGTATATGTAATTTGCATTGTCCGTTATACAGAACATAAAGGAATAATGCTGCCTATGTCATGAATGCATGAGTTGTCCAGAGATACGGGTTTTACACCATGTTTTTCAAGAAATTTACCAATGATTTCAGATGAATTGAGCAAGTTAAAATCACCGGCAAAAGCCATCTGAGTTTCAGAAATAAGTCCTGTACATCCGCCTATAAAGCCGTAATCATAACCTCTGAGCCTGATATTTTTCTGTGGTGGAATTAAGAGCGAGTCAATGCCTACCCGCACCGCATTCTCATGGATTGTGATGTCGGCAGTAATAATTGCTTCCTGATTGATTATTGCCGTGGAACATTTTGCATATCCCTGCCTTGTGTGAACAGGGATAATCCGACATTTTTCCAGCAGTTCAAGAACTTTTTTGTCGGTATGGTTGATATTCAGAAATGCATACTTCCCCACAACTGCACAATTGTATGCTATGTCGTAAGGATATTCGTCATTGAGAAGGGTATCGCCCTCTATAAGTTCAAATCCAAGATCATTAAGCTTTTTTACAGTTTGGGAATTTGCTCCTTTTGCATAAACTATTAATCCCTCACATATATTTACGAACTGCATATCGGGATGGTACATAAGACCCCGGGGCAGATTTTCCAGCGACCCGGTTTTGACAGATTCTACACCATATGACAACAATTTTTTTATAATTCCATCAGGAGCATCTCCTGCTATAAGTACCTTGGATACCGGTGTCTGAGGCACATAGGGAGTTGAAACAGGTTTTGGCAAAGTAATCACATCTTTTTAAGCAAAAGCATAAAGTATAACATCCGCACCTTCCCAATAAGCCGGCCGGCATACTCGTGCGGTTCTGATACGCCGCACCCACAAAATAATTTTTGCGGGTGCGGTGAGGTCATATTTATAGAATTATTCTACATTCTCCAGTATGGACAATAATTCGCCCACATACTCCAAAGGGATTGTTACACCTTTCTGGCTTGGTCTGTATTCTTCGGTTTTGCTGTCATACCAAAAAGTACGAATGTCAATATATGTTTTCGAATTTTTCGCAACTTTCTTAATTTGGATTTCTTCCCGACTATTTTTTGCAAATTTGCCAAGAGGCTCTTCTAAATCCCAGAAATCTGCCATTGCACTTTTCCTCCGTCATTTTTTATGCATCTTTTATAAAAATCTTTATTATTATATCACATAAATATTCCACAATTTCAATAAAAAAATAAGAATTAAATTTGACTATGAGTCCATAATAAGCAGGTAGAGCGAAAGAAATTTCGCTTTAAAAAACGAAAAGGAGTCAGGATTATGAGAACACCGATAGACAGAATTGCACTATTATTAGTCATCATTGGCGCTCTAAACTGGCTGCTGGTAGGCCTTTTCCAATACGACCTGGTAGCAGGCATATTTGGTGTGGCAACACTGGGAGCAAGAATTGTATATTCTCTGGTAGGTATTGCAGGTCTTTATTGTATTAGTCTTTTATTCAGAGAAGCACCCGTTGTTGATTAATACCAAAGTATCAAAAATAAAAAAACTGGCTGTCTCTTACGAGGCAGCTATGTTTTTTAAACATGCATCTGGGATTATTTCATTTTCTTCAGAGTTAAATTCAATAATTACCGATAAACGGTCTGTATCATCAAACTGGAGTCTGGTCACAAGGAGTCCGTAATCGCAAAAAGCGTCATCAAACGCTCTTTTAAGGCGGGAAAAAGCAATATCGCAAACTAAGGATCCCATATGTACCTCCGTATGAATCCCCGGCGATATTATTATAATTTATTTCCCAGCAAATTCTCGCAAGCTATTATTCATTTTTTACAATTGAGATTTAAACATGGATTAAAAGCGCCTTTTAACGCCATCATTTTTTAATATGAAAATATTTAATAATAAAATAATTCTGTTTTATTGCCTGATATTGTTTTAATATCGGTTTTCAGGAGTCAGGCATATCAGTTTTTAAGTATTTTAATCTCGATGCGTCTGTTTTTTTGACGGCCTTCCGCGGTATTGTTGTCTCCGACAGGCCTGAATTCACCGTTTCCGGTAGCGGTAAACTGGGTTGGGTCAAGGCCTTCGACTTCGGTAAAATACTTGACCACATTTGTCGCACGGGCAGT
>JAAYLX010000021.1 GCA_012521705.1 Clostridiaceae bacterium | reverse complement strand
CTTTATATTTTCCTGTACATAATTTTTTATTCTTTAGATAAATGCCAATGTTATCCACAGTTATCCACAGAGTTGTGGAAAACTGATAATACGCGAAAACCCGCTTAAACAGCGGGTTATGTTAATTATTATCAACAGTATGTTTATAAAGGCATATTTTCTGTGGATAAAATTCTGTTTTGTCCACAAGTCGTCATTACAACTTTACTTCTTATCAATTATGGACATTATATGGTCTATTTTGAGCTAATTTTTTGTGCAATATTCACAAAAGGTCTCTGTGATTTTTGTAAATATACGCGAAACTTTGTCGAATCTTATTGTTTTTTATTCAAACCGGAGGCTTATATCCAGAGCCTTTACCGAGTGGGTCAGGCTGCCTGAGGATATTAAATCCACACCCGTCCGGGCAATTTCAAGTGCTCTTTCTACAGTAATGTTTCCTGAGGCCTCTGTCAAGGCACGGCCGTTAATAAAATCCACAGCTTCCTTCATAGCCTCTGTACTCATATTGTCAAGCATTATAATATCAGCACCGGCTGCCAGAGCCTCTTTTACCTGCTCGATGGATTCGGTTTCAACTTCTATGCGGATAGTGTGGGGCACAGCCTTTCTTGCCCTCTTTACGGCCTCGGTAATGCCGCCTGCCGCTTTGATGTGGTTATCCTTTATAAGCACGCCGTCCGAAAGGCAAAAACGGTGGTTTGTGCCGCCTCCGACACGCACGGCGTATTTATCCAGATACCTTATTCCCGGGCAGGTTTTGCGGGTATCCACAATCTTTGAGGAAGTGCCTTCAAGAATATCCGCAAACTTTCTTGTTGCGGTAGCAATACCGCTCATGCGCTGAAGTATGTTCAGGGCGGTTCTTTCAGCTTTGAGCATGGCCCTGGAATTACCCGAAAGCCTCATAATAATGTCCCCGGCTTTTATTCTGTCCCCGTCCACAACATAGTTTTCGGTATAGATTTGTGGGTCAAGGAAAGAAAATACCCTCTTGAATATTTCAAGACCGGCTATTACTCCATCCTCTTTTGCGACCAATCTTGCCGAGGATATTTCATCGGGGCCGACGGTGCTGTCGGTAGTAATGTCTCCCATGGGCATATCCTCTTTTAAAGCGCGTTTAATGATATCATCAACTATTGTCATATCCAGTGTCATCGGCGACCTCCAAATACTATATTTTGCAGCCATTTTTCGTCGGGCTCGGGGAAATCGGTCCTGTAATGGGCGCCCCGGCTTTCTTCCCTCATAAGGGCAGCTTTAATCACCATGCCTGCAAGAAAGATCATATTCTTGGTTTCCATCATGGCAATATTGGCAGGATTTATTCCACAGACATCATCCCACATCTTCTTAATGGTTTCCATTGCCATAACAAGGCTTTCCCTGCTGCGGATTATGCCTACGTTATGGTTCATTAATTTCTGAAGTTCCTGCCTAAGTTCAACGGCATCAAATTCCTTATCCTTGCAGTTGTTATTATAGGACAATTCTGGTTTAATCCCGCTTTGATTTTTAATTTCTTCAAAGTTTTCCTTTATGAGATTTCCAATTCTCCGTCCGAAAACGAGTCCTTCCAGTAGTGAATTTGATGCGAGGCGGTTTGCACCGTGAATCCCATTGCAGGCAGCTTCTCCAACGGCATAAAAACCTTTTATCCGGGTCCTTCCCCATTCGTCGGTCATGATTCCGCCCATGCTGTAATGCTGGGATGGAGCAACCGGTATATAATCTTTGGACATATCAATACCATAGGACAGACAGGTTTTAAAAATGGTCGGGAATCGGTTCTCCAGGTACTCCCTGTCCTTATGGGTAATGTCAAGATATACATGCTTGCAGCCGGTCTTCTGCATCTCGCTGAAAATCGCTCTGGAAACAACATCCCTGGGCGCCAGTTCCCCCATGTGATGATACTTGGGCATAAAGCGCTCACCATTAATATTTTTGAGTAAAGCTCCTTCTCCGCGGACTGCCTCGGATATGAGGAAGTTATTGTTTTCTGGATGGAAAAGCACTGTGGGGTGGAACTGGACGAATTCAAGGTCCATAAGCTCAGCTCCGGCCCGGTATGCCATTACGGCTCCATCGCCCGTGGCAACCTCCGGATTGGTGGTGTTGGAATACAGCCTTCCATATCCACCCGAAGCACAGACAACCACAGGAGCATAATAGGCTTTGAACTCCCCTGCTTCCGTATCGGTTACAAGTACTCCTTTGCAGACATTATCCTCAGTAAGAATGTCTATTGCGTATGTACATTCTTTAATGGTCACATTTTCAAGATCTGAAACCGCTCGCACAAGGGTATCGCAAACTTCTTTACCGGTTGCGTCACCTGTGTGTATTATCCTGTTTCTGCTGTGGGCGCCCTCACGTGTCAGTGAAAGCCTCCTGTCCTCGTCCCTGTCGAAATTTACGCCATATAGGCACAGGGTGGCAATATTCTCTGCAGCTTCATTGACCAGTGCTTTTACCGAAGTTTCATTGCACAGCCCGGCTCCAGCGTATATGGTATCTTTGAAATGAAGGGCCGGTGAATCGTGCTGATCCAAAGAAACAGCAATTCCTCCCTGGGCAAGCACCGAGTTGTTTATTTCAATTGTCTCTTTGGTGATAATCAATACCTTAGCCTGCCTGGGAATGGAAAGGGCTGTGTAGACACCGGCAATACCGCTTCCTATAATCACTACATCATAAAATTCGCAGGGAAGGTTTTTTGTATCAAAACTTACAAGATATCTTCCGCTGCAAAATACATCCCTGTCATCTACTTCAACCATTTATTCTTCACCTTCATTAGACCTGCAGCATTCTGTCCAGGCTCCGACGCGCTCTTGTGATTATATCTTCACTCAGTATTATTTCATGGTTCATGTCGCGCAATGACTCGTAAAGTTTTTCCATGGAGGTCTTTTTCATGTTGGGGCATATAAAGCGATATCTAAGCATATAAAAGCTCTTGTCCGGGTTACGTTTGTGAAGCTGATGTAAAATGCCCTCTTCAGTACCAATAATAAATTCCCTGGCATCCGACTCGGTGCAAAAATCAATAATCTGCTTGGTGCTGCCTGTAAAATCAGCCATATCCACAACCTCGGGCGGAGCCTCGGGATGTACGGCCAAAACTGCATTCGGATAGCGATGGCGGGCTTCCTCCACATGCATGGTGGTAAGAGCGTTATGAGTAGGACAGAACCCGGCCCAGAAGATGAATTCCTTTTCGGGCACCTGTTTTGCAATATACTGGCCCAAATTTCTGTCGGGAAGGAATATTATCTGCTTGTGGGGAAGGGATTTTACCACCTTCTCAGCTATTGAAGAAGTGCAGCATATATCACATTCAGCCTTTATCTCGGCAGTGGTGTTTACATAGCAGACAACCGCAGCCTCGGGATACTTCTGTTTGAGTTTTCTCAAACCCTCTACATTCGCCATGTCGGCCATGGGGCAGCCGGCGTCAATGGCAGGAAGGAGCACCGTCTTTTCAGGGGATAGTATTTTTGCGCTTTCCGCCATAAAATGAACACCGCAAAATACTATTGTACTTTTATCTGTAGATGCACAGTATCTGCTCAGGTCAAAGGAATCGCCAACCTTGTCGGCGATGTCCTGTATTTCTCCGTCCTGATAGAAATGAGCAACTATGCATGCATTTCTTTCTTCTTTCAGTCTAAGTATCTCACTTCTGTAATCCATTCAGACACCCTCTTAAGTCAGGCAGGCAATAAACTTGGGAAATCTGGTCCGACCAACAATATCAATGTATCACCAAATACAATACTTTGCAATCACAGGAATTTCTTAATACCTGCGGTTACGGTAAGGCCCTACCTGTTCGAAAAACCGCTTCCTGTTTTTAGCGACCTGTCTTTTGAGTTTAATCCATTTTATGAAATCATCACCGAAAAAGATAAAGTAGTTTATAAGACTTGCAACTATGGCGGCAGCCATATACCATGCTCCGTAACGAATATAGGTACTCAACTGCCATAGAATATAAACTCCGTTTAAAAGACCCAGCCATTTTACCTTAACAGGGAGAACAAAGAAGAGCAAAAACTCATGTTCCGGGAAAAGTGTGGCAAAAGCCAGGAACATTGAAAGATTTAGATAGTAGCCTGTTGTCCCCAGGCCGGTAATAAAGGCTGCAATAATTGAGCCAATAATTCCTGTCAAAAAATAAATATTGAGCTTGAAACGACCCCAGTAGTTTTCGATGGACGCGCCTATCATATATGTCAAATAGGCGGTAAAGATAATCCAAATCAGACTGTAGGTATCAGGCAGAAAAATAAAAGTTATAAGTCTCCATACCTGACCCCTTAAAACCATTGAGGGTACCAAAGCAAGTGCCGATACGGTTTTACCGGCATCACCGCCAAACATAATATACGTCAAAAAGACAACTGCCAGATTTAATCCGGCAATATACATAGTCAGATTGCTGATAGCATAGCGCCCATACTTAAGCTCAAGACGTGACAACCATTTCACTTTCATCACTCCCAGGATTTCTGCGGGGTATTTACATTATTATACGGCAAAATATTTCTAAGCACAATCCCGGAAAGGGGTCATCCCCGATTCCTGCCTTTAAGATTCAAAAAGGAATTTCTCACATAGGAAGGCAGTGTGCTCAGAAAGCTGTAACATGTGAATTCATCCATATTTTGCTCACTTTGTCCCCATCGAATTCAATGTGGAGTGAGTCAAGAAGAACTAAGAGATTGTCACCGGCTCCTTCTTTCCTGAAGACATAGTAAGTCCAGACCTCGTCATTTAAAAAGCCCTTATCCGGAACCCCATAGGTGTCCAAAGCCTTTTGACGTGTATCGGACAATTTCAGACCTTTTTGAGTTGAGAACCCTCCTCTTTCAAGGGAGAGATATGATATGCGATTATCGGATATACCTATTAACAGCCCATTATCCTCAATGAGGACGCCTGTTGAAAGCTCATTCTGTGAGAAGGTTTTAAGCTTGCTGGAAATATTATTGGGCAGACTGTCAATTTCACTGTTCAATAAAATATTGTTTATTGAAAGGTTTTCGGGCGAAAATACCGCAGGTTCTGACTCATATTTGGGCCCGCCTTCCAAAGATATTTCCTTCCATTTCCCATTTCCGGAATACTGATAGTGTTGGCTTATATTTGCCACGTCACAGTAAGTGCCTTCGGTTCCTTCAATCTGGTCATAATTGTCAGAGATTTTAATCTGAATATTTGTTCTGACTTCCAGGTTTAATGTACCGTCAGCCACTTTCGGCTTTATTTGAACAATAGTTCTGCATACATCGGAAGAGTTTCTGCCCTGGATAATATACTTTAAGCGGTTGGGCAGGGAGCAGATATAAAGAACGTCCTTCGCCTTGTTTAAAGCTACAGCCTTGCCGCCTTCCACTGTAACCATGGTTTCTTTGGCTGTTTTTTCAAAGTCTTTGGGAAGAACATCTTTGAGCTTACCGTTGGCATAGCTGAAAATAGCACCGCGTTGTCCTATATCGGTTTTAACAATGATTAATGATTCTTTATCGGGACCGAAATTAGTGAGGGTTTGTATTTCAGATTTGTTTCCCAAAAAGCCAAGGTCAGCTTCTGATATCTTTTTTGTCTTTCCGTCGGTTACAAGTAGTTTACCTTTGTAGTATTGATCCTCGTAAACCACAATAGTTTCCTTTTTGCCGTCGCCGTTTAGGTCTACGCTCTCATAATCCCCCGAATAAACATAATAAGGCATATCACCAACCCAAATGGAATATGGTTTATGCCTTAGCCTGTCAAAATTAAATACGAAATCATATTCATTATATATATAGGTATCGTAACCCTCGGCTTTGTTCTCTATTAATTCAAAGTTGAATCCCAAAGTTGTGATTAATTGCTGCAGAGTAAGGGGCATAGTCTCAAAAACGCCCGGAAAGGACAGCAAGGTATCTGGATCAGGAAGAATTACATCCTTTTGAGGGTAAACAATAGGTTGCTGGGTAGATTTGCGGACGTCATTCTGGCCAGGTGTCAATAAACTACGGGAAGTTGAAGTTCCGGAAACCATATTAGCCGATGCTCCAGTGACAATTGAGCAAGCAGACAAAATTGAAGATGCCACTATGCAGATTATTAGAGAGGCCAATATAATTTTAGTGGTCCGCATCAAAATCATCCTTTTTTTCCCGCTTTTCTTACATTATATACTATAATTCGACAGTTTTGAATAGTTTTAATAGTGAACTTATTTTTTGGGACATTTTCTTTGGCAAGGCCAAAACTAAATTTCAGGCATGTTTTGATATCCGAAATTCTCATCATGAATAAGATATCAATTAAAAAACAACAATAGCTTTAAGGTACATTAACAGCAAAGCGAGGACTGTAAAATGCATACCATGTGGAAAGGTTCCATCAGCTTCGGCCTTGTCAATATACCAATAAAAATGTTTGCGGCAACCGAGGACAGGGATGTTCATTTCAGGTTTCTTCATAAAAAATGCAAATCCCCCATTAAAAATGAAAGGGTATGCCCCTCCTGTAATGAAAAAATTACTCCTGAAGACATTGTAAGAGGATACGAGTACGAACCCGGACAGTTTGTGATTATAAAAGATGAGGATATAGAAGCAGTAAAACCCCGCTCGGCAAAAACAATAGAAATTCTGGATTTTGTCCGGTTAAGCGAAATAGACCCCATTTACTTTGAAAAATCCTATTATCTTTCACCCCAGGAAACCGGCGATTCCAAAGCATACAATCTTCTGAGAGCTGCAATGAAGGACACAGGGCGAATTGCCATAGCCCGAATTACCATAAGGGACAAGCAATCCCTTGCGGCGCTCAGGGTATTGGATAATGTGTTGGTTTTAGAGACCATATTCTTTCCCGACGAGGTACGCCCTGTTTCCCAGATACCCGGTATTCCTGAAGACTCCGCCACTGACCAGAGGGAACTTGAGATGGCAAAGCAGCTCATTGAAAACCTGACTTCCGAGTTCCAGCCGGAAAAATATGTTGATACCTACCGCGAAGCACTTCTGGAGATGATTCACAGGAAGGTGGAAGGCGAGGAAATCGTGTCTGCGCCTGAAGCCCCGCAGCGTAATGTCATAGACCTTATGGCAGCGCTTCAGGCAAGTCTGGATAAGGCCCAGGAACTTCGCAGGGAAGCAAAGGCATCCGCTTCCGGAAAGGGCAAAGCCAGGGGAAACCCCTTTGATAATTTCAGCGGAAACGCGGAAGATATTCCTTCCCGGATGCCAAAAGAACTTAAAGATGCAGTTTGGCTCAAACCGGTTCTGACAGCATGGGTAAATTTTTTGGAATGGACCTCTGACGGAAATCTACGGCACCCCAAAATTCTTGGTTTTACTGACCTAAGCCCCCATGAAGCCACTGGAGCCGAGTTCATTGAATAAGGTTGTGAAATTGATGTCCAAAACTGAAGTTATAAATATTGAAGGTAAAAAGATTAAACTCTCCAATCCGGAAAAACTCCTCTGGCCTGAGGCCGGCATCCGGAAAATTGATTATCTTGCCAGGATGATCGAGCTTGCGCCTTATATCATTCCTCACGCAAAAAACCGCTTGCTGACAACAATACGCTACCCTGATGGCATTCACGGAGAATCGTTTTTTTCTAAAAACCTTCCTGAATATGCACCCAAGTGGATTTCGAGGGACGTATGGAATGATACTGAATACGCTTTACTGGACTCTGTTTCCACCCTTGCCTGGTTTGTCAACATGGCAGCACTGGAATTCCACACATCCTTTAATACCAGCGACAGGGACGAGTACCCCACCTGCCTTGTATTTGACCTGGACCCTTCAGAAGGGCAGACCTTCGACGATGTAATTGAAGTATCCCTTCTGGTAAAGGAAATTCTGGATTCCCTTGCCATCACCAGTTATATAAAGACTTCCGGAGCTTCGGGAATGCAGATATATATTCCCACCGGCGGCAAATACCACTATAATGACGCAAGAAAAGTCAACGAGTTTTTCGGAAGCTATTTTGCCCGGAAATATCCCAATAAGATTACAATTGAGCGCATGGTTAACAAAAGAGGGACCAGGCTCTATTTTGATTACCTTCAAATGTGGCAGGGAAAAACCATAACCATGGTTTATTCCCCGCGGGCAAAAGAAAAAGCCACAGTATCAATGCCTGTGACCTGGAATGAAGTTAAAAGGGGCATCAAGCCAGAAGATTTTACATTAAACAACGCTATGGACCGACTGAAAAAAGTGGGCGATCTGTTTGAGCCTCTCCTGTCCGTCAAAACGGCTGAAAAAAGCCTTGACGATGTATTTAGGAAGGTCCTTGCAGAATGATTGCCATATCCTGAGCCGGTTTTACATTAAAACCAAGGGAAAAAACCAGGACCTATGGGGAAAAAGGGCGGAAACCCAGGGAAAAATCCGGGTTGTCTCGGAAATCTCCTGAAGCGCCTTCCTCTTCTGCGGCCTAAAAGTTCCCTGACTAAAAGCGTTCCTACAAGCCCCCTCAGGAAAGGGTTGCCGTCCGGATTTCCGTCAGGATTACCGTGTTTTTCCTTGGCGGGCATTTCAGCCATTACACGGCTCTCAGCCTGGGAGTAGATACTGTCAATCATACGCTCAAGCTCTTCTCTCGTCGGAATATAGTCCGGACCGTAAGTATCATCCATATAATCACATTGTCTTATGACTATTGGATTAACAATATAATATACCCTTGGAAACATTCTCTCCAGCTGATCTTCCGGCATCATCAGAAGATGGCTGTAATCGTCATACCTGTCCGGAATCATGGAAAGATCTGAATAATCGTGCACTTAAACAACCTCCCAATAATCTGTACGGTACATATTATGATATTGGGACGAGTTGTGTTAATGCTTGTACATAGATTTCTCAGCCGCACTTGGAATATCCGCAGTTACGGCAAACCACGCATCCGCCTTCGTGCTCAACTTTACTTCCGCATTCGGGGCAGCTTCCGTCTTCGGGTAATAGCTCGGATGCCGCTGCTACTTCCTCAATACTATCGTCATTAACCTTTGCGTACGGCCTTGGAACTCTGACGGTTGCAGCAACGGGGGGAGCAGCTTTATATACATTCCCGTTCCCGTTTCGGTGGTTCATGACCTTCTCTATCATACGGCCTATGGCATCGGGACAGGACAGTACACTCAGGCCTTTTTGCCTTATGGTCGAAGGACATCTTATTCCCTTGAGCTGCTCAACAATGGCATTCTCATCAACGCCCGCTCTCAGGGCAATTGATACCAGTCTTGCCGTTGCCTCGGACTGGGAAGGACATCCACCGGCTCTGCCTGTGTTGGTAAATACCTCGCAAATACCATTTTCATCGTAATTTACTGTGACATACAAGTTTCCACAGCCGATTTTCACTTTTTCAGTAAATCCGGTTGTCACTTCCGGTCTGGGTCTGGGCAAAATGTGACCGGCCTTGAATTCACAGGTGCCACAGGACTCGCTTCCAGATTCGGTATTAGCGCTTTCGGCATTTTCTTTTCCTTTTACGCTTCCGATATTGAGAACCTGCATCTCTCGGCTTCCGTCCCTGTATATGGTTACACCTTTGCATCCGGTCCTGTATGCAAACTGGAATACCTGGTTTACATCTTCCAAAGTAGCCTCATTTCTGAGGTTGACGGTCTTTGAAACCGCATTGTCGGTATGGCGCTGGAATGCTGCCTGCATTCTTACATGCCATTCAGGGGATATATCGTGAGCTGTTACGAAAACCTGGCGAATCTCCTCAGGGATTCCGTCAATGTCGTGGAGAGAACCGTTCTTTGCGATGACTTTCATGAGCTCTTCTGTATAGAATCCCCCGTCCTTTGCAGCTTTTTCAAAATGGGGATTAACCTCAACCAGCTCTGCACCGTCCATGACGTTTTTGATGAATGAAATCGCAAACAGAGGTTCGATTCCGCTTGAAACACCGGCGATAATGCTCAATGTTCCGGTAGGCGCAATGGTAGTGGTGGTGGCATTTCTCATCATTCTGCCTGAATTGGCGAATATGCTCTTGTCATAGTATGGGAAATTGCCTTTGACTTTCGCAATCTCTTCGCTCTTCTTCTTGGATTCTTCATTAATGAAGCCCATGACTTTTTCAGCTAATTTTTCCGCTTCCTCGGAGTTATATGGAATCCTGAGCATGAGCAACAGATCAGCCCAGCCCATAACACCCAGGCCGATTTTCCTTGTGCCGCGGGTCATTTCATCTATTTGCGGCAAAGGATAATTGTTGACGTCTATGACATTGTCCAGGAAATGGACAGCTTTATGTACTGTGTCGCGGAGTTTGTCATAATCTATCTCAACCCCGTTTTTGCCTTCTTTCACCATAGCGCTCAAATTAATTGAGCCAAGGTTACATGCTTCGTATGGAAGCAGGGGCTGTTCACCGCAGGGATTTGTGCTTTCTATTTCGCCCAGGGCGGGAGTGACATTGTCACGGTTTATGCGGTCAATGAAGATAATTCCCGGCTCACCGTTCTTCCAGGCCATGTTGACCATTTTATCGTATACTTCTCTGGCGTTGAGTTTTCCTGTCTTTTTCTTTGTTCTCGGGTCTATAAGGTCATAATCTTTCCCTTCCTCAACAGCCTTCATGAATTCCTCGGTAATGGCAACACTTATATTGAAGTTTGTCAAATCTGAGTTATCCTGCTTGCAGGTAATAAACTCAAGGATATCCGGATGATCCACCCTGAGGATTCCCATATTGGCCCCACGGCGTGTTCCGCCTTGTTTTACGGCTTCAGTGGCAGAATTGAATACTTTCATAAAACTTACGGGGCCGCTTGCAACACCGCCTGTGGAGTTGACAGAGGAGCCGTTGGGACGAAGCCTGCTGAAGGAAAAGCCGGTCCCCCCTCCGCTTTTATGTATTAATGCGGCATTCTTAACACTGTCAAAAATGCCTTCCATGCTGTCTTCAACAGGAAGTACAAAACATGCTGACAGCTGGCCAAGAGGCCTTCCTGCATTCATGAGTGTCGGGGAGTTGGGCAGAAACTCAAGGTTGGCCATCATATCATAGAAACTCTTTTCAATTTGGCTAAGCTGCTTTTCCGAAACATAACCTTTGTCGGCCGAAGCCACGGTTTTTGCAACACGTCTGAACATTCCCTCGGGAGTTTCAAGTACTTTCCCGTTTTTATCTCTTACAAGGTATCTTTTTTCAAGGACTTTGACAGCATTTTGGCTCAATGACATGCTTTTTTCCTCCGTATTTTAATTGATAAAAAAATCACATATATTGTATAGATCGACAAAAAAGACTACTATATGTAGCGTATTATATTATATATCGCCTAAAACTTCTTTTCAATACTTGGAAGGATAAAAGGCAAAAAATAAAAAACCCCGACGGTACAAAACCATCGAGGTTTGGTGCTCGAGGCCGGACTCGAACCGGCACGGATGGTTAGTCCGACGGATTTTAAGTCCGTTGTGTCTGCCAATTCCACCACTCGAGCTTGTTAAATCAGCATAACCTATTCTACAACAGCTATTTAGTCATGTCAATATGCCTTTTCCTGTCATTTCATGCTTATGGCTGCCATTTATGACAAAGTTATTTACTGTGGATAAATTCACTTACCCGGTGCACAAGTTCCCCTTCAATTTCAACCGCCACAACCGATGAATCTTCATCATAGCTGACTGAGAGCACTTTTCCGTTCTGATAAAGCCATGGAAGAACCCATCCTTCAGAAAAGGGGATTCTTAAAGTCACTTGCAGCAAGGATTTAAAGAGCATTTCCTTCAGGGATTCTTTCAGCTTATCAAGCCCCTCCCCTGTTTTGGCTGATATTTCAAGCACTTTGCGGCTGTCAGAAAGCCTGGGAATTTCGCCGGTCACCTTGTCAATCTTGTTGAGAGCAATTACAGCCGGTTTCTGTCCCGCTCCAAGCTCATCAAGTATTGAGTCAACTATTCGCACGTGGTCCTCCACATGGGGGTCCGATGCATCTGCAACAATGATTAATGCGTCCGAATGCACCGCTTCTTCCAATGTGGATTTGAACGCATCCAGCAGATTATGGGGAAGTCTCCTTATAAACCCGACCGTATCGGTTAAAAGCACGGTCTTATTGTCATCAAGAATAAGCTGACGGGTGGTTGTATCCAAAGTTGCAAAGAGTTTGTTCTCCGCATACACATCGGTGCCGCACAGGGTATTTAGCAAGGATGATTTGCCCGCATTGGTATAGCCGACCAAGGAAACTACGGGAACCCGGTTTCTTTTCCTTTCAACCCTAAGTAGCTCCCGCTGCTTTTTTATATCTTTCAATTGCTCTTTAAGAGCAGAGATTTTTCTTCTTATATGGCGCCGGTCGGTCTCAAGCTTGGTTTCTCCGGGACCTCTGGTGCCAATTCCGCCACCCAGGCGGGACAAGGAACCGCCCTTCCCCTGGAGCCGCGGAAGAATATACTCCAACTGGGCAAGTTCAACCTGAATTTTTCCTTCACTGCTTTTGGCGTGCTGGGCAAATATATCAAGAATAAGTCCCGTCCTGTCCAGAACTCTGGCAGACAGAACATCTTCAATATTCCTCAGTTGGGAGGGAGTTAGTTCTTCGTCGAAGATAACGAGGTCGGCTTCATGGCTTTGAACCATCAATTTCAGTTCTTCAAGCTTTCCTCTCCCTATAAGATAAGTTGAATCTCTGCCGGGCCTCTTCTGCATCACTTTGGCAATGACCTTCGCCCCAGCTGTCTTTGCAAGTTCATCAAGCTCGGCAAGTGAAATATCTGCCTCGCTTATGCCATTGACCTCCCTGACATCAGGCGTCTTAAGACCAACAAGTACGGCTTTCTCATCCTTATCTCCATTGCTTACGATTTGCTCTTTAAGAAATTCATCGGCCTCTCTGATATACTCCAAAAGCGCGCCAAAATCTTTCTTATCCTTTCGGTAGGGGCCGAAGATATCAAAATCCCCGACTTTTACCGGTGACGGAACAGCGACAAATATCTGTGTGGCCTTCTGTTCTTCCACACCTATTGCTGCAATCATATCAAGTTTTAAAAGTTTAAGGGAACTTATATCCACAGAAGAGAGTATCCCTGATCCGTTGGGATGGGTATGGATGCACCTTGTACCCGAAAGCCTCTGGCTGCTTCTGCGGCCAATGACCTGGTTTAATTCAACAGTCTTAAAATCCCCCACACTTACGTCTGTGACACGACCCTTGCGATCAATATAGACAGCTATTTCCCGGTTAATTGCGCCTGAAATGGAAGCCAGGATTTCAATAAGTTCTTCTGTCCATAACATGTGTTGGGGTATTTCTAAATCATATATCTTTTCAAGTTCTTCTATTATACTTTTCTTTAAGCCTTCAGTAACTCCGCTGATATTCATTGTAACCTGCTTTTTTGTATCAATTAAATTTCTGTACTTTTATCCATTATATACTGATATCTCAGTAATGTCATTCAAGACGGTACTATGATAATATCCTATCGGACCCCGGAATTTCAATAAGAATATCTTTTGAAAATTTTAAGATTATATTGTAAGTGAGTGAGTGAGTCAGCCATAACTCGAAAATGTAATTTTCTCAGAACGATGAACCGATATTAGAAAATAACCCGGTTTGTAATTAACTCAAAAAGCCAGATTGAGAATATTGCGCAAAGTCTCCTCAAGCTTGTCATCAGAATCCTGTCTGTCTCTTCTGCTCAATACCTCTTCAATTATCTCATCAAAATCCGATCTTTTGACCCCTATTGCCGAAAGGCAGACAGGAAATCCATATATGCGATGATAATCGGATATCAAGTTCCTTACCATAAGCACGAACTTTCTGCCACGTTCATAAGGCAGAGTGTCGGCGTAAACCTCAGGTCCTGCAAGTGGAAGCAGAAGCTCGCCAAAGTATTCATCGTGCTCGAGAAATTGTTGTTCAAGAAAATGAGGTAAAATAATGCAAATTGCTTCCTCATGACTTACACCGTATTTTTCTGCAAGAACATCCGAAAGTACATGGCTGATTGTAGGTTCGGTATTTATAAAAGCTATACTTGAAAGCAATGACGCATTGGCAAGGGCAAGCCGGATTTTTTTGTCTTCTGCAAATTTTATTGATTTATGCAGGTTATCCCTTATGATGCATAGTGCTGAGAAGGCATACGCGTCGCTCAGGGGATTTTTCATTGGGCTGGTATAAGTTTCTACCGCGTGGCAAAGAGCTTCCAAAGTATACAGAACAGCTGATTTTACCGGTAACTCTTTACTCACCCTCGGGTCCAGCACAACTATATCGGGATTGCCTGCAATATCAAGGCAGGCATTTACTGCGGGTAAGGCAATATAAAAGACTCGGGATTTTTGGGTACCGGCATCCGGTAAATCTTCATTGCATAAATCACTGGCAAGTTTAAATGAAATATCGTTTCCAACTGCAATTAAGCAGTCACATGAACGGCCTTTGTACGCTGATTCTGCCTGCTTTTTAAGTTCAGGCGAATAGGTACCCGGGCATAGAAATATATTTTCTGCATCTATGCCGTTCTGTGTAAAGGTCCTTATGATTGTTTTAAGAACACCTTTTTCAACATTCTCTTGTTGCGTAAGTAAAAGTGGACGGCTTAATCCTCTTTTTCCAAGCTCTTCGGGTATTCGTTCAAGAACACGATATCCTGATATTATTTTGGAATTGTTCACAAATTCATAGTATCTCGGGATTTGGTTAGGGGCATGCTTTTCTCTTTTGGTGTAACCAACACGGTTTATCACCCTGAATATATCATTTGTAAATTGTTTGTTTTTCAGGATTATGCTGCGTATTTTCCTCATATCCCTACCTCCATATGAAAAATATACCATAGTCGGCAGGATATTAAAACAAATCAGGAAATACCGGCTATTGCTTATTTTTGCGCCTTTCTGTTGGTATAACTGTCAATGATGGTCCCGGTTATAAGCCCCAGAGCCGTTCCCGCACATAAAGCGATAATGTTTTTTGTAAAAAGAAGGCTTACAAGTATTCCAAAAACTGCGCCTACTGTCAAACACAGACCTGTATACTGGATTTTATCTGCTTGATTTGTCCTGTTTCTCTTCTTCATTAAGGTCACCTTGTAATGGAACAAATTCAGTATAATATATTTTGCTTCTTTACAATTAATCACTTTTTGTGGCGGCCGATTATTAATAATCATTGCCCAATTTCAGCAAGAATAACAACCTGAAAAAATCAGGGTGTTTATTGGTTTAACTTTCTTATTATAAATGCGATTCTGGGGAATTGAAAAGAACAATAATTACTTTCTCAGTATTTTGTCCATGGCTTTTCTCTTGGCAAGCTCATCTATTAGCTTGTCCAAATAGCGGATTTCCCTCATTAACGGCTCTTCGATCTGTTCCACCCTGACCCCGCAGATCACGCCTGTAATCAATGATCGGGCAGGATTCATCAGAGGAGCTTCTTTAAAGAAAGTCGCAAAATCCACCTGCTTTTCAAGCTGAGTTTCCAGCTCTTCCTGGCTGTAACCAGTAAGCCAGCGGATAATTTCATCCACTTCTTCCTTTGTACGCCCCTTTTTCTCCGCTTTCTGGACATACATGGGATATACCTTGGCAAAGCTCATTGAATATATACGATCATTATTTTTCATAGATTTACCTCGCAAAATAAGTTTAATAAACGATCAGGCAGCCACCTGTAAATTTTAAAAAGATTGAGCATACACTTCTTGACACTTCTTAATATGAGCCAATACTGCCGTCATTTATGTGACCGGGAATCATTTTAACAGCATACCCCGCTCTTATATATTAATACCCGGGTTTAATATATCAGGCAATATTAAAATTAATCTTTATCGGCAATAACCAGAAATCTGTGGCAGGTAAATCAATGTATCCTTCTCTCTTAATCAGTTCGGCATTAAATCTACAACTTCAAATAAGTCTTGCGATTTTCTTGTAATAAAGTCAGTAAACGCTTCAACATTACATGTGGCTAAATCCTTTTTCTGCAAGACAGTTATTTTTTCTCTCCAGATTACTATAATTAAGTCTTCTGTAATAAAAAAATTATTAATTTCACTATAGTCAATAGAAACATCCTCTGCCAGACGGACTTTATCATCTGTAAAGGTAACTTTAACTTCCCCGGAAGGGATCTTTTCATACTCATTAAATAGTTTTATCGCTGCTTTATTAAAAGATGTCGGCTTTTCCTTTCCACGGTTTCGGCCGTACAGGAAATATAATAGCCCCAAACCGGTTGCAAAGGCACCTGTAAATAAGGGCATTAACAGTTCTTCAGGTTTCATCAGGGAAGGAATAAGAAGAAACAGACCTATGAGGATTAAGAATATCCCATAAACCTTGTACCTCTTACGCCGCTTTTTAAGCTTTTCTTCCTTAGCTTTATCCCGGGAGCTCAAAGAGTCTATATATTTCCACATCTTAGGGTATCTTTTTCTTGAAATCAATTCTGTTCTCTTTTCCAAAGCCTTGCTTACCTGTGGTATGAAAGATTCGTAATTATATTTGGATAGTACAAATTCAAACTCCATGTATTTCACCCTGCCATATATAATACCGGTTTGGTTATTACGCTCTGCCATATATCTCTATATTACCAAAAGAGCAATAAAAAAGATAACCGGATTATAATCCTGTTATCTTAAGATTGCCTGAGTCCATACGTAAGACCGGTGTTTTGCCTGACGAAAGGTATTACTTATGATAT
The DNA here is from genome assembly GCA_012521705.1 of Clostridiaceae bacterium. Lineage (GTDB taxonomy): Bacteria > Bacillota > Clostridia > DSM-8532 > DSM-8532 > DTU059. The sequence goes on along the minus strand of JAAYLX010000021.1, from coordinate 8,766 downwards.
GGCTCTCCGCTTATAATCTTAAACGCCCGGTATATCTGTTCCAGAAGTATTATTCTCATGAGCTGATGGGGAAAAGTCATTGGTGAAAATGAAAGTCTCAGGTCCGCCCTTTTAAGAACTTCTTCAGAAAGTCCCAGGGAGCCTCCTATTATAAAAGCGATCTTGCCAAATCCCTGTATTCCAAGCTGGTTTATTTTATCTGCAAACTCTTCGGAGGACATCATTTTGCCCCTTATATCCAGAGCAATGACGTATGTCCCGTCTTTTATATTCTTTATAATTCCCTCTCCCTCGGTCTTTTTGACCTGCTCCATTTCCTTGAGGCTAAGGCTTTCCGGAGCTTTTACATCGGGTACTTCTGTAATGTCCAGCTTGCAGTACCTGCCAAGGCGCTTTGCGTATTCCTGCAGAACTTTAACCATTTGAGTTTCTTTCATTTTACCAACTGCAATAACGGTTATGTTCATAAAAACATCCTCTTAAAACAAAAACGCTTTGAATTATATTTCGAAGCGTTTCAGGTATTTCTATTATATGTACAGAACATTACTTGCCCTGTCTCTGAGCGCGACTTCCAGGTAAACATCCTTTTCAGGATTTATTCTTTTCTCCTGAAGCGCATTGCATACAGTCCGGTAGGCAAGTTCAGGGAAATTGTTCTCTTTGCTTAAATGCCCCAGTAAAAAACGCTTTGTCCCCTGCTCTGCCAGGTAGGCCACCACTTTTCCTGCAATATCATTGCATAAGTGGCCAATATCACTCAAAATACGCTGTTTTAAATACCAGGGATAGCGCCCTGTTTTCAGCATCTCTATATCATGGTTTGATTCAAGCAGAATCATATCGCTTTTTTCCAGATTGGTAAGAAGCTCCCGGTTCATGTGCCCGATATCTGTTGCAATGGTGATTTTCTTTCCGTCTATGAAAAGATTATACCCAACAGGACATACCGCATCATGAGGAATAGGAAAACTCCTGACGCCGATTTCCCCAACCGTTAAAGGCGTATCAACGTCTATATAGCGGATATTGGCCGGGGAGATTTTCCCCAGGAAGGGCCTCATCTTCTTCCATGTATGAAGATTGGCATAGATGGGCAGATTATAGCGCCTTGACAATATTCCCGCACCGGATATATGGTCATTATGCTCATGGGTTATAAAAATAGCAGATATATTACTAAAAGACTCTCCTATGCTACTTAGAGCCTCTTCTATCTTCTTGCCGCTTACGCCTGCATCAATCAAAATAGCGGTGTCATCGCAGGAAACATAAATGCAGTTCCCGCTCGAACCACTGAATAGGCTACAGACCTTTATCATCAAATATCTCCTTAGTCTTCCTCAGCAACTCACTCGTTTTATGTCAGCACCAAGGCTCTGGAACTTTTCAACCATTCGTTCATAGCCACGGTCAATATAGTGGATGTTAAATACTTCTGTTTCGCCTTCCGCTATCAGGCCGGCAATAACACAGGCAGCACCGGCTCTAAGGTCAAGAGCTTTGATAGGAGCCCCTGTGAGCGGATATCCGCCCTCTATGACGGCAATTCTGCCCTCAACACGTATCTTGGCGCCCATCCTTCTGAGTTCCTCAATATACTGAAAGCGGTTTTCAAAAATTCCTTCTGTTATGGTACTTATCCCCTGGGCCCGCAGGAGAAGTATAGCCGCAGGCGGCTGCAAGTCGGTAGGAAAACCCGGATAAGGAAGAGTTTTTATATTTACATTGTTCAATTTATCTCCAGCAGAAATCCTGATACTGTCATCAAACTCTTCCACATTCACATTCATCTCCATGAGCTTTGCAGTCAGAGATTCCATGTGTTTTGGAATGACATTTTTGACAAGCACGTCTCCCTGGGTCGCAGCTGCCGCAATCATAAAGGTCCCGGCTTCAATCTGATCGGGAATTATGCTGTGCACCACATTACACTTAAGTTGCTTAACCCCGCGGATTCTGATAATATCGGTACCTGCTCCCTTAATATTTGCGCCCATGGCATTAAGGAAGTTGGCAATATCAACTATGTGTGGTTCTCTGGCGGCGTTTTCTATGGTAGTAACACCTTCTGCCCTCACTGCAGCCAGCATTATATTGATGGTTGCACCGACGCTTACTACGTCAAGGTATATAGACGCACCAACAAGTTTCTCAGCACTAAGTTTAATAAGGCCATGCTCAATCTCCACCTTTGCGCCGAGAGACTCAAAGCCCTTAATATGCTGATCAATTGGTCTTACACCTAAATTGCACCCTCCCGGAAATGTGACTACTGCCTTGTTAAACCTGCCAAGGAGTGCCCCCATCAAATAATAGGACCCCCTGAGCTTATGCATGTCCTCAGTGGTCGCCTGATATGAATTCACATTTCGGGTATCTATTCTTATTGTGTTATTGTCTATATCCTCAAACCGGGTACCCAGAGATTCCATTATCCTTTTAAGAATTTTTATATCCAGAATATCGGGTACATTTTCAATGGTACATATATCACATGAAAGCAAGGCCGCAGGCAGAACACCAAGTGCTGCATTCTTTGCTCCGCTTATTGTAACTTCACCTTTAAGCCTTCTTTGTCCGTGGATGACAAGTTTGTCCACTAATCCACCAACCTTCTCCCGGTATTTCACTCAAAAAGATATTATATCTTAAATACAGTAAGATAGCAAATTAATTAACGAAGTTATACCTTGAAAATGTTTCCTTTAATCTTTGATTTTTTCCCCTGTACAAGCGTTGTAGAATATAGGCCGTTCACAGCCCTCAATTAAAATACGCCATACAGGTGTGTCATAAAACTCATCCTCAACCAACTGCCTGTATCCAAAGTCAACACTCTCTACCACAGACCCCTCCGGAAGCCCGGCCATCACAAGAATCTGGTATGCTGAAATAACCTCGGTGGGAACTTTGTGTCTTTTTACCTTTTTATTGGGCAGGACCAAAGATAACATCCCGGATTTGTCCAATGAGGCTTTAATTTCATGGTCAAACAAAAGAGCATCCTTGTATTTCAAAAGAAAACCCAACTCAATTTCTTCCCCGGACTTTTTTTGATACTCAAGACTTATTTCATCTTTACTGTATCCAAGACCCGTTATGTATGTGTATATCATTTGCAAAAAGCGGTCCTGGTCATTTATAAGGTCATTTTCGTCATTTATCCTGTCTTTAATAATTAGCTCTTCATCAGTTAATTCAATACTTCTCCCTTCATGGGTATATATTATCGAATCACCGGTCGATACAGGATTGATTTTAGTCTTCAATACAGACATTGAAATTCTGTTTAAGTCAAGGTTACGGGTTTCATATTCAATTCTTCCTGCAGTGGCCGGAACATCCGAAAAATCCGCTTTCAATACAATATTCCGGGAGTTGAGATATTCAAGGGCAAGACGGTTGTAATCGGTAGCCTTGTTGTTGCTGTTGGCATTAATGATTGTATAAAACAAAAAGCCGTTAAGAAACAGCAGGATAACTATTAAAATTGTTTTAGCCTTTGCCCAGTCCATATCACCCCTCCTTCGACAAAGGAATAAAGAAATCTTCCGACCTGTTGCTTATTATCCAATGGGGCAACCCCTGTACTTTTGTTTTTGTACTTGCCCCGAAGACATATCCGGGTTCCATCCTCTCAAAGAATATATCGTCAGTTGTCATTATTTCGGGATGGTACTGAGGGATTTGATCATTCAATAATTTTGAAAAACTTAAATTATACTTCCTGGATGTGTCACTTTCTGTAAATGAGCGCATAACCCATACACACTCAATGACTCTCTCACTTGTGGCTTTAATAACAATGGGAGAGGAAATGCGTTCCTTAGAATTTAAACCTGTGTAAAACACAGGTACTCCATTGTATTCATAATCGAAATGAAATTCATAGTACTTATCTGAGATTATTTTACTCAAAACTATATCAACATCGCCCAGAAGGTAACGTCGAAGTTCAATGAAGGACAGCGCCTTGCTGAAAGCCGCCGATACTTCTCCGGCCTGGACAACACTCGTTGGCAGGTATTTATATTCCAATACCCCGTTCCCGTATAGTCTGTAAAGATTCTCAGTGTCTGTGAAAATTATCTGTCCGGAGTTTTCGTTGTATTTCACCATGAGGCTGTCTTTCTGGTTTTTAAGAAGGCTCTCTGCAATAACCTCGTTTTCAAAGTTTTCTTCATTTAACTGTAACGATTCAGGTATTTCGATGCTCAAAGTAGGAAACAAAGCGGAACTGTCCTGGTCCACAGGGACAAAGATATCCTCTGAAGAGTCAAACCCTGCCATTTCAGAGAGGGTATCGTACTCAAGCCTGTTCTCATAACTTAATTTCTCTGCCAGTTTGGTGTATTCGTCCTTGGGGAGAAAATCCCGTTTGATATTGATTGAATATTTGTATATCTGATACCCGTCAAAGATATATACTGTATTCACTGCCTTGTTGACGTCTTCTTCGGGAAGTATGGCTATTGAATTTACAGATTTGAACTCTGTTGATTTTTTGTCATTTTTGTTCTCCAACCATAATATTATATCACTGGGCCATTCAGTGGAGAGATCAAAGCGGATACATCTGACACTTGTAATTTGTGGCCATTCTTCCTTGGGAAGAATTTTGGATGGCTTCTGTCCCAATATTTCAGGGAGGTAGTTCTTGCTCACATCCTCCCATAATTCATTGAAATATGGGTCGCCCTGCCTTAACTTCCATTTAAGCGCGGTAGGGCTTCGGGAAACTATTATCCTTTCAGGCACAAAATACTGGTGTTTGATAGAATCAACATCAACAGAAGCATAGATATCAACATAATTAAAAAGGCGTGCTAGAAAACGAAAAGGAAACCCTTGGCCTTGCTGGCTCCAGTGGATTCCTATCTGAAATAAACTTGCTGCCACTAAAACAATGAGCAGCACGGTTTTGATTTTTTCTTTGTTTAGCCGCATAATCATGAAGTTCCCCTGATCTGTTCAGCGGTCATACTCACCGAGGTATCGCAATATTGGCTTTTTCAATTAAGGTCCATTCTCTTACGGCAATCTCAAAATCAACTATTTGAACATTTTTGTTGAGCTCGAGATTATCTGCTGCACTTTTTCTGAATAAAATAGCCCGTACCTCGTTAACAGCATTTGCACCAATATATTCCAAATCTACTTTGGTAGAGAAATGATGCGGTTTGATTGTATAATTGTCTCCCGAATCTACATCCTCAAGTGGTTTATATTTACCGTCAATTTTTATGTACATCAGCAAAACTACAGGATCATCGTATTTTGCTTCAGACACTCTGCAATTAAAAACATGCCTTTTTGAATAAATAACACTTGCGGATCTCTTGTATTTAATCTGTTCTACAATCTTTGCTGTTGAGCTTGCGTTTTCATCAAAGAAAATATCTTTATACTTCTCTTCCAGTGCCTCAATAAAATCATCATAATCTTCTTCGACCTGGATTTTCTCTTCTGTAAAACCGGCTTCGGGGGTAGTCGATTCCGTTCCTGCTGCAAAGGCAGTTACCGAAGCTGCAATCAAAGCAAATATGAATACCAGCAGGAAGGACAATTTCTTTGCCATTATTTTCCCTCCAGACTTCCAGGTTTACATTATGCCAATTAATGTTATTTGGGCAGGCGTCATTTGCCATTACGACCCACTAAAATTATACCGTAATTATTATTACAAATCCATTACGCACCACTTAAAAACCAATTACCTTTTTAAAGTAAGACTAACCTTCCAGCACTTAATTTGCAATCAACTGCTGTTTCGGGCGTTGTCTTATAGGTAATTCCACATATATCTGGGTACCTTTTCCCAATTTACTTTTAGCTGAAATATTTCCACCGTGGAGGACCGCTATTTCCTTGGCTATTGCCAGCCCCAGACCGGTTCCCCCCAATTGTCTTGAGCGGGCTTTGTCAACGCGGTAGAATCTTTCAAAGATTCTGGAAAGGTCGTCTTCAGGTATGCCTATACCATTGTCTTCAACGCAGATTACAATATTGTCCTTTTCAGTGTACGCTTTTACCTGGATCCTGCCTTTCTCAGGAGTATATTTAATTGCGTTCCCAATAATATTTATAAGAAGTTGGTCAATTCTATACCTGTCCCCGCTTATAATCGGCAAATTATTTTTAACATTAAGCACAAGTTGTTGATTCTTTGAATCCGCTTCCCTCCTCAATCTCTCCACACAGGAGGAGATAAGTTCCGAAATGGAGATGTCTTCAAGATTCAGCTTGATTCCGCCGTCATGCTGGGAAAGGGTCAGAAGATCTTTAACCAGCCTTGTCATTCTGTCTGTCTCTTCATTAATTACGTCAAGGAAGTTCTTTGCAATGGACGGCTCCTGCAAAGCCCCGTCCAGGAGTGTTTCGGTATAGCTTTTTACAGAAGTCAGCGGTGTCCTGAGCTCGTGGGAGACATTGGCGACAAATTCGCGCCTCATTGTATCAAGCTTCTGCTCTTCCGTAATATCCTGAAGGACAGTAATTATACCATCTATATTATTATTCTCGTCTGTAAATGGTGCAAGTTTCACCCTGAGAAATTTGTCCTGGTACGAAACTTTATATTGTGGTTCCAGAACAACGCTTTTTCCGGTAATCTGGACAATATTCAGAGGTATCTCAAGGCTTTCCATGAATTCATCGAAAGTCATGTCCCTGGACTGTCCCCCGTTAAGGATAACCTGTGAAGCCGGGTTTTTGTGTATAAGCTGGCCATCCCTGTCAAAGGCGATAATTCCGTCGGTCATATAGTTGAGAATGGTCTCGATTTTTTTCTTTTCACTGGTTATCTCGGACAAGGTCTTCTTAAGGCGCGCAGACATAAAGTTAAACGTGTTGGTCAGTTTACCCAGCTCGTCCTCCGACTTGACCTCAAGTTCATAGCCGAACTCACCATCTGTTATCTTCTCCGCTTTATGCATTATGTCATAAATTGGTTTGGTGATGGTCCGGGACAGAATCAGGCCGATCACCAGTGCAGAAAAAACTGAACCAAGCAGGCTCCAGAAGATAACCTCGGTAAACCGATTCAGCACGTTAAGTGCCTTTTGCCTGTCATATTTGAAAAACAGAATATAATCCCCGTCTTTCAGGGATTCAAGAAATGCATAATCATAGAAAGCCCCGTTGTCGGTGCGGGTGTAATCCTGATTATCACCGATAATCTTTTCACCGCTCAGCACTGAAATCAGATTTTCTGACTTGAAAATCTGGTTCCTGAACCGGACCTTATCAGCCTGATAAAGCGGGTCGGAAGAATACACGATTTCACCGGTGAATTTGTCCAAAACAGTAAAACTCCTGTCCTCTCCACGTATAACGCCTGAGATAACAGGATTGGATTGAAGGCTTGACAAAAGACCGTCTTTGTCAACTGTATCCTTGTTTATTCCTAATTCTTTATAGTTTATATCTATGTTATCCCTGAAATCGGAATAGAAAATTCTTTCGACCTGCATATTCAGGAAGACCCAAACTACCGTCATCAGGACGAAGGTTATGAGAATAAGGATAACAGCCAGTCTCCACTGGATACTTCGAAAAAAGGCATATTTATGTATAAATTTTCCCATGGTTCTCTTTATACTGCCGGGTTGAAAAAGTACCCGACTCCCCGTTTAGTTAATATGTACTCAGGCTTTGAAGGATCCCTTTCAAGTTTCTCCCGCAATCTTCTTACAGTAACGTCCACTGTTCTGACATCGCCAAAATACTCGTATCCCCAGACCTTCTCAAGGAGGTTTTCCCGGGTAAAGATCTGACCCTTTTGAGATCCAAGGAATTTTACAAGTTCAAATTCTCTTAAGGTAAGTTCTATAACTTCACCGTTCCTTTTTACATCATAACGGTTAACGTCTATTTCAAGATCTCCACAGACTATTACATCTTCATTTTGTTGTGGGATTGATTCATCAATAACTCTGCGAAGGTTTGCCTTGACACGTGCCATAAGCTCTCTCGGGCTGAAAGGTTTTGTTATGTAGTCATCCGCGCCAAGTTCCAGACCCAGAACCTTGTCCACCTCTTCTTCACGGGCGGTAAGCATGAGTATCGGGGTTTGCATGGTTTCCCTCAGTTTTCGGCAAACTGTGAATCCATCAACTTCCGGAAGCATGACATCCAGAATAATCAAATCGGGTTTTTCTCTCAGTGCAATCTCAATGGCTTGTTTTCCGTCGTAGGCTTCCAGTGTCTCGTAGTTTTCCTTGTTCAGATTGAATTTCAGAATATCCACAATGTTTTTCTCATCGTCGACAATCAAAATTCGCTTTTTCATTTGCAATACCCCCATTAAGATTGATGAATCAAAATAATTATAACATACTTAAATCTAAATTGGCATAAGAAGCTTTTCCTATATATAATAATTCTCAAATACTTCATATAGACAAAGCACTATTATAATAGACTCTTTAAGGAAGAGAAAGGTTCACAGGAAATTTAAACTATGGGATTCCAATATTTATTAAATCAAAATATGTAAATTCCTATATTATTGGTACGGTCTTGTCCCACTTGGTGGGTACTGCCTTTCCGCCTGGGACATATCAGTTCTTATTAAGGCGTCAGAGAAACAGCTTTTATCCGCTTTTCTTTTTGTAACATTATTTCGTTTTCAGGTTGAAAAACAAAACCCTGAGCTTTAGACTCAGGGTTCTCATAAAATTCTGGCAACGACCTATTTTCCCGGGCCGTCTCCAGCCAAGTATCTTCGGCACTGGAGAGCTTAACTTCTGTGTTCGGTATGGG
>JAAYLX010000020.1 GCA_012521705.1 Clostridiaceae bacterium | reverse complement strand
TGGTGATACTTCGGTTAAAGAATCACGTGAACGTGTAAGGGCAGCTATAAAGAATTCAGGTTTTGAATTTCCTGTACGTAGGATTACGGTTAACATGGCACCTGCTGATACAAGAAAAGAAGGTTCAGGTTTTGACATCCCAATAGCTTTGAGTATCCTTGCAGCAGCAGGCACAATTAAACAGGAATCCATGGAAGGATATATGCTTATCGGAGAATTGGCTTTGGACGGAGCTGTCCGTCCGGTAACAGGTATGCTTTGCAAAGCCATTGCTGCAAGAGAGCTTGGAATTAAAAAGTTAATGGTACCTTATGAAAATGTCAGGGAAGTTTCGATGGTAAAAGGGTTGGAAATATATCCTGTTTCAACCCTAAAAGAAGCTGTTGACCACTTTTCAGGGACATCCCACATGGAGCCAGCTATTTTTTCTGAAACCTGTGAGAAAGAAGAAACCATAAATTATGAAGATTTTTCTGAGGTTAAGGGGCAGAAAAATGCCAAAAGGGCGTTGGAAGTTGCAGCAAGCGGGGGACACAACATTATTATGATTGGAAGCCCCGGATCCGGTAAAACCATGCTCGCAAGAAGATTACCTTCCATACTTCCGGATTTGACTTTTGAAGAATCCCTTGAAGTCACAAAAATATATAGCGTGTCAGGGCTTTTATCCCATAATTCACCTTTACTCATTAAGCGGCCTTTCAGATCTCCGCATCATACCATAAGCACAGTGAGCCTTGTAGGAGGCGGACGCAACCCCAAACCCGGGGAGGTCAGCCTTGCCCATCATGGTGTACTCTTTCTTGATGAAATACCTGAATTTCCAAGAATAACTCTGGATGTTTTAAGACAGCCTCTGGAAGACGGCGTGGTACATATCTCAAGAGTACATGGTACTGTCACATACCCGTGCAGGTTTATGCTTGTCGCGGCGGCCAATCCCTGCAAATGCGGTTATTATGGTGACCCCACCCAGAACTGTACCTGTTCCTTGAGAGATGCGGAAAACTATTTATCACGCCTTTCTGGGCCTATAATGGATAGAATCGATATACATATCCAGGTTCCAAGTTTAAAATACAGTGAAATTGATAACTCCAAACCGGAAGAAAGTTCTTCGGAAATTAGAAAGAGGGTAAATGACGCAAGAAAAATCCAGATTGAAAGGTATAAGCAATACGGAATTTACTGCAATGCTCATTTGAAGGGAGCCATGATAAGAGAGTTCTGTAAAGTTGATTCCGAAGGGAGAAGGATTTTAAGGTCGGCTTTTGAAAAATTAAATCTAAGCGCAAGAGCCCATGACAGAATACTCAAAGTGGCAAGAACAATTGCAGATATGGAAGGTGAAACCTTAATCAACTCAAAACATATATCTGAAGCTATTCAATACAGAATATTAGATCGTTCGGTGAGGTTTTAGGAGGTTATATATTGAAAAAGGATCTGGAATATTGGCTTAGCCTTAGTTTAATCAATAATCTGAACAATCATTTGAAATTGGAGGCTTTATCGATTTTCGGAAGTCCCAGGAATATTTTAAAAGCTCACAAAGAAGCTCTTTTGAGAGCAGGATTTACAAGTGATAATTATGAAGCGCTCCACAGCCAGTACATAAAGGATGAAGCAAACAGAATTCTGGAATACTGTCAGAAAAACAAAATAAAGATACTTACATTGAATGATGAGGAATATCCTGAACTTCTTAAATTTATCTACGACCCACCGATGGTACTATATGTCCGCGGGACAATACCAAAGCTCAATGCCGTGGCCATGGTTGGATCCCGGAAAGCCTCAGGATACGGCATAGAAACAGCAGTAAAACTTTCATCCCAGCTTGCATTAGCAGGAATTTTGGTAGTGAGCGGAATGGCAAGGGGAATTGATACTGCTTCCCATTGCGGCGCTATGAAAGAAGAACGTCCTACTGTCGCTGTTTTAGGGTGTGGTGTTGATATCACTTACCCACCTGAAAATCAGTCGTTGATGGAGAGAATAATTGAATACGGAGCAGTTGTTTCCGAGTTTCCTCCAGGAACAAGGCCGGCTCCATATAATTTTCCAAGCCGGAATCGAATTATAAGCGGTATGTCTTCGGGAACTGTGGTTGTGGAAGCAGGGTTAAAAAGCGGCTCATTGATAACTGCCAAATATGCGCTTGAACAGGGAAGAGAAGTATTTGCTGTTCCGGGAAATATTAATCTTTTAAACAGTCAGGGCACAAACATGCTTATAAAAGACGGTGCAAAAATTGTTCTTAATGTTGAAGATATACTTGAAGAGCTAAATTTCGGGATTGCACCAATAGTTTCAAACAGATCGGACATTTTATATTCTGAAAGTTTGAATGAAAAACACAAAAAAATAATAGCTGCATTAAAAATTGAAGATCTTTATGATGAGGAACTTTCCAATAAAATTTCTGTCCCTTTGGATGAGCTTTATGAGCTTTTGCTGGATCTTGAGCTCAAAGGTATTGTCAAAAAAAGCATTACAGGCCGGTATATGCTTATTGCCTAAGCATATATGGAAAATATTGACCATAGAATTTTTACAGAAACGCTGTTTTGGTGGTATAATCAATGAAGATATTATATCTCTACCAAAAGTACATAGTTACCGGCCTTTTAATACTCATAATCATTATACTTATTTCCATCAATGGACATCTTGCAAGAAGAGCGATTGTTGAGGCATCGGGACAGTACAGGGAAGACATACCAATTTACTCTGTGGACTGTCAGGACAAAAAATGTTCAATAACCTTTGATTGTGCCTGGGGTGCGGATGATATTCCTGAAATTCTTGACATACTGGATAGGTATAATGCGAAAGGCACTTTTTTTATAGTAGGGCTTTGGGCGGAAAAATTTCCGGATATGGTAAAACTGATTTCTGAACGTGGCCATACGGTTGCAAATCACGGATATTCCCACGCTCACATGGCACAACTTCCAGAATCCAAGATAGAAGAAGAAATTGAAAGATGTACTGATACCCTTGAAAAAATTACAGGAGAGAGAACAAATCTTTTCCGGCCACCTTATGGAGAATACAATGCAGCTACCATAAAAACGGCTAAAAAACTGGGCTATTTTACTATACAATGGGATGTGGATTCCCTTGACTGGAAGAAAGATATGTCCGAACAGGATATATACAACCGGGTAATCAACAGAGTAGGATATGGTTCAATAATACTTTTCCATAATGATACAAAGTACACGGTCAAAGTTCTGCCGTCCATTCTGGAGAACCTGACCAACAACGGATACACATGTGTTTCTGTTTCTGACCTTATTATGAAAGAGAATTATAAGATCAGGTTTGACGGTAAGCAAATAAAAGATTGATATATTTACAAATTGATGTTTAAGCTGCTGTCTTTTTGGTGAAATATATACTAACAAGCTATGAAATTACTTTCATTAGCTGATAAATTATTAATTAATATCTTCTTAAAGCCGAAGGATATTGAAGAGGAATGCTTCTAAACGAACATTCTGCTGAATAATTATAGATAAGTAGTTTGTTCGGTATGTACCAAAGACTTTGAGAGGAGTTGGAGTGTCAGATGACAGAAAACACCGCCTTGGAAAACAATGTTGTAAGTATCGCCGGAAAAGTTATTACAAACCCAGAGTTTAGTCATGAAGTATACGGTGAAGGTTTTTACATAACCACTATTCAAGTACCACGACTAAGTGATACCTATGACAACATACCCGTAATGTTTTCAGAACGCCTGGTATCCCCGGATAAAATCAATGTATCGGATTATTTGTCGGTGGAAGGCCAATTTCGTTCATACAACAATTACAATAATAACAAAGGGCATAAATTAATGCTTACTGTTTTCGCCCGTGAAATAGAAATTCATAAGGAGGAGGTGGCGCAAAAAAATCCTAATCAAATTTGTCTGAACGGTTATGTATGCAGAAAACCCATGTACAGAACCACACCTTTCGGCAGGGAAATTGCTGATATACTTCTTGCGGTCAACAGAGCCTATAATAAATCCGATTACATTCCATGTATAGCCTGGGGCAGAAATGCAAGATTTGCGGGAACTTTTGAAATTGGTGACAATATAAGGATATGGGGGCGTATCCAAAGCAGAGTTTACCAGAAAAAGCTTTCTGACGGGCAAGTTGAAGAGCGGGTAGCTTATGAAGTCTCTGTTTCCAAAATGGAAGTAATTAAAGAAAACAATAATAAGAAGGATGAGAAAGGGGATTGATACCCATGATAAAGGTTGTTTATGGACACAAGGGCATCGGAAAGACCAAATATCTTATAACAAGCGCAAACAACTTACTCCAGGAGTGCAGCGGTGATATTGTCTATATTAACCATGATGACTCACTGGTAACAAATCTGAAACACAAAATCCGTTATGTAAATATTAAAGATTTTCCAATTACAACTCTCACGGAATTATATTCGTTCATATGTGGTTTGATTGCCCAGAACTATGATATTAACACTATTTTCGTAGATGGCCTTGCCAAGTTTGACGTTAAACAGGAAGACTATCCTCATTTCTTTGATAAGATCAAATTTATTTCTGAAAAATATTCAACAAACTTTGTTTTTTCAATAAGTGGAGATATAAGTGGCATTCCTGAATATGTGACCAAGGAATATTCAATATAATATTGTCTAAGTTCAGGAAACTTTGATAAATATAGTTTATCTGAGGGATTTGCATAGTAGGCAAATCCCTTTTTGACTTATATAGAGGGAACATGTATTATATGAGATAGTTATACTGAATGGTTTTATTATTACTCTCAAGACCGGAGGAATATAAATGCTCTTTGCCTCTGTAGCTCTCCAGGAAGCTGTCAGAAGTTATGATAAATTATATGATTACATAATTCCGGATAAATTTTCGGAGCTAATTCAAACTGGAATGCGTGTACTGGTTCCCTTTGGCGGCGGAAATACCCTTAGAACCGGTTATGTTTTTGATATCCATACCCGGGATAATCAAAAGGGAAAATTTAAAGAGATATTTGAAATTGTAGATACAGAGCCTTTATTGACCCCGGAGATGATTAAACTTGCCTCCTGGATGCGAACACGATACTTTTGCACCTACGGAGACGCCATAAGGGTAATGCTTCCGGCCGGGATAAACCTTAAACTACAAAAGGTAATCAGGTTTTCTGAGAACAGCAGCAAGAAGTCGGTATTAAATTTTCTGGAAGATAAAAATATCACCGTTTCAACTCCTCTTGAGAAAATATTGAACAGGATGGCTAAAAATCCTGAAGGAATTTCGCTTGAGAAGCTTAATCCTGATGAGCGCACTCTTTCAACAATAAGAGAACTTATAGATAATAACCTGCTTGAAGAAACAGACAATTTCAACCAAGCCTTGGGTGAGAAGACAGTTAAAGCAGTCAGGCCTCTCATTTCAAAAGAAGAATTTGATTGCATTGTAGAAGAAGGTAAACTTAGAAGCATATATCCTGTCAGAATCATGGAAATGCTCTTTAATGAAGAGTGTTGCACCCTGCAGGATTTACTGCTTATTTCAGGTGTCACCTATTCAACAATAGCCAATCTGGCAAAGAAAGGCTGGATAGAATACTTCGAACTGGAAGTTGAGCGAAATCCTTTTGAGAATATTAATCCGGAAAAATCAGAACCCCATGTTCTTACCTCAGAGCAGAAGGAGATTGTTGAACAGGTTGTTCCGCTTTTGCAGGAAAGAAAACTCAATGAGATATTGATACACGGTATTACAGGAAGCGGCAAAACAGAGGTTTATCTTGAACTTATTGAAGCTGCCATGAAACTTAACAGACCTTCAATCGTTCTGGTTCCTGAGATTTCGCTTACGCCACAGATGGTAAGCAGGTTCACAGGCCGGTTTGGAAATCGTATTGCGGTACAGCACAGCCGGCTCTCACAAGGAGAGAGATACGATCAATGGAGGAAGATAAAAGCCGGAGAAGTGGATGTGGTTATTGGCGCAAGGTCAGCAGTGTTTGCACCTCTTGACAATATCGGATTCATTATTGTGGACGAAGAACATGAATCATCCTATAAATCAGAAAGCACTCCCAAATATGATGCCCGCCAGGTAGCAAGGGCAAGATGCAATATTAACGGTGCGGTTCTTGTGTCAGGCTCCGCGACTCCTTCAATAGAAACATATTACAAAGCCTTAAACGGAAAAATCAGGCTTTATAAACTTCAAAACAGGCCCAATGAACTTCCTTTACCAAAGGTCGAAATCATTGATCTCAGGGAGGAACTTAAAGCCGGAAACAGAAGTGTTTTAAGCAGGAGACTTGAAGATGAACTTATAAAAAATAAAAATAACGGTGAGCAGAGCATAGTTTTTCTGAACAGAAGGGGATATGCTTCCTTCCTGTTATGCAGGGACTGCGGATATGTAACGAAATGTCCCAACTGCAGCATTTCACTTACGGTCCATACATTTAACAGGCAGGTTATCTGCCATTACTGCGGATACTCAAGTCCCATTCCCAATGTATGTCCGGATTGCGGAAGCAATAATATCAGACCATTTGGAACAGGAACCCAGAAGGTTGAAAATGAACTTGCAAATCACTACGCGGGATTCAGGACAATACGTATGGATTTGGACACCACTTTGGGTAAAAGAGGCCATCAAAAGATACTGGACGCTTTCAGAAACAAAGAGGCCGACATACTGGTCGGCACTCAGATGGTAGCCAAGGGGCATGATTTTCCGGATGTAACTCTGGTTGGAATCCTTGCAGCAGATTCTTATTTATTTAACAGTGATTACAGGGCAAGCGAGAGAACTTTCCAGCTTGTCACCCAGGCTTCCGGAAGGGCAGGAAGGGGAGAAAAGCCGGGAAGAGTAATACTTCAGGCATACAATATTGATGATTATGCGATTCAGGCAGGAGTAAAACAGGATTATGAGGAATTTTACAACAAAGAAATTGTTATGAGGCATAAAATGATTTCGCCGCCTTTCTGCCATATAGGTTTGATTGTTGTTTCGGGTGAAAACTCAAATGATGCCAAAGTAAGCATAGACAGAATAAGAGAAAATATACTGGCCCGGTTTAATTCGGAAAATGGTTTTCTTTGTTCTGAATCAACGCCAAGTCCGGTATTTATGTTAAAAAAAAGATACAGGTGGCGCATAATAGTGAAGATGCTTTCCATTAACAGAATGGTTGAACTGATGAACTATGTTTCTGATGAATTCAGAAATCTGGCCGTTAAAGGGACAAGTCTCAGTGTGGATATTGATCCTGCGGCCATGCTATAATAAGCTGAAATGTCCTACAGTCTGTGTTGGCGATTGACTTGCAAAGTATATTGATGTAAGCTGAAATTCCGGAAGAATATTAATATTTTTCATTATCAATGATTAATTTATTGAAAAGGTTTCAAATGTGAGTTATCGCACTGATGGCAAAGAGCAATAAATGATATAATATAATATTAGCAAGAATTGATTGCAGAGTTTAAGCTGTTTTACAAGCTAATTTTTATTTTTTAAGGAGAGTTGGAATGGCAATAAGAAATATTGTAAAAAAAGGTGATGAGATTCTTACCAAGCGCAGCAAGGAAGTCAAAGAAATAAACAGCAAAATCCTGGATTTACTGGATGATATGCGTGACACATTATATAGTTCAGGAAATGGTGTTGGCCTTGCCGCTCCCCAGGTAGGAATTTTAAAAAGAATAGTTGTTATAGATGTCGGAGATGGTCTCATTGAGCTTATCAATCCTGTTATTGTGGAACAGGAAGGTGAGCAGGACCATGTAGAAGGATGTCTCAGCATTCCTGGTGTTTACGGTAAAGTTAAACGACCTGCAAGAGTTGTGGTTGAATACCTGGACAGGAACGGCAAGAAAAGAAAGGTTGAAGGGACAGATCTGTTGGCTGTATGCTTATGCCACGAAATTGACCACCTGGATGGCATCCTGTTTGACCAGAAAGTATACGAATTTGTTGATGTGGAGAATGAATAGACATGCGAGTATTGTTTATGGGTACGCCCGATTTTGCAGTGCCTTCATTAAAGGCACTTGTCAAAAATGGGTATGAGGTTGTTGGTGTAGTTACTCAGGAAGACAGGCCAAAGGGCAGAGGCTATGTCCTCACACCACCACCGGTAAAAGAATATGCTATGTCATGCAATATTCCGGTTTTTCAGCCCGTGAAACTCTCAAAAGAGCCTGATACTATAGAAGCACTCAGAAAACTTAATCCCGATGTTACGGTTACATGTGCCTTTGGACAGATATTGCCCCAAAGTGTACTGGATATTCCCAAATACGGGACCATTAATGTACATGGTTCTCTTCTTCCAAAGTACAGGGGTGCGGCTCCAATCCACTGGGCAATTATCAACGGCGAATCAAAAACCGGCATTACTACTATGTTTACTGATATTGGCCTCGATACCGGGGACATGCTACTGAAAGATGAAATTGAAATACCTGTCGATATGACGGTAGGAGAACTTCACGACATAATGTCTTTACAAGGTGCAAAGACTCTTATTAAAACCCTCAGAGCTCTTGAAAACGGGACTTTGATAAGGACAAAGCAGGATGAAAGCCTGGCTACTTATGCGCCCAAAATTGATAAAGAGACAGGGCATATTAATTGGTATAATACTTCCCGCAAGATTCATGATACCATCAGGGGAACAACTCCCTGGCCGGGGGCATGGACCGAGCTTTCGGGTTTAAAATTCAGAATCTGGAGCTCCAGGATTGGAGACTTAGATGTCTTAAATAACGAAGAGCCCGGAGTTATTCTTGATGTAAATGAAGATGGCATGCTGGTTAAAACTCTGGATGGTGCAATTCTTATTAAAGAAATCCAGGCAGGCTCCGGGAAGAGAATGACGCCATATCAATATGCCAATGGCCATGAACTTAAATCAGGCATGAAATTTCTCTGAAAGTGAAACTTTGAAATCAGGTGTATTAATTTTGAAAATCAAGCTTTTGCTTTTTATACTATTATCTGCATTGATTATTTCATCATGTTCATTCCTTAAGAACCCCGGCAGAAACTCCGGAGAAGGAGATAATGATGGAGTGACTGAAATGCCGTCCGGTCCTTCTTTGCCTTCTGATTCCCCTGCAACCGACGAACCTTCCGACAATATCGATGATTTGATTAGTTCAATGTCTGTCGAGGACAAAATCGGGCAGATGTTTTTCATTACAAGAAGAATGAATGAGGACGGGCAGCGCCAGCTCTCACTTGATGATGATTTAAGAAAGATTATTGAAACATACAAACCCGGGGGTTTTATTTTCTTTGAACAAAACATATACAGCATACCCCAGACCAAAACTTTTATTGAGGATTTGCAGGAATCTTCAACAATTCCAATGTTCATCGGTATTGACGAAGAAGGTGGAATTGTAACCCGGCTTAACAAAGCTGAAAAGCTTCGCTCAACCCAAATGCCTGACCCATATACAATTGGACTTACGAAAAATCCGGAAAATGCGTACAATGTCTCTAAAGCTATATCCGAAGAAATCAAAAGTCTTGGTTTTAATCTCAACTTCGCTCCTGTGGCTGATATTTTCAGTAATCCGCTGAACAAAGTAATAGGCAAAAGAGCATATTCATCTGACCCGGAAATAGCTTCTGTAATGGTTACCGAAGCTGTCAAAGCCACCATGGAAAATGGAGTTATCCCTGTAATCAAACATTTTCCAGGACACGGGGATACAATTCAGGACAGTCATACAGGAATTGCAATTGTTGAAAATGATATAGACAGGCTGAGAAATGTGGAATTTCTCCCTTTCAGGGCAGGAATTGAAGCAGGTGTGCCAATGGTGATGACTGCCCATGTATTGACTCCTCATATTACCAATGATGAACTTCCTGCCACATTGTCAAAAACAATTCTCTCAGATATCCTGAGAAAAGAGTTGAAATTTGACGGGGTTATAATTACCGACGGCCTTGAAATGAGTGCTATTTCATCGTATTTTTCAGAGGAAGAAGCGGTAGTTCTGGCAGTTGAAGCCGGAGTGGATATCCTGCTTCTGCCCAGGAATTTTGAAACTGCTTTTGATGCTTTGCTTCAGGCAGTCAAAAACGGAAGAATATCTGAAGACAGAATTGATGAATCGGTCAGAAGGATACTTAAAGTCAAGCAGGAATATATTTTCAACGCATCAGAAAATCTCCCCGACCCGGAAGAAGTGTTGGGCTCAGAAGCCCATAGAAATCTGGCAGAGAGAATCAGAGAGGATAGTACAAGATGAAATTGATGCTTCATATTTGCTGTGCCCCCTGTTCGGTGGCAATAGTTGATAAATTGATAAATATTCCGGAAATTGAGCTTTCAGGCTTTTTCTACAATCCAAACATACATCCTGAGGAGGAATATATTAAACGCAGGGAAGCTGTAAATAAAATGGCTTCCGATTATGGCATTCCTGTTACATTTCAGAATGAATCAGGTCTTGAATACTGGAAAAATAATCTTAGCAGGGAAAAAGAAGTCCGGTGCCGGACATGCTATTCATTAAGGCTTGACAGAATTGCCAGAGAAGCCAAAGAAAAAGGCTTTGACGCTTTTTCCACAAGTCTGTTGATAAGCCCTTACCAGGATCATGAACTCATACGTAAAATAGCTGAGGATACCGCCAATAGGTATGGTCTTCTGTTCTACTATGAGGATTTCAGGGAACTGTACTATAAAGGAAAGAATTTGTCCAGAGCCAAGGGCTATTACATGCAGAAATTCTGCGGATGCATGTACTCATACTCTGAATCCGATCATCCCAAAAAGCCGATATATATATTTGAATAGAATCTTTATGAGGTCTAAAGTTGTTTTACAACAGTGATTATGCTAAAGCTTAAGGCTAATTAAATTGTCTTAGTCTTTTGTTTTTATTCTTTTATGGATTATGACCTTATAGACTTGTAGTATTAATTGTATGACAAAGAATTTGTATAAGTTGATAAATAACTCTTAAGTTAGTGAAATTGTCTTTAGGTAATGAATTTGTAATATGATTGTTTAAAAAAATATGACAAAAAAGTGGTAAAATATACTTGTTACGAAAGAAAAAGCTTAAGAGGTGCAAAATGAAAAAGATAATGTCGATATTGCTTTCTTTTTTGCTAATTATCTCTGTATTTCTGAACATGTCTCTAAGCGTTTACGCTTTAAATGAAGTTGAAAAGTCTGTGGGGGGAGAAGTATCCAAAATTCAGTATTCCCAGACAAGTGATTCTGAAGTGGTTAAAATTCTTACCTCTTCAACAAAGATTGCCAAGCATTATGTGATTCCTCCCGAGGGATCAATTACATATTATCGCCTTATATTCGAAATTTCAGACACTTCTGTTCCTAATACGGTAAGATTTGACGTCAACAAGGGTTCTGTGGGCCAAATTCGTCTTGCAAATCTCTCTGACCCAAAAAGGACTAATGTCGTTGTTGAACTAAATAAAAACCCTGATTATTCACTGCAGTCTTCTTCTGACGGAAAAGCAGTTGTTTTGACTATTAAAGGATTTAAAGGCACGGGGAATACTTCTGGCACTGCAACTCCAACTCCAACTCCGACACCGACTACTACACCTAAACCTTCAACTACCCCGACGCCTTCTGCCACTCCAAAGCCTTCAACCTCTGCAACACCAGCACCTTCAAATCCTGCTTCCTCAGGAAACCAGGGAACCCAGGCTTCTGTAATCAAACAGAGTGGTCCATTATCATGGGAGATGTCCGGGAACACATGTATTGTAACCTTGAAGGGAACTTCAGTTACCCAGACATCCAGTACTTCCGCACCTCGTTATGAATTGCGCGAAAAGGAGAAAATACTGCAAATTACAATACCCGGTAAAGACAACCGATTTACTAACGGGTTCTTAACCGGAAACGATATTATCCGCGGAATTCTGATTAATTACAATAAAGAAAGTAACAGCACTATTATCAGAATTTCATACTTTAACAGTATTACTTTTACTTCATCCGTATCAAATGGAAATACTGTATTTAATATCAAGGCAGGAAGTGCGAGTACGCAGACACCTGCGCCTTCTGCGACTCCTTCGCCTTCAACAACTCCTAAACCTTCAACTACCCCAAAACCGTCACAGACCCCTACTCCCACCGAAACCACTGATCCTTCAAGGGGAGTTCCTTCTTCCATGAAGAATGTTGAACTGGGCGACGGTTCAAGTGTAGTGCTGAAAATTATAAATAACGGAATAGTCAGTCGTTATCTTAATTCCAAGAGTGATATTATTACTGACGAAAATGAAAAAAGCGGCACAGTTACCTTTATGATGCCAAAATCCATTGTAGATCTTGGCTCAGGTAATTTGGTCCTGAATAACTCGTTAGTCAAGACTGTGGCTACGTATACAACACTGCAGAATTCATTTTTGATGCTTGACAAAACTAATGCCGGACAAAAATTCAAGATCATCGAAGGCTCAGGATCCAATGAACTATTGGTTGTTGCTGAGAATTCAGGTACTTCTGGTTCAAAACTTGTAGTGCTTGATCCTGGTCATGGGGGAAGCGATCCGGGCGGAACTGTCGGTACTTACTATGAAAAAGATTATAACCTTGATATAGCAATGAAGTGTATGGAAATTTTGAAGTCTAAAGGAGTAAATGTTGAGAGCACAAGGACCACTGATGTATTTGTTTCCCTTGATGACAGGGCGGAATATGCCAATAAGAGAAATGCAGCACTGTTTGTAAGTATTCATAACAATATAATGCCCGATGGTTATAAAGGTTCCATGGCGCTCTATTATCCCACAAGCTATAATGGCAAGGCTTATGCAAATATTATCCTGAATAATCTTGTAAAAGATCTTGGCACAGGCAACATCGGACTTAAAGCCAACGGCAACCTGGTTGTAGTGAGAAAGACTAAAATGCCTGCGGTCCTGGCTGAGATAGCTTGTATGTCCCATCCTGATGATATGGCTAAGCTCAACACAAGTTCATTCAGACAAAAAGCCGCTGAATCCCTTGCCAACAGCATTATTCAAATACTTAATTCTATGTAGATTATGTATATTATGTAGTTAATAATGTAACGAATTTAAAACCCTTTTTTAAGGGATCTTTACACGCACTCACACATTGAAGGTGAGTGCGTTTTTATTCTTATAACCCATATTTGTACGCACTGCCAAAAAGAGTTAATAAGCCGAATTAATCTGACCCATAATTTTCATATTCTTTGTTTATTTTCTGGATAACAAGAAACACATGTGATAACATATTATAAGAAAAAATTCGAGAGGTCTGTGATGGAAAAAGTGAGAGTTGATGGCAGAAAAAACAATGAATTAAGAAAAGTGAAAATCACTCGTGATTTTATTAAATACGCTGAAGGTTCAGTATTAGTTGAGTTTGGCGACACAAAACTTATCTGTACAGCGAGTGTGGAAGACAGGGTGCCCCCATTCAGAAAGGGGACTGGCGAAGGCTGGGTCACCGCTGAATATGATATGCTGCCAAGAGCTACCATCAGCAGGAATGCAAGGGACAGAAACCTTCTTAAAATCAATGGCCGGTCAAATGAAATCCAGCGTCTTATAGGAAGGTCGTTAAGATCAGTTGTGGACTTTAAGGTATTAGGTGAGAGAACCATAACAATAGATTGTGATGTCATTCAGGCTGACGGAGGTACCCGAACTGCTGCAATAACAGGAGGTTTTGTGGCTTTAATGGATGCCTGTGGGTTTCTGGTGAACAATAACATTATAAGCGAGATTCCGATTCGGGATTTTGTAGCCGGTATCAGTGTTGGTTATGTTGATAACCAGGAGCTATTGGACCTTTGTTATGAGGAAGATTCAAGGGCTATTGTTGATATGAATGTTGTAATGACATCCTCAGGTGAATTGATAGAGGTACAGGCTACAGGCGAGGGAAATCCCTTCCCAAGAAAAGTGTTTGACAATTTGCTTGACCTTGCCCAATCTGGTATAGAAAAACTTATAGAAATACAGCGTAATGTATTACTTTCCAAGGAGTAGATCAGAAGGAAAATGCAAAAGATAATTGTTGCGACAAAGAATGAAGGAAAAGTAAAAGAAATCAAGGCGCTTTTATACGGCTGCGGTTTTGACATAAAGTCTTTGAAAGATGAAGGTATCGACCTTGAAATTGAAGAAACAGGTTCAACTTTTGAAGAAAACTCACTTATCAAAGCAAGGGCAATTCATAATCTTACCGGTGACATTGTAATAGCTGATGACAGCGGCCTGGAGATCGACTTCCTGAATGGTGATCCGGGAATCCACTCTGCCAGATTTATGGCTGATTTGCCTTACACTGAACGAAACAAGCGAATTATAGAACTCTTAAAAGATGTACCCGAAGAGCGCCGCACTGCGAGGTTCAGATGTGTGGCATCACTTGTTTCCAAGTCTATTGAAAAAACCTACACTGGCACCATCGAAGGGCGGATCGCCTATGAAGCCAAAGGTGACTACGGGTTTGGATATGATCCAATTTTCTTCGTGCCTGAATATAATTTGACACTGGCACAGATTGATCCGGAAATAAAAAATCAAATTAGTCACAGAAGCCGGGCTTTCAGGCTTCTTGCTCAAGATATAAAAAAGATGGAGATATTATGAGGCAGTTTTTGATTGTTAGTGACACCCATGGGGATTTAATCGGAATGAGAGGAACTATAAAGGCTCATCCGGATATTGATACAATTATTCATCTTGGCGATTTTTGCAAGGATGCCAGGATTATAAAAAATGAATATCCCCATATAAACATTATTTCTGTGATGGGCAATTGCGACTTTTATGCGGACATGCCCGAAGAAATCATTTTTGAAATAGAAGGAAAAAGAATTTTTATTACTCATGGCCATTATTTCAATGTAAAAAACGGAACATCAAGGCTTGAAAAGAAAGCTAAGGATGAAAACCTGGATGTTGTGCTTTTTGGCCATACTCATATTCCACTTATAAAAAAGGAAGCATCAACCCTTATCGTCAACCCAGGCAGCTTAGGTTTCCCCAGAAGTGTAGCCGGGCGGACCTATGCTATACTTACAGTTGACAAGGACAAAGTTGATGCAAAATTATACAGGTTAAGCACAGCTGAAGTTGAGGTTTAAGTGCTGGATAACAATTATTGCGAAATAATTCAGTTACGGAAGGTTTTAACATGATATACTTTGACAACAGTGCGACTACAAAACCATATAAAGAAGTAGTTGAACTTGTGGCAAGGCTGATGAGTGAAGAGTTTGGAAACTCGTCCTCTTTGCATGCCCTTGGTATTCGGGCTGAAAGAATTCTTGAGAACACAAGAAGGACATTGGCTGAAACCATAAAAGCCCAGCCTGAGGAAATTGTTTTTACTTCCGGCGGGACAGAATCTATAAATATGGCGCTAAAGGGTACGGCAGAGGCGTTTAAACGCACAGGAAAGCACATTATATCATCACCGGTGGAGCATGATGCTGCCCAGGAATCCTTAAATGCCCTCAGCGCAATAGGATACGAAGTAGAGTACTTAAGCGTTGATGAATTTGGCCGTATATCTCTTGATGAGCTTAAAGCAAAAATCCGGGATGATACAATTCTGGTCAATATAATGGCTGTCAACAATGAATTGGGAACCATTGAACCTGTAGTGGAAGCATCACATATTATTAAGTCAAGGAATAAGAAAACCTTGTTCCATGTGGATGCTGTTCAGGCATACGGTAAAATACCCATCAATGTGCGGGAACTTGAAGCTGATTATATTTCCTTCAGCTCCCATAAAATCCACGGCCCCAAAGGGGTGGGAATGCTTTTTATGCGTAAAGGAGCAAGGCTACATCCCATTATTTCCGGAGGAGGCCATGAACGCAATTTAAGATCCGGGACTGTGAATGTGCCGGGAATTGCCGGTTTCGGACTTGCGGCTTCCATGAAATTTGAAAGAATGGAACAAGATTCGAAAACCTGCGGAAAAATTCGCGAACTTCTTATGGAAAGGCTTACAGCATCATTAGGTCCAATGCTTCGGGTCAATTCTCCGGAAGACGGAGTTGACAATATCCTCAATATATCCTTAAAAGGCGTACAGTCAGAAACCGTTCTTCATTTTCTTGAAATGAAAGAGATTTACGTTTCAAGCGGTTCTGCCTGCCACTCAAGGAAAAATACGGTAAGCCGTGTTCTTAAAGCAATTGGTCTTTCGCCTGAATGGGCAAAGGGCGCTATTCGTTTAAGTTTTTCGGGGGATAATACTGAACATGAGGCAATAATCTGTTCGGAAGCCATATCTGAAATAATGGGAACTGTACAAAAAATGTAAAGAGAGGTTACTATGGAAAAAGTAATTTTGGTCAGATATGAAGAAATATTTTTGAAAGGTCTTAACAAGAAAATTTTTGAGAATCAGTTGATGAGAAATATAAAAGACCGGCTCAGTCCTTTGGGAAAAGTCACTGTAACCCGCTCTCAGAGCAGGATTTATGTTGAGTCTTCAGACCAGGGGTTTGATTGGGACGAGGCAATTATTAGGCTTCAAAAAATCTTTGGTATTGCCTCAATAAGTCCTGTTGAAAAAGTAGAATCCGACTATGACGCCATTAAAGCCAAAACTTTGGAAACAATAGATAAAATGCTGAAAAAATATCAGTATAAAACTTTCAAAGTGGAAGCAAAAAGGGGAGACAAGAAATTCCCTCTTAATTCACCGCAGATTTGCGCAGACCTCGGTGGATATATTCTGGCCAACTTCCCGTCCCTGAAAGTAAATGTTCATAATCCCGACTTTATCTTTTATGTTGAGGTAAGGGAAAGCACCTATCTATATTCGGAAATCATTCCGGGTGCGAAAGGCCTTCCCACAGGTACCGGAGGCAAGGCAACACTTCTCTTGTCGGGAGGTATTGACAGTCCCGTTGCCGGATGGATGATTGCAAAGCGTGGAGTAACAATTGATGCGGTCTATTTTCACAGTTATCCTTATACCAGCGACAGGGCAAAGGATAAGGTTGTAAAATTGGCAGAAATACTTTCCCGGTACTGTATGGGTATAAATCTTCACATTGTACCCTTTACAGACATTCAGCTCAAGATAAATGAAAAATGTCCTCATGAATACCTGACAATTATCATGAGACGGTACATGATGAAAATCGCTCAAAGGATTGCTGAAAAAAGTGGTTCACTTGGTCTTGTCACCGGTGAATCCATAGGCCAGGTGGCAAGCCAGACAATGGAGAGCATGCTTGTAACTAACCATGCGGTCTCTATGCCTGTATACCGTCCTTTGGTCGGCATGGACAAAAATGAAGTTATAGATATAGCGAAAAGAATAGACACTTATGATACTTCCATACTTCCTTACGAAGACTGCTGTACCATATTTGTCGCAAGACATCCTGTAACAAGGCCTTCACTTGAAAAATGTCTGGAATATGAGAAGGTATTGGATGAACAAGGCCTCATTGACGAAGCAGTGGAAAAAACCGAAGTAGTAAAAATCTTATAAAATACAATTATTGTGGTATATATATAATTGTTATGAAAATATAGCCAATAATTAATTAGGGAGAGAGCTATGGAAGAGGTTAGTTCCCTGTATAATTCGAAAATAACATGTCCTGTCTGCGAGTCAACTATTGAATATACAAAGGTGAAGTCCAAATTAATAAAACTATTGAGGCAGGACACCGATTTTTGTCCATGGTACGAGGGTGAAAACCCAATTTTTTATGAGGCGGTTATTTGTCCCGAATGCGGATATGCCTCACATGTAACAACTTTTGAAAAAGTGAGCAGGTACGAGAGATCTAAGATAAGAGAGTTAATTACGCCTAAATGGAAAAAGCGTTCTTTTACCGGTCCACGAGACATAGAAAAATCCCTGGAAGCCTTTAAAATTGTTTTAATGAACCTCATGGCTATGGAGGCCGAAAAATCTGAAATTGCAAAGATATGTCTCAGAATTGCATGGCTTTATCGATACAAGGGAGATAAAGAACAGGAGAACAGGTTCCTTGAATTTGCATTGAAGAATTATAAGATAGCATTTCATGGGGAAGAACTTACCGATGGCAAATTTGATGAGTATGTTTGCATGTTTATAATAGGAGAACTCAGTAAAAGACTCGGACATTTAAATGAAAGTTCACAGTGGCTCAGCAGGCTTGTAACATGCTATTCAGATCCCAACCAGAAACGTCATATTTCCAGCAGGTTAATTGAGACCACTCGTGACCTGATACAGGAAATCAAGGACATGAAGGCTAATCAACACAATGAGGAGGTATCAACAGCTTGAAGCTAAACATAGGTAAAATTCCTAATGATATATTGGAACAACTGCTTAAAATGTATGACAAACCTAAAAGAAACGAAGTTATAAGCCTTCCGAAAATAGGTGAGGATTGTGCGGCTTTGGATCTGGGAAGCGATTTATGCGTAGTTACAACTGACCCCATAACCGGTTCTGATGACGAAACCGGTTTTTTAGGTGTAAATATAGCTTGCAATGACCTTGCTTCAGCCGGGGCCGAGCCCCTGGCATTAATGGTAACTATTCTTGCGCCCGTCGGTACTGAAACTGAAGAAATAGAAAAGATAATGAGACAGCTAAAAATTGCTTCTGAATTGGTCAATGCAGATATAATCGGCGGGCATACTGAGATTACCGACGCAGTAAACCGTATGGTTTTGAGCGTAACAGCAATTGGCAGGGTCAAAAAAGGGAAACTTATCACAACCGAGGGCGCAAAACCAGGTGATGATATAATCCTTACCAATTACGCCGCCACCGAAGGTACGGTTATACTTTCCTATTATTTTGAGGAAGAATTCAGAAGGGAATTCGGTGACGAATTTGTAGAAGAAAGCAAAAAACTTTTGGGAAATATCAGCGTTGTAAAAGAAGGGATGCTTGCGGCGAACTACGGAGTTTCAGCCATGCATGACGTTACCGAGGGCGGAGTTCTTGGAGCGCTTTGGGAAATATCAAACGCAAGCGGATATGGCCTTCAGGTTGAAAAGAGAAAAATTCCGATTTTAGAGCATACCAGGAGAATATGCAATTTTCTTAATATAGATCCTTTGAAACTCATATCAAGTGGCTGCATGCTCATTACTACTCCAAACGGAAACGGACTTTTAAAAATTCTTCATCAGAATGATATTAAAGCATCAATTATAGGACAAATTACATTTGGCAAGGAATGTATAATAATAGACGGTGAGAATCATTTAAAGATTGATATCCCTGAATCCGATGAATTATACAAAGCACGAAAGATGAAGGGAATGATCTGATGTTTGACTCACTGCCTATGAAATTATTTTTCAGCATTCTGGCTTTAATCGCCGGAATGTGCGTAGGTTCTTTCCTTAATGTCTGCATATACAGGATTCCTTTGAAAAAATCTATTGTATTACCTCATTCACATTGTCCGAACTGTGGATCAAAAATTAGAAAAACTGATTTAATTCCCGTAATCAGTTACATAATACTTGGCGGGAAGTGCAGGGAATGCAAAAAGCCCATTTCAATACAATATCCTGTTGTGGAACTTTTGACAGGCTTGTTGTGGCTTCTTACTTTTTTGAGATATGGATTTACAATTGAAACAGTAGCTGCAATTTTTCTGATTACAGTATTAATTCCGGTTGCTTTTATTGATCTTAAATATATGATTATACCCAATGGCCTTGTTATTTCAGGCCTTGTGGGAGGGACAGGAGTTTTTCTTTTTCATGCTCTCTGCAGACCGGTTATATTCTATGATTCACCGCTCTGGTACGCTCCGCTTATCGGAATGGTATCAGCTTCCGGCATACTCTTTTTTATTGCGTTGATTGCTTTTGCAATATACCGGAATGACGGCGGTATGGGTATGGGAGATGTTAAGATATATCTTCCCATAGGCCTGGTACTTGGCCTGAAGTTGACTTTGATTTCTCTTATAATGTCCTTTTTAATAGCAAGCATTTTTTCAGTTATTCTTATGATATTAAAAAAGCTTAACAGAAAATCTGCCATACCTTTTGGTCCTTTCATTGTAACGTCTGTTGTCCTGACTGTTTTAGCAGGACCTGGATTCCTATTAATTTTCTAAAAAATATGATTTTTTTACAATTAAATAAAAAAGTATGATAAAAAATTAACTATTAGCATTACTTGTATTCAGTACTTGTATTTATGGGAAAAATGTAATAATATATAAACAAATCAGGTTAAAATTGACAATTACTATGAAAATTATCTAAGTTACATCAAAGTTTTTAATTTTGGGGAAGGGGATATCAGCTTATATGATCAAGACAGAAAACGCGGCAATAAAACAATTTCTTGAAGAAAACAAGTCCTTGACTTATCTGATTCCGATTCTGATAGTGCTGATTATTGTTGCAATAGTGGTACTGTCTAAATCGGGAAAATCATCCAAAGTCTCATCTGAACCGCCAGACTGGGCGGGACTGGAAAACGGAAATCAGGTTATTATTTTACCTCAGACAACAAGGAACATTAATGATAAGGAGTCTTCTGTTAAAAAAGACCCCTTTGAGTCTCCTTTTGCTCTTACAGGCATTATTTTTTCTGAAGAGCGGCCCCTGGCAATTCTTGAATCAGATAATCTTTCTTCCATAGTAGGGGTCGGAAGTCTTGTAGGCGACAGCTCCTGGGAAGTTATAAGTATTGACAAAGAATCTGTAACAATAAGCAATGGAAGCGACACCAATACATTGAATATTTCAGAGAAGGCAAAGTAATTAACTAACGACAGGTGGGCATAGGTTATGAAAATAAATAAATATCTTATTTGGTTAATGCTTGTTATAACGATTTTATCCCAGTTTAATCTTCCTGTATTTGCAGTAAACGAGACCGTAGTACTTTCACCTTTGTCCCAAAAAGGAGATTCTGTTATTTCACTGAATGTCAGAAATGCTGATATTCGTGATGTATTATCGGCTCTGGCTGTCAATATGGGTAGCAATATTGTCTATACAGAAGAACCTGTTAAAGTAGATTCTTCTGTTCAGAGTGTTACTTGCGAAGAAGCCCTTGATTATTTGCTTAAATCAGTGGGCATGGAATACATAAAGGATAATAATACGATTATAGCCGGAACAAGGGAAAGTCTTGAGAAAAACTATCTGGACAAGATTGCCCTTACAAAGTTCAATCTGAAGTACATACGTGCAGATGTATTGTCTTCACAGATTGATGCCTTGTCCATACCTGTAAAGAAAGTTACTCTGGACACCAATGATAAAGTAATTTGGGTACAGGGGCTTCCAGGTGATTTATCAAAAGTAGCTCAGCTTGTTGCAATGCTTGATAAAGCGGAAAATGCATACTGGAGTGAGGAATACAAGTTAAGTCCTGTAACTTTAACCCATATTTCTGCTGATCTTTTGAATAATGTTCTCAATGATATGGGATTTTACGGAGGACTCATAATAGATTCCAACCCCATGACACTTTGGATTTACGGTACCGAAGAAGATGCAGCTCTTGCCAATGAAATTAAAACCCAGTTGGATATACCACAGAATACTCTATCCAACAACTTTGTGCTTAAAAGAAAAGACCTGCAATATCTTACATCTGAAAAAGCTAAAGATGTAATCCAGGAGCTCAATATCGATATAAACGTTGTTTCGCTTTCAAGAAGAATGCAGACCGTCTGGCTTAGCGGTACCCAGGAAGCAGTTAATTTAGCACTTTCCGTTCTTAATCAGGTTGATATTAAGGACAATCTGGAACAGGATCATATGGCAGTTTACAATCTAAGGAATATTACCGCAAAAGAAGCCATGGCAAGGTTAAGAAGTATTGAAAACGAAAAAAACGTAAAATTTTATACATTCAGTTTCCCTCAGTTTGTAAAAAGTGTAATGGTGTTCTGTCCTCAGGATTACAGACTTCATGTCCTCGCACAGCTTGAAGAGATTGATGTTGCATCTGAGGAGATAAAGGTTCCTGTTGACTATTCAAATCATTCAAGTGGCACAACAAAGCTTAAGAATAGACGTGATCTGATCTGTGAAATTACTGGTCTGCCGGAAGACAAGTTCACCATATCCAAGAATGTAGCCCGTGACGATAATCATTATTACATAATGTATCTGGAAGCATCACCAGATGTAGTCCAGTATGTCAAGGATGTAATAAAAATGATAGATAATCCTCTGACGGATGGTGCAAATGAATAGAAAACAGGAATGGTGTAATTATGCGGTTTGATAATGTTTCACCCTCATATGAATACAGCATTGACGATTTGTTGCGGATATGCGTAGAAAGCGACGGATCGGATCTTCATTTGGTAGCTGGTATATCACCGTGCATAAGAATCAATGGGGAAATGATTCGTTTGGATGCTCCTCCATTGACCGATGCCCACATGGAAGGGCTTATAATTCCAATGCTTAAGGACTACCAAAGGGAAGCTCTGGAAAAGGATTATGAATTGGATTTCTCATATTCAATTCCGGGTTGTGCCAGGTTCCGCGGAAATATCATGTTCCAGCGGGGAACTCTTGCAGCGGCATTCAGAGCAGTTCCGTTCAGAATACCGGACTTTGACGAGCTTGGACTTCCCGAAGACATAAAAAGGCTGTGTTCACTTCCGCGTGGTTTGATTCTTGTTACTGGACCCACCGGAAGCGGTAAATCAACAACTCTTGCCGCAATGATTGATATCATCAACAGCACACGGGCGTGCAATATAGTAACCATAGAAGATCCAATAGAATTTCTGCACAAGCATAAAAAGTCCACCGTAAGGCAAAGGGAACTTGGAAATGATACCCACAGCTTTGCTTCGGCCCTCCGACATGTGCTTCGCCATGACCCGGACGTAATTATGATAGGAGAAATGCGCGACACAGAAAGTATTGGTATAGCTCTGACAGCGGCTGAAACAGGGCATCTGGTATTGTCAACACTTCATACTCAGACAGCTCCGTTGACAATTACCAGAATTATTGACTCTTTCAGTAATGAAAAAAGAATGCAAATCCGGCAGCAATTGTCCAATTCTTTGAGAGCCGTAATATCACAAACCCTTGTACCTTCAGCTGACGGCAAGGGGAGAGTTGTTGCCGTCGAATATATGGTTGATACGCCCGCTATCCGGAGCATGATACGTGATGGTAAAGAACATCAGATTTACTCCGCGATCCAGACCGGACACAGTGCCGGCATGCAAACACTGGATCAGGCTTTGATAAGACTTTATTTCGAAAACAAGATCAGCCAGAAAGCTGTTTTGGAACGTTGTATCGACCGGTCAGAGGTTGAAAGACAACTTCAGAATAAGTTTTTCCTTTAGTTCTTTCTTAGTATTACGCGAAAGGTGATCAACCAAGATGAACTATTATAGCTATGAGTGTCTTGACAACAGAGGGCAATTAATCAGCGGCCAGGTATCTGCAGATAATTGCAGTCAGGCAATTGATAAGCTGAAAAATATGGGTTTATCAATTATTGAGTTGCAAGAGAATAAACCCAAAAAGAAAAGCAGCTTTATCAATAATGAAAAAAAGCCTACTATTTCTGATTTGGCGCTTTTCAGCCGTCAGCTCTCTGCCATGCTGGCAGCAGGTATTCCTGTAACCCGTGCAATATATACGCTTTCACAGCAGGTGGATAACGCCATGCTGAGAAATGCGCTTTCTAATATTCACAGCAACGTTGAAGGAGGTATGAACCTCACAGAAGCCTTCAGTCTCTATCCGAATATTTTTAGCGATCTGTATGTTTCTATGATAAATGCGGGTGAGACAGGAGGTATGCTGGAAAATTCACTTCTTAGACTTTCCGAGCAGCTTCAGAAAGAGAAAGTGTTAAGGGACGAGGTAAAATCCGCCATATCCTATCCAAGAACCATTGGTATTTTTGCAATTGTAATGTTTGTTGCCATGGTGGTGTTTCTTGTACCTGTTTTTCAGAAACTGATTCCTGATACTGCTGTCATACCTAAAATCAGTCAGGTAATATTCAATCTTTCCGAATCTTTGAGAAGTTATTATTATATTTGGATTGCTGCAACTGTTGCAGTAGTGTCTGGATTAATGCTATTTGCAAAAAGCAGGACCGGCCATGATTTGTGGGAAAAATACAAATTCAGGATGCCGGTTTTTGGAGACCTGCTGCTTAAAACAGTAATAGCAAGGTTTACCAGAACTTTATCAACTTTGCTTCAGGGAGGCATTACTGTTGTAAAGGCTCTTGAAAGCGCCGGGCCGACGTCCGGCAGTGACCTTATCTCAGAATCGGTTAAAAGGACCGTGCAGGGTATAGAGGAAGGAAAGAGTATTGCATCAACTTTAGAACAAAGCGGATTATTCCCGCCCATGGTTATTCAGATGGTGGCAGTTGGTGAGGAATCGGGTACACTTCCTGAATTGTTGGAAAAAGTGGCAGAATTCTATGAACAGGAGGTCCAGACAACAACCAGAGGACTTCAGGCTTTAATCCAGCCAATTGCGATAATAGTAATCGGTTTTGCAGTCGCAGGCATGCTGATATCACTCTATCTGCCTATCTTTACTACTGTAACTTCGTTAGGGGGTATGTAGTATGTCGACATTCAATGCCAGAATTAATGATGCATACACGAAATACAGTTCTGATCCGACCGAGGCCAATTTATCCGAGCTCTTAAAAGCTTCAAAACCGCTTATTGAATATATAACCTGTACCCTTAGCGGCGGTATACTCAATGAGGATGCTGTACAGGCCGGGTACGAAGGCGTTATGAAGGCATTGACTCGCTTTGACAAGAACATGAACACATTTGCAACCTATGCCACCCATTGTATTATTGGTGAGATAAGGCATTACATAAGAAAAGAGATGAAATACTACAAGCCGGGCTTTATAGATAATATTCAGAAGAAGGCTGTGAATTATCTTGAAGAGTATTATGAAAAAACTTTTGAACTGCCGTCGGAAGCAAATATATCGGAAAAGCTCAATATCAAAAAAGAAGGTATATCTGAAATACTAAAAGCCGGACTGGTTTCAATAGATGAGCTTAACCTGGACAAAATAGGCTGTATCAGATATGAGAGCTTTAAATTGCCCATTGAAGACAGGATAGTATTGCATGAGGCAATCCAGAAGCTGACCGGATTAAAGAAAAAAGTAATTTACAGTTTGTTTTTCAAAAACAGAACACAGCAGCAAACTGCCGATTCCCTTGGCATTAATCAGCGAAAGGTATCACGGTTGCTGAAAAGCAGCCTTACAGATCTGAAAGAAATTTTAATAGAAGAAGTATCTTGAGGTTTTTTATGGAGATTTTCAAAAAGCATATTATTGGTTTGGAGATGGATTCAAAAGAGATAAGAGCCGTTGAAATTACCGGAAACAAGAAGAATCCGGCAATTTCCGCATGGGGACGAATTGATCTTCCTGAAGGCGCCGTAAAAGAAGGAAAGGTTGCCGATCCGGATCTTTTATCTGAGTGCATTGTGAAATTAATGGGACAGAACAAATTCAGGGGAAAGAATGTTGTCCTTGGAGTTAATAACCAGGACATTATAGTCAGATTTGCAACATTCCCCAAAGTTCCTGATGACAAAATCAGGAGTATGGTTCGTATGCAGGCTGAAGACTATATTCCTGTTCCACTGGCTGAACTTGAAGTGGATTACATAGTTACCGGGGAAAAAGAATCAGAAGACAGAAAATTCATCAATGTAATTCTGGTTGGCGCCAGGAAAAAAATGATAGGCGATTATATCAAAAGTATAGAACGCGCCGGCCTGAATATTACCGATATTGATTCCACCATGTTCGCTCTGGGACGGTCTTCTTTGATCTTCAGCAATACCGGTAATTTTGCTGTTGTCGGGTTTAATAATGATCTTGGAAACATTATGATCTTTAATAACGGAATTTTGGAATTTGCCAGAACCGTTGCTATTTCAAATACAACCGAAGAAGGCAACGTTTCAGGGGCGGATTTGATTTCCAATATACTTATTAATGAAATAAGATCTTCGGTCAACTATTATCTTAGTAAAAACTCTGTTGAAATCATGAAAATATTTATCTGCGGTACTGATAAAAACCAGGAAGCTGTTGCATCCCAAATCCGCAAAATTACCAATATTCAGGTTGAAATTCCAGACCCATATAGAACCTTGAAAATATCCGGAATGAATGGCGCAATGGGCATCGATATCAGTAATTATAATGCATGCATAAGTCTTGCGCTCAAAGGAATGGGGGAATGAAATGTACAGTGTAAGTCTGTTACCGAATCATTACATACTTCAGAATCAGGCGCGAAAGCGAAAAGATAAACTTTTAAAGATATCACTGATAGCTATGTGTGTGTTGTTTGCTGTTTACTCAGCAGTTCTTGTTGTACACACTGCGAAGAATAATGAACTTAAAACTTTGCAGAAAGAGAATCAAATGGTTATGGACCAGATATCCAGCCTTGAAGATCTGACAGCACTGAATAACTCTATCAACGAAATATATAATATTGCGAAAAAGGCTGCGGGTAACAATCCCTCGTGGGAAAAGATTATTGTGGATATAGGCAATAGCGTAC
Source organism: Clostridiaceae bacterium (assembly GCA_012521705.1). GTDB lineage: Bacteria > Bacillota > Clostridia > DSM-8532 > DSM-8532 > DTU059. The sequence goes on along the minus strand of JAAYLX010000020.1, from coordinate 7,922 downwards.
CTGAAACCATCGGAATTATAAGTATGGAATTAAGTTATAAGGATGGAACGGGAACAGGCCGGATTCAGGGATTGGCTCTTGATCATAATACCGTATCCGCCTGGCTGAAGTCGCTCAGTGAATTATCTGACATTTCTGATATAAAATGCTCTTTCTCTACACAAACTCAGGAAGATGCAGAAGATTTTGTCAAGTTTGAAGTTACAATGAGCCTGAAACCAGGATCAGGATATGAGATCCCCGGAGGTAATGGCGTATGAAAAATACTTTCCAAAATGATACCGGAGCAATGCTCCTTGTTCTGTCGGCAATAATGTGTGTTCTGCTTATAGCACTTACCATTAGTAATTTTATAAATATTAAGAAGGTTAACGAGAATATAAAGTTTGAATACATAAGTCTTGAAAATAACAATGAAAGACTTGATTTACTTAGACAACTGAAAGAAGTCCAGCCTGAATTGGAATACACATATAGTGTGTTGAAAAAACAGATACCTTCAGGTCCGGAAGACTACAAAATTATTGAGCAAATAGAGGAGTATTCATCCAGGAGTTCTGCGGATTTTATAAGGATAGAGTTTGGAGACTACACAGTTGAATCAGATATAAACGCAATACCTTACAGTCTGACTTTAAAAGGGAAATATCCTGACCTGATTAATCTTCTGAATGAAATTAAAACCGGTGAGAGGTTGTTCAGGCTTGACAGCTTCAAGATCGTCAAAACCGAAGATTCCAGAATAAGGGCAGATATAGAAGGGTTCGCATTTTACAATTAATTATTGACAGGAGGACAAAATGGGTTTCATCAAAGGTGCTGGATTTCTTGGGGAACAGCTTATTAAAATGGGGATATTGACAGAAAGCCAGATTAAGGAGGCTCTGTCCGTTCAGGAGAAAAAACGAAAGCAGGGAAAAAATCTAAAGCTGGGCCAGGTCTTGATTGAATTGGGCTTATGCGATGAAAAGCAGATTGGGGAAGCTCTCGCAAAAAAAAGCGGCTACAGGTTTTTATCCATGAACAGTACCGAGGTTGACGTTACATATGCAAACCTTATTACTCCTGAAATCGCGACAAAATACAAGGTAATGCCTACGGGAATGAAAAACGGCAAACTCCAGGTGGCAATGCTGAATCCCAATGACATTATTGCAATTGATGATCTTCGAATCCTCACAGGTTATGAGATAGAACCCATTATTGTACCTGATAATGAGCTAAATTCAATAATAGAACAGTTTTCCAACAGCAGCAGGAATATTGAAAAATACGAACCTGAAGAAGAAGCAGCAGCTACGGAAGAAACCGAAGAAGAAGGTCTGATAAGCAAAGTTGATGATAAACCCGCTGTTTTATTGGTAAATCAGATTATCAATCATGCGGTAAGTTCAGGGGCAAGTGACATTCATGTCGAGCCCCAGGAAAAATATCTGAGAGTTAGGTTCAGAATTGACGGGGTGCTGCACGAAATAATGCAGCAACCTTTAAAAATTCACCCCATGGTCGCATCAAGAATCAAGGTCATGGCCGGAATGGATATTGCTGAAAGGAGGATTCCTCAGGATGGGCGGATAAGCCTGAAAACTGAAGGAAATTTGATTGATATACGTGTTGCTTCACTTCCGTTGGCTTATGGTGAGAAGATTACCATGCGTCTTCTGAACAGGAGCAGCCAGATGATTACACTGGAACAGTTGGGTTTTCCTGAAGTTCAGCTAAAAAGATACAAAGAGGTAATGCGGCTTCCCTACGGTTTTATTTTAATAACCGGCCCCACTGGAAGCGGCAAAAGTACATCACTATATGCTACCCTGCAAGTGCTGAATACAACGGATAAGAATATAATCACCCTCGAAGATCCCATCGAAAGGAGAATGGAAGGAATAAACCAGATCCAGATGAATGCAAAAGCAGGTATGACTTTTGCTTCAGGTTTAAGGTCCATCTTAAGAAGTGATCCGGACATTATTATGGTGGGTGAAATCAGGGACCGTGAAACTGCGCAGATAGCGGTGGAATCAGCCTTGACCGGGCACCTGGTTCTTTCAACACTCCATACAAACGATGCTCCCGGCGCTGTTACGAGGCTTGGAGAAATGGGAATAGAGCCATTTCTTACGGCATCATCCCTTGTGGGAGTAATCGCTCAAAGATTAGCCAGGGTTCTTTGTCCAAAGTGCAAAGTGGCATATACATTGTCCAGGGAAGAGTTGTTATGTTCTGTACCCGACTTCCCACTGGAGCCTCATGAGGATTCTGTCACTCTTTATAAGCATTCAGGATGTATTTCCTGCAATTATACCGGCTTTAAGGGCAGAATCGGAATCTTTGAGTTTTTGAAAGTCACTGAAGCAATTCAAAAATTAATTGTTTGCGGAGCTTCTACAAATGAAATCAGAGAACAGGCTATAAAGGATGGCATGTCAACTTTAAGGCAGGATGGCCTTGTAAAAGTTAAAAGCGGAATAACTTCTCTTGAGGAACTATTGAGAGTTGTAATGTAACAGATAGTTTTGTTACGGAAACATGAGGTGAACAGGTGAAAAGGGCGAATTGCAAATCCAATAAAGGTTTTACACTGGTTGAGCTCTTGGTGGCAGTAACAATATTCGTGATTGCTGTTTCCGTATTTTTGCCTGTTTTCAATTTGGTCGCACGGTCAAATAATCAGAATAAAATATTGGCCACAGCCAACACTATTGCTTCAGCGCAATTTGAAAAAATAAGCAGCATGGATTATGAAAAGATCGGAAATAAAAACGGGGGTAACCCTTCAGGAGATGTTGAACAGTATCCTGATCCTATAGAAATAGACGGCATAAAATACGAAATTGAAACACGAATTACCTGGGGAAGTACTGTAGATCCAAATAAAGAAATTAACTATATGGCCTATAAAAATGTAAGGATTATTGTGAGTGCCGTAAATCCTTATTCTGGCGAAACAGAACGCGTTGAAAAAACGTATTCAATTGTGGCCAAAGAAGGCGGCCAGTCAATGCCCGACAAAGGGAATCTGAGATCTGTTGTAAAACAGGCTGATGGAGTCGGTCATGAATTCCCGGTTTTTTCAATTAGTTGTAATGGGCCTGAATCATATACAATGCCCACAGATGAAGCAGGTCAGGTCCTTTTCGGTGAAATAGCAAAAGGTACATATAATGTTTATACAACAATTCCTGCGGGCTGGACCGTAGCTCAGGGATTTTCGGTGACAGGCTCAACAGTTACCATACCAGGTATTGAGATAAACGAATGGAAAGTCAGGGATGTCTATTTCTATATGGACAAACCCGAGAATTTTTGCAAACTTTCAGTCAAACTCGTGGATGAGGACGGCAATGTATTAAATGCCCAGGGTAAAATGACTATAACCTGGGAAATTGACGGAACTACAATAAATGTTATAAAGGATAAGGGTTTTCCCGATGGTAATATAGACCAGGATTTTATTGGAAGGCTCTGGCCTCAGGGCAATTATAATATACAAATCAATTTTCCTTATATGGGCGGCTACTTAAATTATGACATGAGTATGGCTGACGACAAGCCCCTTATTGAAGGAACTTCTGAAGAATGGACAGGAAACTTTGATAATATTGGACAAGCTTTGAGTATTGTAGTACCAATAAAAACGGGACAAAATGTGAGAGATGCGTATTCAAAAATAGAAGCGGAGTCATTTGATTCCAAATCGGGAACAATCAAAACTGAGAACTGCAGTGATTCCGGAGGCACCGAAAACTTAACAAATATCAGCAATAATAATTATACGATCTATGAGTATGTGAACTTTAAAGATGGTAAACCCTGTACCTTCCAGGCAAGAGTAAGTGCACAGGCAGAAAGTAAAGTCACAGTCCAAATTCTAAATCAGAGTGGAACTGTTTTAACAAAGGGAACCTTATGGATAAGTCCGACTGGTTCGAGCTATAAAACAGTAAGCTGCGTTATTAAAGATCAAAATATAACTGGAATTTGTAATGTACGTTTGATATTTGAGTCCGGTTCCAAACTGAAAGTTAATTGGTTTAAGTTTTCAAAAGTGCTGGATGGTTTTAATGGCAGTAATATTGGTGGGCATTGGAAAACTTATGGAAACAATTGGGCTGTCAACGATGGTACATTAAAACAAAGTAATACCGGGAATAACCTCAGACAGGCTGTATTAGAGAATGCAGGTCTTTCACCAAATAGTCATTATACCATTATCGGCAAAGTAAGGATAGATAGCTGGCCATGGTTAAATAATACCCGGGGTGCTGGTTTAAGCTTGTTTTCGGGAAATGGCAATACCGGTTTCAGCTTGACTTTTTACCGGGGGAGCTTTTCAAAGTTGTTAGGATTAATGAATGGCTCCAATGTAGTAGATTATAACTCATATAATTTTGCAAATAACCAATGGTATTGGTTCATGCTAAGCAGTAATAATATTGGCCAAAAGATTCGTATCGAAGGTAAAGTATGGGAGAATGGCTCAGATGAACCAAATTGGATGTTTACACGCGAAGCAGATAATACCAATTTAACTGGGCATCCATCATTATTCACTTATGGAAATTGTACTGCATCTTTTGATGATATCTCTGTCATTAACAATGACAGTACCGAATAGGAGGGCACAATGAGAAGCAATAAAGGTTTTACAATAGTTGAACTTATAATTGTGCTTTCCCTGTTATGTATAATTTTGACGGGAGTTCTGAATTTTATGGGGTTTTCCCTGGAAGCTGTTGTTGATATAAAAGCCCAGACTATTGTTCAGTATGAAGTTAACACAGTATTAAGAACTTTGGCAAATGACATCCGTTCTGCGACAAAACCGGATTTAACGATTAAATCCATAGTAATTTATAAAGATTCTACTCCGGGCGGCAAAGGTGAAAGGATGGACATATACGATTACAAGGACGGTAAATATATCCTGATAAGCTATAAATATGAGGATAATGTACTTTACAGGGGAGTTAAGGAAGCAGATAATGCTAATGATATTATTAATGAGCAAGTAGATTATTCAACTTTTCTTGAAGGAGTAATTTATCCTTCCGAACCTGAAACTGAAATGTTTGAAGATGTTACTTCCAATCCGAACAGTGACAGGCGGACAATAAATATTAACTTTAGCGCGCAGGACAAGGAAGGCCGAATCAGAAAACCGGTTGTGATTACTGCCACTTATACTTCCAGATCAAAAGGCATGCCATAAGGAGGTGTAAATATGAGGCGGATATTAAGAAGCGACAATGGAATTGCATTGGTAATGGTCGTATTTATTATTTCACTTGCTTTCCTGTTTATAGTTGCGTTAGTTAATTACAATAACAATTACAGAAAAAACGTAGTATCAACTGCACAAATGGAGGATGCCCTCAAGATTGCCGAGGCAGGATACAATCATTATATGTACTATCTTAATCAGGATTCGGATTTTTTCAAGAATCCTCAAGGAATAGATATTCCAGGACCTTATGGTCAGGAGGGCTTTAAGCCTGTAAGTTTGGATGATGGCTTACCTGTCCAATATGATAAAACTGTATACCGTATAGGCGATAACATTATAGGCTATTACGAGATCAGAGTTATACAGCCCGCTGTTAATGAGGAACTCGCAATTATTTCAACGGGCTGGACTGCTGAAAATGAAAATATAAAAAAATCAATACGTGTTAAACTGCATAAAAGGACTTTTGCTGAGTATGTGGATTTTACCGACAGCTCCGGTGACGTGCGTTGGATAACCGGAAACGAAGCTCATGGACCCGTTTTTTGTAATGGTGACATTTTGGTGGATGGAAATCCTACCTTCCATGATAATGTTTATACTGCAGGTGAGTTAAAAATATTATCAGGAGCACCTAATATTATAGGCAACAAGTATGAAGGTAAAGACGGCATTGTACCCGCTGTATTTCCCGCTACTAATACTGAAATGGAAAACTGGGCAAAAAACGGCGGTATTCATCTTACCGGAAGAACATGCATTTTCATTGATGGTGATACACTTACAATCCGCAACAAAAATCATAATGATGATAATGCTTTTGACGCTGAACTGCCCAGGTCCGGAGTAGTATTTGTAAATGGTCCGATTTTTATTTCAGGAATACTTGACGGCATGCTTACGGTATATGCAACTGAAGATATTTATATTACAGCTAAAGACCCTACAAATTTTGATCCAACTAAGGCCGCTAAAACAGGCAAAATCCAAATTGGAAGTATAGACTATGATATTGGTATTGGGTATCAAGATACAAATATTCCATTGAACAAAGACGCATCCGGCAGCGGGTATTCAGATGATATGCTGGGGCTGATATCAGAAAAGAATATTTACGTTGCCACAAGAACCTGGCCTACTTCAAATGCCCAGGGGTATGTTACTTACGATATAAATTCCAAAACACGTAAAGATCACATCACTATGAATAATTTAATTATTTATGGCGCCCTGATGTCAGGCGCCCGGTCAAAAGGCGGTCAGTTTACGGTTGAGTCCTATAATAAAATAGAAGTCAGGGGAAAAGTATCCGTATATGGCTCAAAAATTCAAAATGATTCAAGAGGTCCGGTAGGTACATACAACAGCTCTGGTATGGTCTCAGGATACAGTAAGCTTGATTGGTTTGATTACAGACTTAAAACCATGTCCCCGCCTCACTTTGTCGAACCTGCAAATTCGGGATGGGAAGTAAGGTCATGGGAAGAGATTACCAATCCATAAAAATTTTTATAAAAAATTTTAAGAAAAGTGTCTAAAATTATTATTTTCCTGGTATAAATTACATGAGAATATTTTGAAACGGAGGGTCAAAATATGATGAAATTTCTAAGAAGCAACAAAGGTTTTACTTTGGTAGAGCTTTTGATTGTCGTTGTAATTATAGGGATACTGGTTGCTATAGCAATACCAGTATATAGCGAAATAACCAGATCTGCAAAGGAGAGAGCCTGTGAATCAAATGTCAGGATAATCAAAAGCGCTATTCTTCAATATCAGGTTGCTGAAAACGGTGATGAGCCTGATGATATTGAAGATCTTGCACCATACATAGAAGATTTTAAATCACTCAAGTGCCCAGTAGAAGGTACGGATTATACCTTGGACAACTTAGACGATCATCTTGATGGCAAACATAATTCTGGCACTGGTGAATAATAATACTGCTATAAACTTAGTTTGAATAATATATCAAATACCCGAGATATTCATTCTCGGGTATTTGTGTTTCAGCCAGTTTACGAAATATTTATTGTCATGTTTCAAGATAAAACTCCATCATACAGTATTTATTATACGGAATAAAAACAGAGTTTACAAAATAAAATATCAGTGATACGATAACGGGGAGTCAAAGTTTAATCTACTAAAGGAAAACCATATGGAGGACAGAAATGTCTAAATATCTCGTAATTGTCGAGTCGCCAGCAAAAGCGAAAACAATAAGAAAATATCTGGGACCTGATTATAAAATTTCAGCATCAATGGGACACATAAGGGATTTACCTCAAAGTCATATTGGTGTGGACGTTAAAAATGATTTTACCCCCATGTATATAACCATGACCGGGAAAACTTCTCTTATAAAAGGTTTAAAGGAAGATGCAAAAAATGCTGAAAAGATATTCCTTGCCACCGACCCTGACAGGGAAGGTGAAGCAATATCCTGGCATTTGTCACATGTCCTTAAGATAGATCCAGAAACTCCTTGCAGAATTACATTTAATGAGATTACCAAAAATGCTGTTGTCAGCGCTATTGAAAAAGCAAGGCCCATCAATATGAATCTGGTTGACGCACAGCAGGCCAGAAGAGTTTTAGACAGATTGGTCGGATATGAGATAAGCCCCGTCCTCTGGAAAAAAGTAAAAAAAGGCCTGAGCGCAGGACGTGTTCAGTCCGTTGCAACAAGGAT
>JAAYLX010000019.1 GCA_012521705.1 Clostridiaceae bacterium | reverse complement strand
TGGTTGACGCACAGCAGGCCAGAAGAGTTTTAGACAGATTGGTCGGATATGAGATAAGCCCCGTCCTCTGGAAAAAAGTAAAAAAAGGCCTGAGCGCAGGACGTGTTCAGTCCGTTGCAACAAGGATTATTTGTGACAGGGAAAGGGAAATAGAAAGCTTTGTGCCGGAAGAGTACTGGACGGTTGCAGTTCAGTTCCGCAAGGATGACGGTCTGACTTTTGATGCAAATTTTCGAGGAAAGAACGGCAAGAAGGCCGAGATTAAGAACAAAGATCAGGCTGACGAGATACTGTTGCTTCTCAATGACTCCGAGTTCACCGTATCCAATGTCAAGAAGAGCAAGAAAAGAAAGAATCCTGCACCGCCTTTCATTACAAGTACACTCCAACAGGAAGCATCCCGCAAACTCGGGTACAGTGCACAAAAAACCATGATGATTGCCCAGCAGCTTTATGAAGGCGTGGATCTTGGCGATGAGGGATCAGTAGGTCTTATTACATATATGAGAACTGACTCGGTCCGCATATCTGAGGGAGCCATATCAGAAGCCAGGGAATATATCAGCAAACATTTCGGAGAGGATTATTTACCTTCCGAACCAAGGAGATATAAGACCAAATCTGCTGCCCAGGACGCTCACGAGGCCATTCGACCAACATATATTAACCGTGAGCCTGAAGAACTGAAAAACATGCTCTCCAACGACCAGTATAAGCTTTATAAGCTTATTTGGGACAGGTTTATAGCATGTCAGATGGAGTCTGCAGTTTTTGATACAATGACAGTCGATATCGACGGAGTTCCAAGGAAAATTAAAGATAATTCGGTTCTGAATCTGAGAGCTACTGGCCAGAAAATGGTCTTCAAAGGTTTTATGGCCCTATATATAGAAGGAAAGGACGACGAGGAGGACGAGACCAATCAGCTTCTGCCTGAAATTCAGGTCAACGAGCATCTGCATCTTGTAAAAATTGATCCGGTTCAGCATTTTACAGAACCTCCTCCGAGATACACCGAGGCTACCCTGGTAAAAGCACTGGAAGAAAAGGGTATTGGCCGCCCAAGTACCTATGCTCCGATTATTACAACCATACTAAACAGGGGATATGTTGAAAGGAACAATAAGCAGCTTGTTCCCACAGAACTCGGGAAGATTGTTAATCAGTTTATGATGGCCAATTTCCCGGAAATTGTGAGTATAAATTTTACCGCTGACATGGAAGAAAGACTCGACAAGGTCGAGGACGGACAGGTGCAGTGGAAGGCTCTTCTCAGAGAATTCTACACGCCTTTCAAGGAAACAGTGACCAAGGCCGAAGGCATAAACAAAATTGAGATTCCGGTTGAAGAATCAGATGTTATATGTGATAAATGCGGCAGGAAAATGGTTATTAAGAGCGGACGGTTCGGGAAGTTCCTTGCTTGTCCTGGTTTTCCTGAATGCAAGAACACCAAGCCTTTATTGGAGGAAGCAGGGGTTAAATGTCCCAAATGCTCCGGAAAGGTAATAATTCTTAAAACCAAGAGAAACAGAAAGTATCTTGGATGTGAAAACTATCCCAAATGCGATTTCATGAGCTGGGATATGCCATCGGACAAAACATGCCCGAAATGTTCAAGCTTTATGACTAAAAAGACCAAGACCAATACAATTGCTTACAAATGCGCTAACCCTGAATGTGATTATTCTGAAGAAGAACAAAAACAGGCAAGAAGAACAAGAAAAAAGAAGAGTGAATCAAAAGAGACTGAGGCTTAAACCCCAGTCTCTTATTTAATTTAATAGTAGTTGAATATGCAGTAAAACAAGTCCAATATTTAAATTCTGTTAACAGGTTTTGATAATTTTACTCTCTTACATAGTCAGTGACCAGTGACATGGTTCTTTTATAGGATTCATAAGCCTCATAAAGAGCTTCCTCGGGATATTCACCGTTTTTATAATAATCAAGTTCGGGGACAGGAATAACCTTAAATTTGTACCTGTTATTCTCACTGTAGCGCCAGAGCCAGGTAGGGATGTGGTCCACCTTTTGAATTACTGTTTTGCCGGTTTTGGGATCCTTTAAAAACTCTATGTGAACCAGCATACTGTCCTCGCACAATTCCTTGTGGGTCTTGGGATATCCTGAAGCGCCGCGCCTCTGATTGCTAACAAAATTGCCCATGGAGTATATAACATATTTATCTTCACCCTCATGGGAAATTATCTCGCTTGGCTGGACCACATGGGGGTGGGAACCCAGTATTACATCAGCGCCCCAGCTTATCATGTCTCTGGCAAGCCTCTTTTGGGAATCATTGGGCTTCTGAGTATATTCGACGCCCCAATGCATTGCAATAACCGTAACATCGGCCTTTTCTTCCATTTCGGTTATTTCTTTTTTCATTCTTTCCTCGTCTATTAGGGATAAATGGTTGTATCTTTGCTCTTCTGTCAATGCCAGTTCGTTCATGTTGCAACTGTATGTATAGGCCATTATTGCGACCTTGATGCCATTAAGATCTTTTATAAGATACCGTGGCTCTTCACCATCATATATTCCCGCCACTTCAAGACCTGCTTTTTGAATATTGTCCCGGGTTTCAAACATCCCGCTGAGTTTTCTGTCAAGCTGATGATTATTTGAATTGTTCACCATATCAAGGCCAACTTTTTTAAACGCGTCAAATATCTCAGGAGGGCAATTAAATAAAGGATATCCTGTATAGTCATTCCTTTTGTTGGTGGAAGCGCTTTCGAAGCTTATCAGGCTGTAAGATGCAGGCTCGGTATATGGCTTGATAGCTTCAAAAATGGGATAAAAATCATATTTGTCATCACCAATAAGGGCGGATTCCTGAAAAAGCTTATGCAAAACGCAGTCACCTGCAGAAACAATGGTTGCAGTTACAGGTTCGGGTTCAGGAGTTGATTCAGGAGTGGGAACAATGGATGGGGTTGCCGAAGGAGAAGGGCTTAGGCTTTCCTTCTCAGCTTTTTCAGGTGAACCATGTAAAGAGTTGTAAAAACTTACGGCAAACACCCCAAGTATCATTGTCAGAATAACTGCGACAACAATTATTGCGTTTTTTCTGTTTATATTCAAATTAACACCTCAGATACAAATTGATTATCTCAATTTTATCAAGCAGCAGAAATAAGCACAAGTTATAAATAAATGACCTAATTAATGAAGCTGTTTTAGGCCATTTTACTTGAGGAAAAATATACCTGGGCATTATAATGGAATTAAATGCGCAGAATTATTTAAGATATTTCCTGTCTATTTTTAGCTATAATATATCGTATTATGACAAACATGATAAAAATAAATTGGATTGAACTTATAAGGAGTACGGATATGCAGAAAGATTATATTAAAGTAATTGGCGCAGGTCTTGCCGGCTGCGAAGCAGCCTGGCAGATTGCTGAGCTTGGAATAAAAGTAAAACTGTACGAAATGAAGCCGGATAAAAAAACACCTGCCCATCATATTGATACATTTGCCGAGTTGGTATGCAGCAATTCTCTAAGATCAGATATGCTGGAAAATGCAGTGGGCCTTCTTAAACAGGAGCTTCGGGAGATGAACTCCCTTATAATGCAATGCGCAGATGAGACAAGGGTTCCTGCAGGGGGAGCATTGGCAGTAGACCGGACTGCTTTTTCACAGAAAGTAACAGAAAAAATAAAAAATCACCCGTTAATTGAGATAATTAATGAAGAAGTTACGTCATTAAGTGATGATGTCATTACAGTTGTAGCGACCGGGCCTTTAACCTCCGACAGCCTTTCTGAACACATTGCCGGAATAATTGGAGGTAACAGCCTTTTCTTCTTTGATGCTGCGGCTCCCATAGTTCGTCTTGACAGTATAAATTTAAATATCGTATTCAGGGCTTCCCGTTACGGTAAAGGTGACGCGGATTATCTCAACTGTCCCATGACCAAAGAAGAATATGATGCTTTCTATGATGCATTGATTAATGCTGAAACAACAGAACTCAAAGAATTTGAAAACAACAGGGTTTTTGAAGGATGTATGCCAATTGAAACCATGGCTAAACGCGGGAAGGATACAATGAGGTTCGGGCCTTTAAAGCCCGTTGGCCTTATCGACCCAAGAACGGGTAAAGAACCTTATGCCGTTGTTCAGTTGAGGCAGGACAATATGTCAGGTACTTTATACAATATAGTTGGTTTTCAGACCCATTTGAAATGGGGAGAGCAAAAAAGGGTGTTTTCCATGATACCCGGCCTTGAAAACGCAGAATTTGAACGGTATGGAGTTATGCACCGAAACACATATATCAATTCACCAGAGCTTTTGGATGCCACTTATCAGCTTAAGAAGCGCCCGAATCTCTTTTTTGCAGGACAGATGACGGGTGTGGAAGGCTATATTGAATCTGCAAGTTCAGGATTTGTTGCCGGAATAAATGCCTCCAGGATTTTTAAAGGGCGCGAAAAGCTCATATTTCCGGGTACCACTGCTATCGGGGCGCTGGCAAGGTATATTTCAAGTCCTGTTTCGGGTAAATTTCAACCGATGAATGTGAATTTCGGAATAATGGACCCCCTTGAAACTAAGATTCGGAACAAAAAAGAGAGAAATCTTAAAACTTCCCAAAGAGCTCTTGAGATCATAGCGAAAATTAAAGAATCATATCTGTGAGCAACTTTGATTATGTTTGAATTTTATGGGGTTAGAGAAAAAACACTAATTAAAAACTAATTAGAATATCATTAAATAGAATTAATTGGCAATTTAGACGGGCTATATGATATATAATCATTGTATCAACCTGAAAGGAGCTTGATGGATGAAACTGTTCAAAGTTAAGTATGTTATGCCCATCATAATAATTATTGTCGTACTTGCGAATTTCTCAGGCATCTACACACTGAAAACCGAAAGCGGAGAGAAAGCCGTTCTTACACGGTTTGGTAAGTACATAAAAACTGTCGAAGAAGCGGGACTGCACTGGCATATTCCTTTATTTGAGAAAGTGGAGATAGTCAAATGTGATATAGTAAGGTCCATTGAATTGGGATACAGGTCCCAGGGACTGGGAGACAGCCATAACCCGGAGTACTATTCTGTACCCGAAGAATCACTGATGATTACCGGAGATGAAAATCTGGTACATGCTGAAACAGCAATTCAATATCGGGTAAGCAACGCACATGATTTTGTATTCAATGTAGAAAATCCTATCGTTGACCTTAAGATTGCCGCGGAATCCTCTGTACGCCGTGTTGTTGCAAACCATAAGCTTGATGACGTTCTTACCGACCAGAAGGCCATGATTCAGGGAGAAATAAGGGAAGATTTGCAGAATATCTGCAATGAGTATCAACTTGGCATAGAGATTACCAAGGTCTCACTGCAGGCTGTTTATGCACCTTCTGAAGTCCAGGGAGCTTTTGAGGATGTAATTAAAGCCAGGGAAGATATGAACAGGTTTATCAATGAGGCAAAAAAAGAGGCAAATGAAATACTCCCTGCGGCAGAGGCAACAGCTTCTGAAATGATTAACAAAGCAAATGCCTATAAAGAAAAAAGAATTTCAGAGGCCAGGGGTGATGTGGAGAATTTCAAACAAATCCTGAAAAATTACTCTCTTGGCCCCAAAGTTACCCGCTCCAGAATGTATCTTGAAACCATGCAGAAGATATTGCCCAAGGCGAAGATTTACATAATGAACGACAATGGAGATACAATGAGATTCCTTCCTCTTGAAGGTAACAGTGCATCAAAAGTTTTAAAGTAAAACAAACAATAACGAAATAAGGAAGGAGCAGGAATATGGATAATATAAATTTGGATATCAAACAACAGTATGAAAAGCAGAAAAAAGCTTTTAAAATAAAGCCCGAAAAGATTAAGGAATTTTTTAAGAATTTTGGATTCCTGGCATTGATTATTTTTCTTGGCTTGGTCCTGTCAAGTTCATTTATGTTCACAGTAGGGGAAAAGGAGCAGGCCGTTGTTACCCAATTCAATAAAATAGTCAGGGTTATTGTTGACGATATTAATGATCCTTCTATTCAGTCCATGAAGAATAACCCGCGTTTCCGCGATGTGAAGATACAGGAGGGTAAAGGTCTGTTTTTCAAAATTCCTTTTATTCAGAGCACACAGCATTTTACAAACCAGCTTCTGACCTTTGACACCTCTGCGGAGGAAGTGTTTACAAAGGATAAGAAGACTATTCTTCTTGACAATTATGCAAAATGGAGGATTGAAAACCCTGCACTGTTCATGTTGAACATCGGTGGAAACAAGGAAGCCGCACATTTAAGAATTGATGAATTCATCTATTCCAAAATGAGGGAAGAAATAGGCAAAATAGATGCCCATGTCCTTATAGCCGACAAGGACTATGTAATGAATATGCTTGAAGAGGTTGAAGATTATATCAACAGCCAACTGGAACCCCTTGGAGTAAAAGTAATGGACATAAGAATCAAGAGAACCGAGTTCCCTGATGAAACAAAACCAAGCATATATGAGCAGATGAAATCCGAGCGTCAGGCTGTTGCAACCGAATACCGCGCTTTAGGTGAAAAACAGGCCCGTACCATTCGGGCAGAGGCTGAAAGACAGGCAACAATAATTGAAGCCCAGGCCTATGAAGAAGCCCAAAGGATAATGGGTGAGGGAGATGCTGAGGCCTTAAAGATTTACGCCGAAGCCTATAATGTGGATCCTGAGTTCTATGAATTCTGGAAGACCCTTCAGACTTATGAATCTGTGATTGATGAGGACACAACCATTATAATCACCCCGGATTCGGATTTTGCAAAATTTATTTACAGTAAATAATTAAGAAGAAAAATATGCCATCAGGGATGACCTGGTGGCATACCATTAATTCGTCATAGATTAAGAGGGAAGTGGAAAAATGCCTTTTAAGATTGTTTTAAACGACATTACTAAAATGAAAGTGGATGCAATCGTAAATGCAGCCAATACCGCCCTTCAAATGGGCGGCGGGGTTTGTGGCGCCATATTCTCTGCCGCCGGGGCAAAAGAGCTACAGGATGAATGCGACAGAATTGGCTATTGCGAGGTTGGAAATGCGGTAATTACAAAAGGTTACAGACTTCCTGCAAAGTATATAATTCACACGCCGGGACCAATATGGAGAGGCGGGAATAACAACGAGGCTGAATTATTGCACAAATGCTATATCAACTCCCTCAATCATGCCCTTGAAAACAATTGCTCATCAATAGCTTTTCCTCTTATTTCAGCGGGAATATTTGGTTATCCTAAAGATCAGGCGCTTAAAATTGCCGTATCAGCAATAACTGAATTTTTGGCTTCCAATGAAATGGAAGTGTACCTGGTTATATTCAGTAAAAGCGATTTTGAAATCAGCAGGAATCTGTACGAATCAATAGAGAAATATATAAACGAGAATTATGAGGAAGAGTTAAGAGCTGCAGAAAGCAAGACGGATGTTGAATATCTGGCTGAAAGCCCATCAGTTTTGAAAGAGCCAGAATTTCCTCTTAAAGAATACATATCAGAAACTAAACGCCGGCTTGAAGATTTGCTTTCCCATCCGGGTGAGACTTTTTCAGAGATGCTCCTTAGACTGATTGATAAAAAAGGCATGACCGATGTTGAAACTTATAAAAGGGCAAATATTGACCGTAAACTCTTCTCAAAAATACGATGCTCAAAAAACTATAATCCAAGCAAGGAAACTGCAATCTCACTGGCTATAGCCTTGCGGCTTAACCTTGATGAAACTTTGGACTTACTTGGCAAAGCGGGGTATACCCTTTCGCCGAGCAGTAAGTTTGACCTGATTATTAAATTCTTCATAGAGAATGGAATATACGACATCCATGAAATAAATATGGCTCTGTTTAAATATAACCAGCCCCTCCTGGGAGCTTAACAGGAGGGAATCTGTCATTGCTATCACAATCAACATAAATAATCAGGCTGCATTTAGTTTCTATCTATCTTAAAACTAATGCCAGGAAAATGTCGCTTATAAAGCGACCTTTTTTGTCTTTGGACTTGCTAAACTGTACCTGTCAAATTCATAAGGGAGGTATGAAAATGAAATTAGTAAGGGAGGACTTAACCGAATTGGTCTTTATTCTTGACAGAAGTGGGTCCATGGCAGGTCTTGAAGATGACACAATTGGCGGATTTAATTCAATGATTGCAAAACAGAAGGATACAAAAGGTGAAGTGGTTGTCACAACTGTACTGTTTAATGACGAATATGAGGTAATCCACGACAGGATTAATATTAAAGATATTAGTCCAATGACCAAAAAAGAGTATGACGTCGGAGGTTGCACAGCACTTCTGGATGCTATAGGAAAAACTATTCTCAAGATCAGTAAAATACAGGAAAATGCTTCAATAGAACAAAGGGCGGGCAAAGTTCTTTTTATAATTATCACAGACGGCATGGAAAACTCAAGCACAGAGTTTACTTATTCAAAAATCAAGGAATTAATTAAAACCAAAAAACAGGAAGGCTGGGAATTTATTTTTCTGGGAGCCAATATAGACGCTGCTGAAACAGCCGACAGAATGGGAATTGGAGCAGAAAGGTCATCGGGCTATCATGCGGACAGCAAAGGAATAAGGCTCAATTACAGGGTCCTGAACGAATTAATAACCAATTACAGGGAGAATGCGACTATTGACAGTAACTGGAACAGCAGTATTAATGAAGACTTTGTAAAGAGAAACAAATTGTCCAGGTTCAAAAACTGACGAATAACAGGAGGAATTTCTGTATTAAGATTATTTGATTTTAAACTTAATGTATTGTGAAAGAATGTTCAAGAATAGCTTCTCTCCAACATGAGTCTTTAATAAATATGAAAAGGAGCTGCATTTATCACGAATCAGCTCTTTTTTCTTTTTATGAGCAATTAAAAAATTACTAATCAGCTCTTGTTTTTCATCCTGCGTGCAATAATAAATATAAAGAGATAAAAACCACCAAATAAGTACAAAACCCAATGCAAAATAATTTGACACTTCAGGTCAATACAAGTAGAATAAAAAAGTTATTTTATTAGCATTAAAAATAGCGATTTAGATATTCTTATATAATAACAGCAGGTGATACGGTGAAAAAAACAAGAAACGAGATAAGAAACGTAGCAATTATCGCACATGTAGACCATGGAAAGACTACACTGGTTGATGCAATGCTTAAACAGAGCGGCATCTTCAGAAGTAACGAAAGAGTTGTCGAGAGGGTTATGGACTCCAACGACCTTGAAAGGGAAAAAGGCATCACAATAATGTCCAAAAACACTGCAATCATGTACAACGACACGAGGATAAACATTGTTGATACTCCCGGTCATGCGGATTTTGGCGGTGAAGTGGAACGTATACTTAAAATGGTTGACGGTGTCCTATTATTGGCAGATGCCTATGAGGGTGTTATGCCCCAAACCAGGTTCGTACTCAGAAAGGCACTTTCATTAAAACTTAAGCCAATTGTTGTAATCAATAAAATAGACAGGAAAGATGCGCGCCCCGTTGAGGTCATAGATGAAATACTGGATCTATTTATTGAGCTTGGTGCAGATGATGACCTTCTTGAGTTTCCGGTAGTATACGCATCAGCAAGGGATGGATATGCAAAACTCAGTCTCTCTGACGAATCGGAAGATCTTAAGCCGCTGTTCCAGACAATTCTGGACCATATCCCTGCACCCGAAGGCGATCCGGATGCACCAATGCAGCTTCTTATATCCAGTCTGGATTATGATGATTATATTGGGCGAATTGCAATCGGACGAGTGGAAAGGGGCACAATAAGGAAAGACCAGCAGGCTGTTATATGCAAACGGGATGGAAGTACCCAGCTTGTTAAAGTATCATCCCTGCAAAACTTCCAGGGCCTTAAGCGAACTGATATTGAAATGGCGACAATAGGTGATATTATCGCCGTTTCCGGAATACCTGACATTACCATAGGTGAAACAGTATGTGATAAGGATTTCCCGGAACCACTGCCTTTTGTGGAAATAGATGAGCCCACAATTTCCATGTATTTCATGGTTAATAACAGCCCGTTTGCCGGGAAAGAAGGGACATATGTCACTTCACGTCATTTGAGAAACAGGCTTTTCAAAGAAGTCGAGACAAATGTCAGTATGAGAGTGGAAGAAACCGATTCGCCTGATTCATACAAGGTATCCGGACGTGGAGAATTGCATCTTGCAATACTTATTGAGACTATGAGAAGAGAAGGTTACGAATTCCAGGTTTCAAAACCTGAAGTTATTACCATAAATCGTGACGGGCAGGTTTATGAGCCTATAGAGTACCTGGTAATAGATGTTCCTGAGGAATACGTAGGAAATGTAATAGAAAAGCTTGGTCCCAGGAAGGCAGAAATGGTTAACATGAGCAGCGCTACAAACGGTTATGTAAGACTGGACTTCAAAGTGCCTGCAAGAGGGCTTATTGGTTATCGGTCTGAGTTTTTGACTGATACGAGAGGAAATGGTATAATGAATCATGTTTTCCATGGTTATGAACCTTACAAGGGTGAAATCAAAGGCAGAAATCGCGGCGCCCTTGTTGCTTGGGAAGACGGAGAGTCAGTAACCTATGGATTATACCATGCTCAGGATCGAGGAAGCCTGTTTATTGGGCCAGGTGTTGCAGTTTATGAAGGTATGATTGTCGGGGAAAGTTCCCGGAATGAAGACGTTGTAATTAATGTCTGCAAGAAAAAACATGTTACCAATATGCGCGCTGCCGGTTCTGATGAGGCTCTCAAACTGGTTCCACCCAGAATTTTAAGCCTCGAACAATGCCTTGAATTTATTGAAGATGACGAACTGGTCGAGGTTACACCTGCATCCATACGTCTTCGTAAGAAGATTCTTAATACTGAGCAGAGGGCAAAGGTGAGAAGTGGTGCAAGAAAATAGGAACAAGACCCAGGAACAAACTATAATTAATAAGCCGAAAGCCAAAAAAAGGCCGAAAAAGAAGCGCTATATCTTTTTAAAAATACTGATTTTAATACTCATTTGTATAATTGTCTTTATGACATCGGCTCTGTATGGGTACCGCTATATTGTTGAAGGTATAGTCCAGTCGGAAAAAGTGCTGACTGAACAGGACGGATTTGTTTTTACAATACCGTCTGGCTCAAGAACTACCGACATTGCCAATAAACTCAAAGATGAGGGCTTTATTAAAAATACATTCATCTACAGAATAATGTCCAAGTTTTTGGGTTTTGACAATGCATACAAAGCCGGAAAATTCATTATTACCAAGGATATGAATTATTATGCCCTCATGGTCAGGTTGAGCGGAGAACCGCTCAAGAATCCTACCGTGGACATTATGATTCCTGAGGGCAAGACTCTTCTGGAAACAGCTGAGATTCTTGAAAGCCAGGGATACATTGACAAAGGTAAATTCTTAAATATCGCAAGCAAGACTTTAAGTCAATACCAGTTCCTTGAAGGCTTAGAAGCTACCGAAAGCCGGAAGTATCCACTTGAAGGGTACCTTTATCCAGACACATATAAGATGGATGAGGGGTGGACTGAAGAAGACCTGATAAAAAGAATGCTTGACGAATTCAATCGTGTATTTACCCAGGAATATTACGACAGGGCAAAAGAGCTTGGAATGACTGTTGATGAAGTTGTTACTCTGGCATCCCTTATTGAAATGGAAGCTCTTTATCCTGCAGACTTCAAGAAAATTTCAAGTGTATTCCATAACAGGTTGAAGAGCGAAGACTTACAGCTCCTTCAGTCAGATGCCACCGTGCAGTACGCAAGGGTTTATGAAGGCCTTGGCCGCATAACATCTGTGCTTGAAAAGGACCTTCAGATTGATCATCCATATAACACCTATATCCATAAAGGCCTTCCTCCCGGACCAATATGTTCACCCAGGAAGGATGCAATAGAAGCTGCTCTTTACCCGGAAAAGACAGACTATTACTACTTCTTTGCAGCTCCGGACGGAACCAACATTTACAACAAGACCTATGAAAAGCATTTGGCTGATCAGAAGAAATACGGCGTGAGGGGTATGGAGTAGTTTAATAGTTATTGTGCCGGAAGTAAATTATATGCTTTCGGATATATGTGAATTAAAGAATTAAAGGGTGGACGATGTTCCGCCCTTTCTTAAAATACGATAGAATTTTACTTAAGAGTTACAGAGAATAAATGGGGGATATAAAAAGTGGAGGATAAAATACGTTATCCGGAGATTGATACCTTTATAGAAAAAGTTCTCAAACCGGAAACCGGGCTTTTAAAAACTATGCGGGAGTATGCCCGCGAAAACCATGTTCCCATAGTCTCTCCGGAAACCGCGGCCCTTTTGAAAGTACTTGTAAAACTCCACAAGCCGGTCAGAATTTTAGAGGCGGGAACAGCTATTGGTTACTCATCGATAGTAATGGCGCAGGCATATCCCGATGCTGTAATAGATACTATTGAGATTGATGAAGATATGGCAACTATAGCCAATAACAATATAAGGGAAGTGGGATACGAGAACCGTATCAGAATTCTATTGGGCGACGCCCTTGAAATTATGCAGTGCCTTACTTCAACATTTGATTTGATTTTCCTTGATGCAGCAAAAGGCCAGTATTTAGAGTATCTGGAACATGCGTTAAGATTGTTGAGGCCAGGTGGGCTTCTCATTTCAGACAATGTACTGTACAAAGGCCTTGTGGCATGTGAAGGAACTGTACCCCACAAACACAGAACTATTACAGTTAATCTCAGGGAGTATTTGAATAAAATCTGCAATGACGAAAGACTTGAAACATCTGTAATACCAATTGGTGACGGATTGGCTGTTTCATATAAGAAAGGTGACATAAATGAAAAAAGTTGAACTTCTTGCTCCTGCTGGAAATCTGGAAAAGCTTAAAATGGCAATATTATACGGAGCTGATGCTGTTTACCTTGCCGGAAAAGAATTCGGGCTCAGGACGGCTTCGGATAATTTTTCTTTTGAGGAAATGGAGGAAGGTGTAAGGTTTGCCCATGAAAGAGGCAGAAAAGTATACCTGACAATGAATATAATCCCTCATAATGAGGATTTTAATAATGCGGAAGATTTTCTTAAAAAGGCTGTTGCTACGGGAATAGATGCGGTAATTGTGTCCGACCCGGGACTTTTCACTATGGTAAAGAAAACCGCTCCACAGCTTGATATTCATGTAAGCACACAGGCTAATGTGACCAATACAAGCACGGTTAATTTCTGGCACAGTATTGGCGCTTCCCGTGTTGTTTTGGCCAGGGAACTATCTTTAAAGGAAATACGTGAAATAAGAGCGGGGATTCCGGAGGATATGGAACTGGAAGCCTTTGTCCACGGAGCAATGTGCATGTCTTATTCGGGAAGGTGCCTGCTGAGTAATTTCATGACCGGAAGAAATGCCAATAAAGGCGACTGCGCCCAGCCTTGCCGCTGGAAATATCATCTTGTGGAAGAAAAGAGGCCAGGAGAATATTTCCCGATTGAAGAAAGTGAACGTGGTACTTTTATATTCAACTCTAAAGACCTGTGCATGATACGTCATATACCCGAACTCATTAACAGCGGCATTGTCAGCTTTAAGATTGAAGGCCGGGTTAAGAGTTCATTCTATGTGGCGACAGTTGTAAAAGCATACAGGGACGCAATTGACGCTTATTATGAAGCTAAAAAAGCCGGTACTGAATTCAAATTTAATGAAAAATGGTATGAAGAGATTACAAAGGTAAGTAACAGGGATTTTACCACAGGATTTTTCTTTGGCAAACCCAATGACAACGATCATAATTACGGAACCAGCTCATACTTGAGAAGCTATTCCTTTATAGGGATCATAAAAGGATACGATCCGGAAAACAAACATATTATTGTTGAGCAGCGCAATAAGTTTAATACCGGGGACAGGGTGGAAGTTTTGCCTCCGGAAGGTGATTCATTTGATTTTGTTGTCACCCGGATGTTTGATGCTGAGGGAAATATTATCGAAACAGCTCCACATCCGCAGATGGAAGTCAGAATTCCAATGGATGAATTGCCCGTACACTCCTTATTGAGAAAAAGCAATGATTAGAGATTTTTAATGTTACAGCACAAAAAGCTGTGGTATTATAAATATCAATAGGGCAGACTTAATAATGTCGTTAAACCTATAATAAGGAGGTTATATTCATGGCATTTTTAGATGAAGTAAAAAAGTTCGGAAAAAGTATTGCTGACAAGAGTAAGGATGTAATTGAAGTTACCAAGCTGAATTCTCAGATTGCTACCGAAAAGGACAAAATTAAAGAACTCTACCAGAAAATTGGTGAACATGTTTACAATAATTATGTTGCCGGCGAAAGCACAGTTAATGACGAACTCTGTGCAGAAATAAAAGAAATCAATGCAAAAATCGAGGAACTTAGCGCAAAAGTCCTTGAACTCAAAAACGCAACATTATGTCCTAACTGCAACGCAGAACTTGCAAAGGACGTAACATTCTGTTCAAAATGTGGTGCTAAGGTAAAAGAATAATACAGACTTTCTTTCGGCGGCCTTCAAGGTCGCTTTTTCTTTTTCCGAAGTAAATTTTGAACTTACACCTTAGAGGTACTGTTATGGACAAGAGGGAATTAAGAAGCAAAGCTTTGGAAATGCGAAAGAATATTTCCGTTAAAAATAGAGTTTTGGCATCCGGTTTAATAACAGAAAAATTAAAAAGCCTTGAAATTATTAAAAGCAGCAAAACCATAATGTCATACATGCCTTATGGAAATGAAGCAGACGTTCTTTCGTTCAACAAATGGGTTCTGGACCAAGGTAAGGAATTGTGTATACCAAGAGTTACCGACAGCAAATATATGGATGCCGTTAAGGTCAATGATATTGAGAATGGTCTTGTTTCCGGCCACTTTGGGATAGCTGAACCTGAAAAGTCGGTTTCTCCTGTAAATCCTGATGAGATAGACGTCATACTTGTCCCGGGAGTTGCCTTTGATCTTTCCGGAAACAGGCTTGGCCACGGAAAGGGTTATTATGACCGCTTTCTTTCAAGGTGCAGTGACAGAGTATTCACCATAGGTGTTGCCTATAGTTTTCAGATATTCGATTCCATTCCTGCGGATGCCCATGACAAAAAACTAAAAGCACTGATTACTGAAGATGAGTTCTTCGTATTTTGAGCCTTTTCTGTTCACTGGAACATGCTGAAATATTATTAAAAAATGGGTGTTATCCCTTTTTTACTTTTGTGTAACGAATACAAACAATGTTAATTCATACTCCAATTTATGATAAAATAAAAGAAAAAATGTTCGTTTATGAGGTAATGATTTGAAAGATTTTGTACATCTTCATCTACACACAGAATACAGCCTTCTTGATGGGGCATGCAGGATTGAGCCGCTTATTAAGAGGGCTAAAGAACTTAATATGCACAGCCTTGCCATTACCGACCATGGCGCAATGCATGGTGTGATAGACTTTTATAAAGCCTGCAAAAAAGAAGGTATAAAGCCTATTTTGGGTTGTGAAGTTTATACAGCTTCCAGAAGTATTAAGGACAAGGAACCCAAGGCAGACGCCGAACAGGGGCATCTGATTCTGCTTGCCAAGGACAATAAAGGCTATCAGAATCTTATGAAGCTTGTTTCCATGGCTTATACCGAAGGCTTTTATTATAAACCGCGTATAGATTATAATCTTTTGGAACAATACCATGAAGGACTTATTGCTCTTAGCTCATGCCTTGCGGGGGAGATTCCTCAAAGGCTTATGAACCGTGATTATGAAGGTGCCAAAGAGCTTGCCCTTAAACTCAATAACATCATGGGGCAGGGAAATTTCTACCTTGAAATGCAGTATAACAATATTCCCGAACAGAAGATTGTCAACGAGGGAATAGTTAATCTGTCCAAAGAAACAGGGATTCCGCTAATTGCAACCAACGACGTCCATTATATATACAAAGAAGACGTAAAAGCTCAGGAAATACTAATTTGTATTCAGACAGGAAAGACCATAGATGATCCCGACAGACTAATTTTTGAATCCGATGAGTTATATCTTAAAAGCCAGGAAGAAATGTGGGAGCATTTCAAAGCATATCCGGAAGCGCTTCTCAACACGGTTCGCGTAGCAGAACAGTGCAATGTGGAAATTAAGTTTGGAAAACTGCATCTTCCAAAATTTGAAGTTCCCGATAACATAGATTCATTTGAATACTTGAAGGAACAATGTTTACAAGGCTTTGCCAAAAGGTACGGCACTGATGAGAAACTTCTTGAACGACTTTATTACGAGCTTTCAGTAATCCGTAACATGGGTTATGTTGA
Source organism: Clostridiaceae bacterium (assembly GCA_012521705.1). Classification (GTDB taxonomy): domain Bacteria; phylum Bacillota; class Clostridia; order DSM-8532; family DSM-8532; genus DTU059. Next base: position 16,285 of record JAAYLX010000019.1, on the reverse strand, counting down.
CTACTTTTTGATTGTCTGGGATTTTATAAAGTACGCCAGAGACAATGGCATCATGGTTGGACCGGGTAGGGGTTCCGCCGCAGGTAGCATGGTTTCATATTGTCTTGGAATCACCAATGTGGACCCAATCAAATACAACCTCCTGTTTGAAAGATTTTTAAATCCCGAACGTATTTCAATGCCCGATATTGACATTGATTTTTGTTATGAGCGCAGACAGGAAGTAATTGATTATGTAATACATAAATACGGGGAAGACAGGGTCGCCCAGATTATCACTTTTGGAACCATGGCAGCCAGGGCTGCAGTAAGAGACGTTGGCCGTGTGCTTGGCATACCATACCATGAAGTTGATAAGATTGCAAAGCTCATACCCATGACCCAGGGGCATCATATAACCATTGAACAGGCCATTGAGATAAGCCCTGACCTTAAGAATCTGTACAATTCCGACCCCAATATCAGAGAACTTCTTGATACTGCCAAAACTCTTGAGGGAATGCCAAGGCATGCTTCCACCCATGCCGCCGGAGTTGTTATTTCCAGTGAACCAATTACTAATTTTGTGCCTTTGTACAGGAATGACGACCTTATTTCTACACAGTTTCCCATGACCACTCTGGAAGAGCTGGGAATGCTGAAAATGGATTTTCTGGGTCTTCGCACAATTACAGTAATCAAGGATACCGTTGAGTTGGTTAAGAAATCCCGGGGAATCAATATTGACATAGACAATATTGATTATGAAGATAAGAATGTTTACGATATGATTTGCCGTGGTGAAACGGCAGGTGTATTCCAGCTTGAAAGCCAGGGCATGACTGCTTTTATGAAAGACCTTCAGCCCAGCCATCTTGAGGATCTTATTGCAGGTATTTCACTTTACAGACCGGGGCCTATGGACCAGATTCCAAGGTATATTCATAACAAAAAGAATCCGGAGAATATCACCTATATCACTCCGCATCTTGAGCCTATTTTAAATGTCACCTACGGGTGCATGATTTACCAGGAACAAGTAATGCAGATTTTCAGGGATCTGGGCGGTTATTCTCTGGGACGAAGTGACCTGGTCAGAAGAGCCATGTCCAAGAAGAAGAAGGACGTAATGGACGCCGAAAGGCAGAATTTCATATATGGCTCCATAGACGAAAAAGGGCAGGTGGTTATACCCGGCGCCATCAGAAAAGGAGTATCTGAAGCCGCTGCCAACAGAATATTTGATGAGATGATGGACTTTGCAAGTTATGCATTCAATAAATCCCATGCGGCTGCATACGCATACGTTGGTTACCAGACTGCATGGCTCAAATATCATTATCCCGTTGAGTTTATGGCTGCGTTATTAAACAGTTTTATGGGTAGTCTGGGAAAAGTGAGCCAGTATGTTCTTGAATGCAAGAAAATGGGCATAAAGGTTCTTCCGCCTGATATTAACGAGAGTGAAAGCTCTTTCTCAGTAAAGAACGGTTCCATCAGATTCGGTTTATTCGCGATAAAGCATGTGGGAAGTACCGTTGTGGACAATATTATCCAGGAAAGAAACAAAAACGGACGGTTCAAAAGCTTTATTGATTTCTGCGAGCGCCTTGACGGAAAAGAACTTAATAAAAGGACTGTTGAGAGCCTTATTAAATGCGGCGCTTTTGATTTGTTCGGAGTTTACAGATCCCAGTTGATTGCAGGCTTTGAAAAAATCATGGAACGAATAGCCCAAAAGCGGAAAACCCTTATGACAGGCCAGTTGTCACTCTTTGATACGGCAGAAACCGACCATTCCGTAAACCATTACTGGCCGGATATTGAAGAATATGACTCAAAGCTTCTGCTTGCCATGGAAAAGGAGACAATGGGTCTGTATATTTCCGGCCATCCGCTGGATGAATACCAGGATATAATAAAGGATATAGTTACTGTTTATTCAAATGATTTTGAGTTGCCCGAAGACGGAACTTCAATTGACTCAAGAATAAAAGACGGCCAGTTTGCCAGAATTGCGGGTATTATTGCCGACATAAAGACAATCAGTACCAAGAACAACAAGATGATGGCTTTTGTAACGGTGGAAGACCTTTACGGACAGCTTGAAGTTATTGTTTTCCCAAAAATTTATGAGACTTCGGGTCGCATGCTGTTTGTGGACAATCCTGTAGTCATACAGGGGAACATCTCTGTAAAAGAAGATGAGAGCCCCAAACTACTTGCCAACAAGATTATTCCTCTGTCTTCTGCCAGTCAGGAATTAAGCGGCGCGGAGGGTATGGGAAATAATTCTGTCCAGGAGACGCCGGATAATTATAAAGCGGCTTATGACAACAAAAAAAGCATAATTAAAGTTTTATTTGATGAAACTATTCCTGAAAACAAGAGAACTGCCGCATTGGCATTATTACAATATTTCGAAGGTTTTGACAGAGTTTTGGTCTATGTGGACAGCGCTGAAAAACCGTCTATGAAATTTAATACCGGGATATGCGACGAATTGGTTTCAGAACTTACAAATCTTGTAGGACAGGATAAAATAAGGGTTTTGCAATCATAATGTTTTGGGATGAAAGTAGTGCAAATAGTTTTTTACTTGCACTTTATACCAAAATAATATAATATGTTTTTGAGGTGGTATTTTGGTAAATATTTATTCAGATTAATGGCAGATAGTATAAGGAAATATCAGACAGTAAAACGGTTTTAAAGGTACAATGATTCAGAAACTCACACAAGGGAGATATCCCGTTTGCTCAGTTTACCGAACAGTGGCAGGAAGTTATTAAGATTGCGATAGTTTTAATGATGCTCTGAGGTGGTTAAGTTCGGGAACAAATAAGGAGGGCATTTTTGAAATGTGGACAGTCGTTTACATGGCTCAGAATAAAGAAGTTGCGGAAGAGCTAAAATCCATTCTTGAAGAGGATGGCATCCTGGTAAGGATAAACCCCATAAGCCGTAAAGAAAAAGCTGATGATTATTTTGAAGTTTCTGTTCCTGAGTCGGAAGTGGAAGAAGCTCACGGTATAATAATTGAAAAAGGATTTTGATAATTTACTCAGATAGATTTAGTTAGTAATATCGTTAATTTTTTCACATGACACATCAAAAAGTATTCTTGTTTAATCCAAATACGAATCAGTTAAAATTTAACCTGTCGCAGGTTGATTTTTTTAATAGGAGGAAAAATCATGGCCAATATTCAAGCTATAGGTGTTTTGACCAGCGGCGGAGATGCTCCGGGTATGAATGCAGCTGTGCGGGCAGTAGTTCGGGCAGGTATATATAATAATTTAAAGGTATACGGAATTCAGAAAGGTTATGAAGGACTTTTAAACGGCTATATTGAAGAAATGACCATAAGATCAGTGGGAGATATCATTCAGAAGGGCGGTACTATTCTGCAGACAGCCCGTTCTAAGGAATTTTCCACACCTGCGGGAGTTGAAAAAGCTTATACCATGGCTAAAGTATTCGGTCTGGATGCCCTTGTAGTCATAGGTGGCGACGGGTCTTTCAGAGGAGCAAGGGAATTGAGCCAGGTTGGAATGAATGTAATAGGTATTCCCGGTACCATAGACAATGACATTGCATGTTCAGAGTACACAATTGGTTACGATACCGCAATGAATACGGTACTGGATGCCATTGATAAAATAAGGGATACATCGTATTCCCATGAGCGCTGCAGCGTGCTGGAAGTCATGGGCAGGCATGCAGGCTGGATTGCTATCAACTGCGGAATTGCCGGCGGTGCCGAAGCCATTATTCTTCCTGAGAAAAAGTTTGATATTGACAAGGATATTATTCTTCCAATTATAGATGGGCGCAACAGAGGCAAAAAACACTATCTGGTTATTGTGGCCGAGGGAGTGGGAGGAGCCGTAGAAATAGCGAAATACATTGAAGAAAAAACACAGATTGTTACCAGAGCTACTATTCTTGGTTACATACAGCGCGGAGGCACACCTACAATAAAAGACAGAGTTACTGCAAGCCAGATGGGAGCCCTTGCAGTAAAACTGTTGGTAGAAGGCAAACAAAACCGTATTGTGGCCGTCAGAAACGGCAGGGTTACTGATCTTGATATCAATGAAGCTTTGAATATGACAAAGACCATTGATGAAGATTTGGTTGAATTAAGCAAAGTACTGGCACTTTAAGGAGATATTCATGGTAATAGAAACACGTTTTCCTGTAAGATATGCAGAAACAGACCAGATGGGTATAGTCCATCATTCAGTCTATCCGGTCTGGTTCGAATGTGGAAGAACTGAGTTTATAAAATACTTTGGCATCTCTTATGATTTGGTTGAAAAAGAGGGGCTGCTTCTGCCTCTGGTAAACCTTACATGCGAATACAAGCATCCTGTCTTTTACGGGGAAACAGTATTGGTAAAAACAAGACTTATTCGGGCTACAAAAGTTCGCTTGGTATTATATTATGAGGTATATTCAGAGGAACGCAATGTTTTGTGCGTTACCGGCACTACCGAACATGCATGGACGGGTAAGGATCTGAAGCCTGTCAATATTTCGAAGTATAAGCCCGAGCTCTATAATAAACTATTACCAATGTATAACAGTTTATCAGGAGAAATTTAAAGGATGAGTTTTTTACTTAAGAATATTCCGAACTTTCTTACCATATTGAGAATGGCTGCAGTTCCCATATTTGCATCACTGATGATGGATGAAAACCTGTTCGCTGCAGCGGTAATCTTTGTACTGGCAGAAATAACTGATGTACTGGATGGTATTATAGCACGTCAATTCAATTTCATTACAGCATTCGGGAAAATTGTTGACCCGTTTGCTGATAAACTCATGCAGCTGACGGCTTTGTTCATGCTTGCCAGAAGAGAACTTATTCATGGATTTGTGCCTTGGCTTGTTCTTTTCAAAGAATTGTTTTTGCTTATTTCAGGCCTATATATACTGAAAAGCAAAAAAAAGGTGGATGTATCAAGCAAATGGTTCGGAAAATTAACCTCGGTACTTTTGTTTATTGCAATAATGCTGGTATTTTTGAATGTTCCAAGTGCCATAACTGATACAATGTTCTGGATCTGCGTAGGCATGGCAATTTTCTCTGCAGTTATGTATATAGTGAATTATTACAAACAAGTTGGAGAAGCCGCCATTAATGAACAGGAATAATTATTGATACGGATTCATATATTTTAAAAAGACGGGAGCCTTAAATGCTCCCGTTTACATTGTTAATCATTGCATCCATCTTTATCCCAGAATAAGCAGAGGAAAATCAGAATGAAGAATAAGATTGTGCAATCGTCACCTCGTCTGCATCCCATAAATGGCACCTCCTTCCGGGTAAGATTTAATTACCCTTTAACTTAATCGCAGCATTTTTTGTCGTCACATCCATCACTGAAAAACAGGAGTAAGAAGAGGATGATAAACATAAGTACTTCACAGTTATCTCCGAAGCCACGGAATCCTCTAAATCCTAACATTATAAAACCTCCCATGCCTTTTGAACTCAATATATACTATTCAAATTGCTTATAATGGGTTACAATACAAGTTCTATGTTTGGCTTAAGATGAATAAGATTAATTAGTCATAAGGTTGTATAGGGTGAGAGGTCATGGAAGCCAATTACCGATCCGGCAAAATTGCTGCTAATTATCTTATGGAGCTGTTAAAAACAGTGGCAGTATCACTGATCATTACATTTTTAATTCTGTTGGGGGCGGCCATTTTTCTGTGTTTTACTGATTTCCCCGAAAAATATACTCTGCCTTCTGCCATTTTAGGTACCATAGCAGGAGTATTTGCCGGAAGCACCATTGCTGCCCGCAAAAATCCTGAGAAGAGCCTTATTTCAAGCCTGTTGACTGCACTTGTTTACGCGTTGTTATCTTTCATCATAGGCAGCATCCTGCAGGGCAAATTAGTCTTTACGACCAATACCGCACTCTTTTTTGTAATTGCTCTCGTAACAGGTGGCATAGCCAATATTCTTGCCACACGGAAAAAATCTTCCAAAAAATACAGCAGTTCTGCGAAAACTGACCCGCTCAAGAAAAAGAGGTCCGCAAAAAGTTACAGTTTCAGCAAAAGCAGCAGATAATCTTTTTTAATAATGCTGTCACTTGAGTTTTGAAAGGGTATAATATATAATTTATATAAAGATATTCCAGTATCATCATTGATTTTTGCAGCAATGAATTGATAATAATAATACAGGTTGATTACATCTTAATCCTGAATGGGCAAGTGAATTATATTCCTTGTCATTTTTGTTGCAAGAAAATAAACATAGTTTTATCCTGGGGGGATTTATGGTACATCTGTATTTAGGTGATGGCAAAGGTAAAACAACTGCTGCTCTCGGCCTTGCCGTAAGGATTCTTGGCTGGGACAGAAAGGTTTTGCTCGCCCAGTTCTTAAAGAGTTTTGATACCGGAGAATATGCTTTTCTTTCCAGTCAAAAAGGCATTGTCTTTATAAGGCCTTTCATGCATAACAAGGGTTTTCTCTGGGAAATGAATTCCGAAGCCATTGAAGTGACCAAAGATGATATACGTAAAGGTTTCCAGGATATTTGCCGGCAAATAATGTCGGATAAATTCTCCCTGATAATTCTGGATGAAATTCTTGATGTCATAGAATGCGGATTTGTTTCTGAAGATTCTGTTCTTGAACTTATAGACAATTATCCCGCAGAATATGTCCTCACCGGAAGAAGGGCATCTGAAAAGATTAAGGAAAAAGCGGATTATATTACCGTAATGGTAAAGGAAAAGCATCCGTTTGACAAAGGCATTGCTGCAAGAAAAGGTATTGAATTTTGATACTAAAGAATTTAAAGAAAGGCTACGAAAGATATGAGAAAACAAACCAGAAAAAAGAAGAACAATTTAATGCTGATTGTAATACCTGTAATTTTATGTATCATCGCCCTTGCACTGTTTCAAATGCTGAATAAAAAGGATGATCAAAACATACCTTTGCCTTCAGAAACTGCAACCATAACTCCTACGGAATCACCTGCAGTGCCCGAAGAGACGGTTGAACCTGATCCTTCCGAAGCTCCTGAAAACAGTGAAGCTGACGAAAAAGACAAATTAATAATCAGGACTGACTATGAGGCATTTAAGCCCAATGAATCGGGAGACATACCCGTTATCATGTTCCATCGTTTTATTGAGGCCTATGAGCCCGACACCGATAAAGAATTTACTACAACTTTCGAAGAGTTTGAAGCACTCCTGCAAACGCTGTATGATGAGGGCTACAGACTTATCAGCATGAAGGATTTTATTGACTGCAATATTTCCGTTCCCGCAGGCACCAAGCCCATGGTGTTCACTTTTGACGACGGAACACCGGGACAGTTCAACTTGATTGAGGAGAACGGAGAACTCAAGGTTAACCCCAAATCAGCTGTTGGCGTAATGATGAAATTTAATGAAAAGCACCCCGACTTTGGATTAAAGGGAATATTTTATATAAATATGGATATTGGGGATAATACATTTAAAGGAGCCGGAACGTTAAGGCAGCGCTTTGAACAGTTGCAGGCCCTGGGATTTGAATTGGGCAGCCATACATGGGGGCATGTAAAATTCCCTGAACTCAAATCTGTCGCACAGATAGAAGAGAGCCTGGGAAAGAATCAGGAGAAGGCGGAAGAGGTTCTTCCCGGTCTTAAATTCTATTCATTGGCATTACCCCATGGGCTCAGGCCTTCCGATAAAAGCCTCTGGCCGGCAATAGTAAAAGGTTCATATAACGGAACAGAGTATCACCACCAAACTGTTATGGCTGTAGGAGCAAACCCTTCAAAGCCATCCATCAGCAAAGAATACAATGGTGAATACGTGGCAAGAATTCGCGCCCAGGGAAGAGTCCCCGTTGAATGCGATCTGACTTGGTGGCTTCCGAAAATGACCGATGAAAGAATGTTCATAAGCGACGGAGATCCGAATACAATAGTAGTACCGGAAAAGCATTCCGGAAAAATTGACACTGCAAAACTGAACGGTAAAAACCTAATTACCTACTAGAATAGGCAGTTGATTTATTTTTCTGGAAACATTGCTTTATATTGCGAAATGATGTAAAATTGTAATATAGTGTTCAGTGCTACTTCTTACAACAATTCCCAATCCGGTAATACTATTTACCGGATTGAGGATTTTTGTGTTTTTTTACTTTTGTAAAAAGCTCTATTTTTATATGAATTGAGTTTATAATCATCTTATTTAATGAAAGGAGGACATTTTTAATGTCAGTATCAAAAGGTACCGAAAAACAGTTAGATGAGCTTGAAGTAAAAAGGAAAGCTGTAAAGCTCGTTGTAGCTCACCTAAAAAAGAAGGTGACTAAAGAGTATATGGGTATTCAGTATCTTATTGGTTGGCTGGAAGAAATGGATGAACTCCTGAAAAAAGAAGAATTTGATATCAAGGAGTACTATGCAATGAGACGACAATTAAATAGTGTCATCGAGAGTACAATGGACGGGGAAATGAGAACAAAGCTTCGTAACTCCTGGTACAGTCTTGGAAAGGCTTTAGATAAAAAAGTGAAACCCTACTGAAAAACCTCGATGAAGTAAAAAGTCGAGGTTTTTTGTTACTGCTTGTTCTTAATAAATATTTGTGAGGAATAGAAAGGGGCTATCTCAATGAAACTTGAGACAGCCCCGATGTTTTATCTTAAAAAGAGTTAAACTACATCTAAAATTTTAATACTATACAGTTTCTAAGTAATTTCGGCCTTCATTAATCGCTCTTCTGACTTCCTCACCTGAAGGACCTCCATGGACTTTTCTCTCATTGACACAGGTGCGAAGGCTTATAGCGTCATATACATCAGTCTCAATTTTGGGAGAGAAAGAACAAAACTCTTCAAGGCTCATATCTTCGAGAGACTTTTTATTTTTAATGCAGTAGGACACCATGCGCCCGATTATTTCATGAGAATCTCTGAACGGAACTCCCTTTTTGACAAGGTAATCCGCAAGATCGGTTGCATTGGTGAATCCGCCACTGGCTGCTTCATACATCCTTTTCTCATTAAATCTTGCCGTCCGGAGCATCCGGTTAAAGATGGGGAGGCAAAGTTTTACCGTATCTACAGCATCAAAAATGGCTTCTTTGTCTTCCTGCATATCTTTGTTATAAGCCAAAGGAAGGCCTTTCATCGTAGTAAGAAGCGACATTAAACTTCCGTAAACACGGCCTGTTTTTCCTCTTATAAGTTCAGCGGCATCTGGATTCTTTTTCTGTGGCATTATTGAAGAACCGGTACTGTAAGCGTCGTCCAGCTCAAGGAAAGAAAATTCACTGGTACACCACAGTACTATTTCTTCGCAAAAACGGGAGAGATGCATCATGATAATTGAAAGTACCGATGCAAGCTCTATAACAAAATCCCTGTCACTGACTCCGTCCATGCTGTTGTCGGTAATGGCTGAGAATGCAAGTTCATCAGCAACCATTCTGCGGTCAAGATTATAAGTTGTACCTGCAAGGGCGCCAGAGCCTAAAGGCATAAAGTCTATACGCTTGTAACAGTCGTCAAGACGTTCAATATCCCTCTTGAACATCTGAAAATATGCCATAAGGTGATGTGAGAGAGTAACCGGCTGGGCCCTTTGAAGATGTGTATAGCCAGGCATTATAGTATCAATATTGTTCTCTGCTATATCCAGCAGTGTATAAAGGAGGTTTTTCAACATATCTTTAATTGCCATGGCCTCTTCTTTCAGGTACATTCTAAGATCAAGAGCTACCTGGTCATTTCGGCTTCTGCCTGTATGCAATTTTTTGCCAACATCTCCAATGCGGGATATAAGTATTGTTTCAATATTCATGTGAATATCTTCGGCAGAAACTTCAAACTGGACTTTTCCGTTTTCAATATCATCAAGAATTTCGAAAAGGGTTTTTCGTATCAGTTCAGCTTCATCTTCGGGTATAATCCCGCATTTTCCAAGCATTCTGACATGGGCAGCGCTGCCAAGGATGTCCTGTCTGTACATCCTGCTGTCAAAATGTATTGACGAGTTAAAATCATCCATTAATTTATCTGTGTTTTTAGAAAATCTTCCGCCCCAAAGCTTCATTTTATCAACTCTTTACATAATTCATTTTTTACTTTTTTACTTAATTTTAGAGATTTACTGAGCAAAGGCCAATTCAAACCTCACTCAGTACATACCAATGAGTACTAACTGGCAATGTTAATACGTACTCACAACCATTTGACTTAATCTTTTATATTATTGGCTTTCTTCATCAAAGCCTGTACTTTCACAGGTAATCCGAAGAGGTTGATAAAGCCTTCGGCATCCTTTTGATTATATACATCATCTTCACCAAAGGTGCACAGCTCTTCATTGAACAGGGAATAGGGTGATTCAACCCCTGCAGGAATAATATTGCCTTTGTAGAGCTTAAGCCGAACTTTACCGGTAACATACTTCTGGGTTGAATCTACAAATGCTGAGAGAGCCTCACGGAGAGGAGTAAACCACTGGCCATAGTAAACAAGTTCTGCAAAACGGTTGGATATTATGCTCTTGAAATGAGCAGTATCCCTGTCAAGGGTAATGCTCTCAAGTTTTTCATGAGCAGCATAGAGTATGGTTCCTCCAGGAGTTTCATATACTCCGCGGGATTTCATTCCCACAAGACGGTTCTCAACTATGTCAATAATTCCTATACCGTTTTCTCCGCCTATTTTGTTAAGGTATGTCAGAAGTTCTATGGGGGATAAGGATTTGTCGTCTACTTTAACGGGGATACCTTTTTCAAATTCTATCTCAACATAAGTCGGAGTATCAGGCGCCTTCTCAGGAGTTACGGACAGTTGAAGAAGCCTGTCGTATAAAGGTTCCTGAGCCGGATCTTCAAGTTCGGACCCCTCATGGCTCAGGTGCCAGATATTCCTGTCGCGGCTGTAATTAGTATCTTTGGTTACCGGAATGGGAATATTCCTTGCTGTTGCATAATCAATGGCATCTTCCCTTGAACGGATGTTCCAGATTCTCCAGGGAGCGATAATCTTAAGATGGGGTGCAAGAGCTTTTACAGAGAGCTCAAAACGCACCTGGTCGTTGCCCTTTCCGGTAGCACCATGGGAAACAGCGGTGGCGCCTTCTTTTTCAGCTATTTCAACCATGCGTTTAGCTATGATTGGCCTTGCAAAGGAAGTTCCTAAAAGGTATTTGCCTTCATAAACAGCGCCTGCTTTCAAAGTGGGATATATATAGTCTGTAATAAACTCCTCAGTAAGATCTTCAATATATATTTTGCTGGCTCCGGATTTGATAGCCTTTTCCTTCAAATTGTCAAGTTCCTTTCCCTGACCTACGTTTGCCGCAACAGCAATAACTTCGGCATCGTAGTTTTCCTTTAACCAGGGAATGATTATGGAAGTATCAAGCCCTCCGGAATACGCAAGAACTATTTTTTCTTTACTCATTAAATACATCTCCAATCTGTGCTATGATTAAAACATACATAAGTGCTGTTAATGTTTTTTAATAATTATACATCAGCATGTATAATTATGCAAGCTCAAAAGTTGAATAATTAACAAACAGTCAGACCATGGTTTTGATGACACTTAATATAAATATCCTGTCTTATTGACTGTTTAATATTCAGTCTTAGAGCGTTTTAATATACATCAGTATATACAGAATTTCAGGCTGTTGTTTTCAGCTTGTTATATGGATAAATTGCACTGGTTATACACATAAGATAAATACTTAAGCTACAGGAGTGGTTTGATGATAATAATAGGGATAGATCCCGGGTTTGCTATTACCGGATATGGAGTGCTGGATTATACCGGAAACAAATTCAGATTATTGGACGTGGGAGTTATTACTACCAATGCCAAACTGGATTTTCCCTCCAGATTACTATGCATACATAATGAGCTTGATATTCTTATTTCTAAATATAAACCCGATGCCATGGCTGTAGAAGAACTCTTTTTCAACACCAATGTCAAAACCGCAATACAGGTCGGGCATGGAAGGGGAGTTGCTCTTCTTGCGGCAGCCAAAGCCGGAATTAAGATTTATGAATATACTCCTTTGCAGGTAAAACAGGCAGTAGTGGGTTACGGAAGGGCAAAGAAAGAACAGGTTCAGCAGATGGTGAAAGTTCTGCTGAATCTTGATAAAATACCAAAGCCGGATGATGCTGCATATGCACTTGCGGTAGCAATATGCCATGCCCACAGCAACAATGCAATAAATTTGTATAATATAAAATAATTCTTTCAAAACAAACAGATAGATTATAATAATAAAGCCGGATACAAAACCGGTTTATTAATTTGATGAGAAATTATTTTAGGCCTTAAGCATAGTTATTTACGTGAATGAAGTGTAAACCTTCAGTGATGTTATTGGTCATATATATTATTTGACTGAGAAGTATCAGAGAAAAATCTGCACGTACTAAAAATGAAAAGAGCTGAATGTAATCATTCAGCTCTTCTTATGGCTGCGGATTAAGGATTTGAACCCTAACAAACTGATCCAGAGTCAGTCGTGCTACCGTTACACCAATCCGCAACGACGATGTTTATTATAATATGATTCTGAGAGGATTTCAAGTATTATTTTATAATTTTTTTTAATCCTTATTCATTGGATTATAAGTACCAGAATTAGTTTCCAACAAATGACTCAAACTATTCGCTTTATAGTTCAAAGTCCCTGTACAATCCTACATATATATTTTAACTCATATCAATGAAAAAAGGAATGTCCTTCATTTGGAAAGTTGATTCCAAGAATAATGGAAAAGGACAAGAATAATACTTTCCTGTCCTTTTCAGCGGGGATAATCTATACATATATCCATTTATCCAATCAATAATTGAATCAATATCTTAAACTCTTACAACCCAGTTGAACGGATCGGGCAGTTTGGTATACTGAATGCCTGTGAGGTTGTCATATAGCTTCTGGGACAGTTCACCGATGCGTCCGTTGTTAATTGAAACTGATTTCTCATTCCAGCAAAGCTCGCCGATGGGGGAGATAACAGCTGCGGTTCCGGTTCCGAAAGCTTCTTTTAACAAACCTTTTTCATTGGCTTCAAATACTTCTTCAATAGAAATCTTTCTTTCAGAAACCTTCAGTCCCCATGAACGAAGAAGTTCTATACAGGATTTTCTGGTGATACCCGGCAAAATGCTTCCTGTAAGCATGGGAGTTACAACCTCATCACCAATTACAAAGAACACATTCATTGTTCCTACTTCTTCTATGTATTTTCTTTCAACTCCATCAAGCCACAGAACCTGGGTGTATCCCTTTTTCGCAGCTTCTTCCTGTGCCTTGAGGCTTGCGGCGTAGTTAGCGCTTGCTTTGGCTTCACCAAGACCACCAACAACTGCACGGACATATTTTGATTCAACATATATCTTAACAGGGTTAATGCCTTCCTTGTAATATGCTCCGACAGGTCCGGTTATTATAATAAAATGGTAGCTGTTGGAAGGATGAACTCCAATGTGGGGTTCTGTAGCTATAATAAATGGACGGATATATAAAGAAGTACCTTCTGCATCGGGTACCCAGTCCTTATCTATTTCAATTAATTTTAACAATGCTTTTAAAGCAAAATCCTCATCTAATTTTGGAATGCACAATGCCTCACAGGATCTGTTAAGACGCTTGAAATTCTCCTGAGGTCTGAAAAGAACAACTTCACCATCTTTGGTCCTGTAGGCTTTAAGGCCTTCGAATATTGCCTGTCCATAATGGAATACCATTACAGAGGGTTCGTATGATATTGAGCCATAGGGCACAATTCTTGCGTCGTGCCAGCCTTTTTCAGTGGTATAGTCCATAATAAACATATGATCCGAAAATACATTCCCGAATCGTAAATCTTTAACATTAGGCTTTGTTTTGGGATTACTGGTTAGTTGAACTTTAATTTCCATGAACAACACACTCCTTTGGTTTATTAGTTTACACCAATGAAGTGTAAAAATCCATAGGAAACCTGATTTGATTTCCAGTTTTTTTAAGTATGTAATCTTTTTGTATAAGCACTATTGTGACAGATTTGCATATTTTAAATTATAAGTATATTGGAGTGTGATATTATGGACATCCATGTGGTGAAGCCAGGTGATAGTATTTATTCTATAGCCAGGCAATATGGAGTACCCTGGCAGAAAATAGTGTCCGATAATGAGCTGGAAAACCCCGACCAGTTAGTGGTGGGGCAGACTATTGTAATTGTTGATGAATACCGCCAGCACATTGTCCGGCCAGGTGAAACCCTTTATCTGATTGGTCTTCAGTACCAGGTAAAAGTCAGTGATATAATAAGTGCTAACCCCCAGATCCTTGATCCAGCCAGACTTGAAGTTGGACAGACTATAATAATTCCGCCAAGGACCATAAATTTTGGTCCGATAGAAGTAAATGGATATGCTTTCCCGAATATCAATATGGAAACCTTGAGAAAAACATTGCCTCATTTGACTTATCTGAGTATTTTCAGCTATGAAGTAAATCCCGATGGCAGCCTTAGAGAGATAAACGACACACCACTTATCCAGGCGGCACGAAACGCAGGAGTTGCGCCTCTTATGGTCATAACCAATATTGGAGAGGATGGAGGATTTGACAGCGACCTTGCAAGCACCATTCTCAGCAATGAAACAATTCAGAATACGCTTCTGGACAATGTTCTCAGGATAATGGAGGAAAAGAATTATTTTGGCCTTGATATTGACTTTGAATACATATATCCCAGTGACAGGGAGTTGTATAACAATTTCCTGAGAAAAGCAGTCAACAGGTTAAGACCACGGGGTTATACCGTAACAACTGCTCTGGCGCCCAAAATTTCAGCCGTTCAGCAGGGGACATTGTATGAAGCCCATGATTATCCTGTCCACGGAGAACTTGCGGATCATGTAATTCTTATGACTTATGAATGGGGATACACTTACAGTCCACCAATGGCAGTTGCGCCCCTGAACGAAATAAGAAGGGTCCTGAATTATGCTGTAACCGTCATTCCGCGGCGCAAGATTCTCATGGGCATACCAAACTACGGGTATAACTGGACTTTGCCATACCAGCCGGGCACTGCTGCTGAAACCATATCCAATACCGCCGCAGTAAATCTTGCTCTCAGGGAAGGAGCGTTCATACAATACGACCAAATTGCCCAGGCGCCATTCTTCAGGTATTATGACGAAAACGGAATTCAGCATGAAGTCTGGTTCGAAGATGCAAGAAGTATACTTGCCAAATTTACTCTGGCCAACGAATTCAGACTTGGGGGAGTTAGCTACTGGACCATTAATCAGTATTTCCCGCAGAACTGGCTTGTTCTTGAATCAGTATTTGACGTGATTAAAGTCCTGTAGGATACAGGTTTTCAATAAAGCATGTAAACAATATTGACAAAAATTACGTTTCTGTGCTAAGATAAATTTAACAAAATAACTATATTTAAGGTGTGTTACTGTTAATCAGGCATAAACCTATGTATCATTTGTGGTACGTAAGTTTATGCCTAATTTATTTTATACACATGCTTCAATCTCGTGCGAAATTATTTTATTGTTCATTAAAAAACTGTACTTAGAAAAATTTGATTTAATAGAATAATAATATAAGATATTTATTGAACACCAGAGAGGCTTATGACAGATTTATGCGTTTATAAAGGGTTGTCAGTAATTTAATAATTTCGGAGTGAGTTTATTTGGCAAGATACCGTATAGAAAAAGTAATGAACAATAATATAGTTTTGGCGGTCGACCTTCAAAGCAACCTTGAAATGGTATTGCTCGGAAAAGGCATTGGTTTTGGCAAAAAAGAAAAAACCGTGGTAGACCTGGAACCGAATAAAATAGAAAAAGCATTCCATACTTTTGACAAGAAAATAAAAGAAGAGTACTTTTCGCTGCTTTCACAAATAGATGAAAAAGTAATAGGAGCCATAGAAGAAATAATTTCTATCGCAGAACAAAGTCTTGGAAAGCGGTACCGTCAAGATTTTTTCGCAATTTCATTTAACCGTTTGGTAGCCAGTAGTTAACTGACTGTCATTAGTGATTCGTCAATGTCTATTTCCTCAAGGTGCTTCATGCTCATGTATCGCTTGGTGCCCCAGGCTTTGCTCGCAACATAGCGCAGCCTTGCACAAACCAACATTAATGCTGAATTTCCATCAGGAAAGGTACCTACAACTCTTGTTCTGCGCCTGATCTCCCGGTTAAGCCGTTCGATAACATTATTGCTCCTTATATCTTCTTTTCAGTG
>JAAYLX010000018.1 GCA_012521705.1 Clostridiaceae bacterium | reverse complement strand
GGGGGTTAGGATTTAGTCTGGCCCAAACAAGCTTTATTTTATGGCTTAATATTATAATAATGCTTTGCCAAGGTAAATAAATTGCCCTGAGACTTTTGCCGGACAAGAAGCATCAACCCGCATATACAGAGTGTTACGATAAACAGGGAAAAATCATTCGTCAAAATTTTATCAATAGACTATTACCCATGTCATAAAATGGAGAAATGAGGAAGATATCGATGAAAGAACAATTGAGAGCAGGATTGAAAGATGCGCAAAGAATAGTTGTAAAAGTGGGAACAAGCCTACTGACCCATGAAAATGGGAAAATGAATCTCATCAGGATGGACAGACTTGCACTTGCCATTTCAGAGCTTATGAATGAAAACAGGGAAGTTATACTTGTTTCTTCAGGTTCCATCGGTGTGGGTATGGGAAAATTCAACTTCCACAGAAGGCCGCGGGCCATGGGCATGAAGCAGGCTTTGGCGGCGGTGGGGCAATGTGAGCTGATGAATATTTACAGCAGGCTGTTCGGAGCATATAACCATATGGTCGCCCAGATCCTGCTTACGAAGACCGATGTGGATGATGATGTAAAGCGTCGCAACGTAATGAATACTTTCCAAAGCCTTATGGACATTGGCGTTCTTCCCATAGTCAATGAAAATGATACTGTATCTGTTGACGAAATAAAAAGCCTTACAATGTTCGGTGACAACGATACCCTTTCGGCAGTTGTAGCAAAACTCGTATCCGCTGATCTATTGATAATACTCTCAGATATTGACGGACTTTTTGATGTGAATCCGAAAGAAAACAGCGAATGCCATTTGATCTCCGTTGTAGAAAACCTTGATGAAGTAAGACATTGTGCAGGAGGGTCCGGCACAAACAGGGGAACCGGCGGAATGATAACTAAAATCAATGCTGCCGAAATTGCGACCGAAGCGGGAGTGAATATGATTATTGCCAATGGCAAGGATCCGCTGATTTTACTGGATATTCTGGAAGGGAAAGAGATTGGTACCCTTTTTGTAAAAAAATAATGTGGACATAATTTCTTTACATAACCGCACAAAATATCGGGTAGGAAACTGACCTGTCCAAGGTCTTCTTCCTACCCGATAGTCGTTGAAAATAAACTTATCCGTTTACTTTCTCTTTAAGAGCCTTTCCGGGTTTGAATACCGGAGCTTTGGAAGCAGGAATAACGATTGTTTCCTTGGTTTGAGGATTGCGGCCTTTTCTTTCCGCTCTGCTCTTTGTTTCAAAGGTTCCAAATCCAACAAGAACAACTTTTTCACCGTTGGTTAAAGAATCTTCGATTACAGAAACGAAAGCATTTATTGCAGCTTCGCTATCCTTTTTTGTCAAACCTGATTTCTGAGCTACAGCACTGATTAAATCAGCTTTATTCATTAGGATTACCTCCTGTGCGAAATTTCGTCCTAATTTTATAACGTGAAATGCATAAAGTCAAGCATCCAGGCGGGTTTTCCTAAAAAAATACCCATATTTTCCGCAAAAACAGGTAATTTTTGAAATGTTGTTGTAGTGTCGTAATAATGCGACATACTGCCCTATCAATTGCTAAACACTATAAAAAGTTATATAATAATTCGTGCAGTATATGACCTGACTACTCCTGGAGGAGTCGAAAATGGCCGGGCTCTATTTGTATGTTCCTAAAGAAAAAGTAGAAGATATTATAAGTTGTGGTTTGAAACTGTCGGAATGGTATGACAGGGAAATGACCCTGCCCCAAATCGGGACGAACAGAAAAGTTCTGAAAACTTTCTTAAATCCCCGGGATGATTCCGACAAGTTTTCCAATCCGGATTACCAGTGCGTAAGGCTTGAAGTAAATCCCGAGTATTGTCTTGTCGGCGACTCGGTGCTTTATGAGCTTGGCTTGACAAATCCATCATTAATGGAGCGCTATGAAAGTACAGTAACTCCACTTGCGGACTACAGGTTCGGGACTTTCTTTATTCCTGAAGTGTTAGTATTGACTTCTGTGCTTCCCGACTCTATTGAAGTATCCGGAAAGGCTATGGACATTCCTATTCTGTACGAGAGTTCCATGGCGCTGTATCTGAGCAATACCCTTGACAGGCATGAGGAAAAATGGAAGGATTCGGGCAATCACCTGCTTTACTCATACTATGTATATCTGGAATCGAAGGGCAGAGTTGTCCGCTATGATGACATATCCCACGGTAATGCGGTATTCTTCTACAAAGACAGCCCAAGATACGCGGTTGTCAAAATCCCTGAGGAGGGAAAATTCATTGACGAATAAAGTTTCTTCAACAGACATAATTTCCGTTCTTACTCATGCCGGGGGAAATTTTGTGTCTGGCGAATACTTGAGCCAATGTCTCGGGATATCCCGTACCGCAGTATGGAAAAGGATTACTGCACTTAAAAAAGAAGGATACAATATTGAGGCCTCCACTAAAAAAGGTTATCGTTTGAACATTACCGAAGCACCTTATGGGAAAACTTCCATTGAGCAGGGTCTTAACACACATACTTTTGGCCGGGATATAAAGTTCTATCAGGAGATAGATTCGACCAACAATTGCCTAAAAAGACTGGCTTCAGAAGGGGCACAGGAAGGAACTGTTGTAGTGGCAAACTGCCAGACCGCCGGCAGGGGAAGGCTGGGGAGGAATTGGCAATCCGCTCCTGAAAAAGGAATCTGGATGTCGGTACTTTTAAGACCACAGCTCCACCCGAGCGAGGTGCAGGTCCTGACTTTGGCTGCATCGGCGGCAGTGTGCAAAGCCCTTGAGCCTTTGAATATAAAAGGCCTTGGCATTAAGTGGCCAAATGATATTCTTGTGGGCGGGAAAAAGGTCTGCGGCATACTGACAGAGATGTCTGCCGAAGCTGAAAGAGTATCCTGGGTTGTAGTAGGAATAGGGATTAACGTCAATCACCTGCCCCGGGATTTTCCTGCTGAGCTCAGTGACACGGCCACATCCCTGAGAATTGAAAGCAAGAATGACAGTTTGATCAACCGTAGTATAGTAGCTTCAAATATAATAAACAGCTTGGAAGAAATTTACCTGAAATACCTTGACCAGGGGGCGGAGGTTGTAATAAGGGAATGGAAGAAATATAATCTGACCCTGGGCAATAAAATACGGCTTTCATCATATGATGGAGAGAGCATACCGGGTACGGCATATGATATACTCCCTGACGGAAGGCTTTCAGTCAGGAAGGATGACGGAACGATCATAAACGTCTTGTCGGGTGAAGTTTCTCTGAGACAAATATAACAAGTTAAACAGACAGAGTGTTGGAGGGTTTTATGGAACAACAGAAAGCAAATTCCATTTCTCAGAATGACATGGAGCAGAAGGCAGGTTCCCAGTCTGAGGGTATTGACAGGGCAAAAGGTAAGTCCCGTGACAAAAAAATTTATCATTCCAAAAATCATGACCGCAATCGCCAGAGTGATAAAAACTCCAAATATTCAAACAGGCCGAGAGACCATAAAAACACTGATAAAAGCAGCCAAACGTTGAAATCCAATCAAACTCAGGACCAGAATTCAGATGGTCACGGCCATTCCCGCTATTCAAGAAAGAATGAAAACAGTGAATCTTCACCAAGAGTTATTAAAACCAGCCGTGTAGAAACTGTTGAAGATATTATTGCGGATATTGAAAGAATTGAAAAAGACATTCAGTTCGAGATAAAACAAATTCGTACCATTAAATTAGGATTGTAGGATTATTATGCTTCTGACAATTGATGTAGGAAACACGACCAGTTCAATAGGGGTGTGGAAAGGGAATACCCTTGCGGGAAACTGGACAATATCCACCGTCAGCGAACGTACTTCCGATGAAATAGGTATGTTTCTGTTGTCCATGCTCAATTTTGCCGGTTCAACCCCTGAACAGATTAAGGACGTAATAATGTGTTCAGTGGCACCGGCTGCCACCAGAGCCATTGTCAACGCCATCAAGAAATATATTAAGAAGAATCCTATAATAGTGGGGACTGGAGTCAAAACCGGCATCAACATAAAATACGAGAACCCCAAGGAAATTGGCGCTGACAGGATTGTAAACGCAGTGGGAGCCCTGAAACTATACGGCGGTCCTGTTATAATAGTTGACTTTGGTACTGCAACGACTTTTTGCGCCATTAATGCCAAAGGGGATTATCTGGGGGGAATTATATGCCCCGGAATAGAAATCTCTGCAGAGGCTCTCTTTGACAAAGCATCAAAACTTCCGCGTATAGAAATTGCCAAGCCAAAGCATATTATTGGAAGAACGACGGTTGAAAGCATGCAGTCAGGCATAATATATGGTTTTACAGGACAGGTTGAATATATTGTAAAACTCATGAAAAAGGAAATGGGCGGGGACTCTGTGAAAGTGGTTGCAACTGGAGGAATGGCAAGGCTCATAGCTGAAGAGTCCAAGTGTATAGATATAGTAAATCCTTTCTTAACCTTAGAGGGTCTTAAGGTAGTTTATGAATTAAATTCCAAGGTTTAACCAGAGAAAAAATATGGAATAATTAAATTCAGGAAGAAACAGCGAGCGAACGGAAGATATTTTTGCGAATTGTCCGAATTTAGCCGGAAAACCGCAAATATTAAACGGTGCGCTCGTTTGATTCTGATGGATAAATTGTTTAATATTGTATTAGCACTCGGCAAGGGTGAGTGCTAACAAGAAGAATATCCTACACTTGGGAAAAAATATAAGGAGGTTGACTTATGAATATTAAACCACTGGCAGACAGAGTTGTAATTAAGATGCTGGAAGCAGAAGAAACAACCAAGAGCGGTATCGTGCTTCCCGGTACAGCAAAAGAAAAGCCTCAGATTGCTGAAGTTGTGGCAGCAGGTCCCGGTACCGATGAAGTTAAAATGGAAGTCAAAGTAGGCGACAAGGTTCTCATCAGCAAATATGCCGGAACCGAAGTCAAGATTGACGGAAATGAATATACTATTGTCAAACAGAGCGATATATTAGCAATAGTTGAATAAACAGGAGGGGAATAAAACATGGCAAAAGAGATTAAATTCGGCGAAGATGCAAGAAGGGCTCTGGAAGCTGGAGTTAATAAACTTGCTAACACCGTTAAGATTACATTGGGTCCGAAGGGCAGAAATGTTGTTCTTGACAAGAAATTTGGTTCTCCGCTCATTACCAATGACGGCGTAACCATTGCAAAGGAAATAGAGCTTGAAGATCCATTTGAAAATATGGGAGCGCAGCTTGTAAAGGAAGTTGCTACCAAGACTAACGACGTTGCCGGTGACGGTACAACCACAGCTACCCTTTTGGCTCAGGCTATGATCCGTGAAGGTCTTAAGAATGTTGCAGCCGGAGCAAACCCCATGGTTCTGAAAAAGGGTATCCAGAAAGCAGTGGATGTTGCTGTTAAAGCAATAGGCGAGATTTCCCAGAAGGTAAAAGGCAAGGATGACATTGCACGTGTAGCAGCTGTTTCCGCTAACGATGATGACATTGGAAACCTCATAGCAGAAGCTATGGAGAAGGTAACCAATGACGGTGTTATTACTGTCGAAGAATCCAAAACCATGGGAACCAGCCTTGAAGTTGTAGAAGGTATGCAGTTTGACCGTGGCTATGTTTCCGGTTATATGGTTACTGATACAGAAAAAATGGAAGCTGTTATCGAGGATGCATATATCTTAATTACCGACAAGAAACTTTCAAATATTCAGGAAGTACTTCCTATCCTTGAGCAGATTGTTCAGCAGGGCAGAAAACTTGTCATTATTGCTGAGGACGTTGAAGGCGAAGCTCTTGCAACCCTTATCGTCAACAAACTTCGTGGAACCTTTACCTGTGTTGCAGTAAAAGCTCCTGGTTTTGGTGACAGAAGAAAAGCAATGCTCCAGGATATCGCTATACTGACCGGTGGTCAGGTTATCACTGAAGAACTCGGTCTTGATCTTAAAGAAGCAACCATTTCACAGCTTGGTCGTGCTGAAAGAGTTATTGTTCAGAAGGAAAACACCATTATTGTTGGTGGTAAAGGCGATGAAAAGGCTATTCGCGACAGAATCAACTCAATTAAAGCTCAAATCGAAGAGACAACCTCCGACTTTGATAGAGAAAAATTACAGGAGAGACTTGCAAAACTCTCTGGCGGCGTAGCTGTTATCCAGGTTGGTGCAGCAACTGAAACAGAAATGAAAGAGAAGAAGCTCCGCATCGAGGACGCTCTTGCTGCTACCCGCGCTGCAGTTGAAGAGGGTATAGTCTCCGGCGGCGGAACCGCATTTGTTAATGTAATTCCTAAAGTAAAAGCTCTTGTTGATGAACTTTCCGGCGATGAGAAGACAGGTGCCCAGATTGTTGCCAAAGCTCTTGAAGAGCCTGTAAGACAGATTGCTGAGAATGCCGGCCTTGAAGGTTCAGTAATTCTTGACAAGGTAAGCAACAGCGAAGTTGGTATCGGCTTTGACGTAATGAGAGAAGAATACCTCAATATGATCGAAGCAGGTATTGTTGACCCGGCCAAGGTTACACGTTCTGCACTCCAGAATGCTGCATCTGTTGCTTCCATGGTTCTTACAACCGAGAGCCTTGTGGCTGACAAACCTGAAAAGCCCGATCCGGCAGCAGCAGCAGGAATGGCCGGCGGTATGGGCGGCATGATGTAATAGCCCGGAACCATTAAAGAGTAGTATTTATTATAGAACCGAAAAAGGATTGCCTTAGGGCAGTCCTTTTTTATTGAAAAAATTAGGGTTACTGATTTTGCAGATTGTTAAAATACATTGTTGGAAGTCTTTTATTGTGAACCGCAAGGTTTGTTTATAACAGAAAAAATTTATTACTTGTCGGGCGGGGGCTCTTTTTGTGAAATAAAAAGCTTTCCTAAATTCCGCTTTGAGCTCTGACACTTAGTCAGGTAGGTTCTTATTGGACGATTCAATTTCTTAAGGATAACTTAAGGTGGATGCTTGAAAGTTCGTACTGTTTTTTTATATAATTAATTAACAATTAAAAAGTGCATGACGGTGCTTAAAAGCTTAATAGGGAACCGGGTGGAAGTCCCGGACTGTCCCAGCAACCGTGAAGCGAACGAAGCGGCATAAACCACTGAGAATACGGGTAAGATTTATCCCTGAAAATTCTTGGGAAGGGGCCGCGGAGGATGATGCCAAGTCGGTAGACCTGCCGTAATGTGAAGTTTCTTCTGGGGATAAGAGCAATATTGTATGCTTTGATTATTCCCGCTTTTTGCGGGTTTTTATTTTTGTATCGTCTGAAGGAAGCATTTTCCGGTCGAAAGAATCCTTAATCTTATTTCTTTCAGAAGGGACTCACTTTTGCACAATGATAGTTATAATCCATGCAGGAGGAGTCAGTCATGAAAAGACTAATTTTATTGTTTATAATTCTGTCTTTGGTTTTCACTTTTATTGGATGTGAAAAAGCAGATAATAACATTGTTT
The DNA here is from genome assembly GCA_012521705.1 of Clostridiaceae bacterium. GTDB lineage: Bacteria > Bacillota > Clostridia > DSM-8532 > DSM-8532 > DTU059. The sequence goes on along the minus strand of JAAYLX010000018.1, from coordinate 10,292 downwards.
CAGAGCCAGAAAACACTTCCGTGGAGTCGGAATTTCCGGTAACTTTCGCAGACAGCAGCGGAAAAGAAATAACCATTGAGGGAAAACCTCGTAGAATAATTACCCTCACGCCCTCAAATACGGAGATACTTTATGAACTTGGCGAAGGGGACAATATTATAGCTGTCAGTGAATACTGCAATTATCCTGAGGATACTTCCGAAAAGCAAAAACTTCCCACCGGTGAACAGCTTAATATTGAAAACGTTATAGGTTTAAATCCTGATATAGTTATTCTTGCCCGTATGTCGGCAATGGAGGATCAGACAAACCGCTTGATTGAAGCAGGTATTGAAGTAATTACAACTGAAGCCAATACTTTGGAGCAGACTTATGAAGTTATAAAGATGCTGGGCAGAGTTACAGGGAAAGACGAAGAGGCTCAGGCACTTGTTGACAGAATGAAAAAGGGATTTTCTGATATCCGGGAAAAAGTAAAAGACAAAAGTCAGGTATCCATTTACGTGGAAGTATCACCCCTTGAGTACGGGCTCTGGTCCTGCGGCAGGAACACATTTATTCAGGAACTCATAGACATTATAGGTGCAAAAAACATATTTGAGGACATAGACGGCTGGTCAGCCGTGTCCGAAGAACAGGTAATTTCAAGGAATCCCGATGTCATACTCACCACTGCAAGCACTCTTACAGGCATTGAAGACCCGGTCGGCGAAATTATGGGCAGAGCCAATTGGAAAAATATAAATGCCGTCAAGGAGAATAAAGTGCTGATGCTTGACATGGATATGGCCACCCGCCCTGGTCCGAGGCTTCTGGACTGTGCTGAGGAACTGGTAAAAGCGATATACGAGTAAGGCGATAGTTTAATGGCTGATCCGACAGAAATATGAGTCAGGCGATATTGATTATTAAAAATTCAGCAGGGCTGTTAAAAAACCTGGCATTGGTAAATTAACGATTTTTTCAGGAGAAACAAAATGTACGTATCCGGGGGAAAGAAAAAAGAAAAAGAAAAAGCTATAAAACCGAATGCATTTTATCTTGGCATTGCGGCTGCACTGCTGTTTATCTTTTCTTTTCTCATTTCCATGTCCATTGGAAGCGTCGGAGCATCATTTTCCGAAACCTTAAGGATACTTGTTGACTATGTAATAAATCCCGCGATAAGCAGGGATGCTCAGGACAGTATGGCTGTTATACTGGTGAATGTGCGCATGCCGAGGGTCATACTGTCGGCCATGGTAGGAGCTGCCCTTTCCATAGCAGGATCTGCCTTGCAGGGGCTCTTAAAGAACCCCCTTGCCGATGGCTCAACTCTTGGCATAACATCCGGAGGCGCCCTTGGTGCGGTTCTGTCACTTGTATGGGGGATAAAGGTGCCCGGTTTTTTACAGTTGGGTACTGCTGTAACAAGTATTCTTTTTTCATTCATCTCAATTCTTTTTATAATGGCGCTGTCTTACAAAATAGATAAGGTTCTTTCAAGCCAGACCATAATCCTGACAGGGGTAATATTCTCAATGTTTGCAGGAAGTCTCACAAGTTTTCTGGTGGCTGTGTCCGGGGAAAGTTTGAAACAGGTTGTTTTCTGGTCAATGGGTTCTTTTTCAGGCCGCGGCTGGCCACATGTCCGACTCATGCTGCCCTTTTTCATAGCCGGGTCAATTGTCCTTATGTGTTTGACCTGGGAGTTGAACGCTTTTTCTTTGGGCGAGGAGCAGGCAAGGTATATAGGAGTTAACACCAAAAAAACCAAGCTGATTATTCTTATTGTTGTGTCGGTGCTTGTGGGTATTTCTGTTGCGGTCAGCGGAACCATCGGATTTGTGGGCCTCGTTGTGCCGCATATTACAAGGCTCTTGACCGGACCTGACTATAAAAAGCTATTACCGCTGTCAATGTTCTTCGGGGCAAGTTTCCTTATGCTCACCGATTTATTGTCCAGAACGGTTTTAAGCCCTGCCGAGCTGCCCATAGGCGTGGTTACATCTTTTATTGGGGCGGTATTGTTCATCTATATCTTTTACAACCAGTCAGGCAGGAACACAAGGTAGAAAGAGGAGAATCAGGAGAAAACTCTGAAAACCAAAAACCGGAGAGAAAAATAGTTGAATGAACGAGGTCAAAAGCCAGGGGAACAAAATAAATAATTGAACTACAGTGATCTAAAGCCAAGGCTATAAAATAAAAAAATTATATACGCTAAGGTCAATAGTTAGGGTTATAGGGTTAAAACATAAGTAAAGAATAATCAAAAAAATTAACCGGAACGAGGATATTGAAGGTAGTCCAGAATGCTTAATGTTGAAAATATTACAGTTACAATTGAAAACCGGAAAATCGTCGACGATGTGTCCTTTAATTTAAAAGAGCACGATGTTCTTATGATAATCGGCCCCAACGGAGCCGGGAAAACCACACTGATCAGAGCGATTATGGGGACAATACCCCATTCGGGCAAGGTATGGCTTGGGAAAACCAATTTAAACACTTTGAAGCCACGGGCTCTGGCAAAGAGAATCGGAGTGCTCACCCAGAAACACCAGCCCCAGTTTCCTCATACGGTATTTGATGTGGTAAGTATGGGAAGATATGCCTATAAAAAAATCCTGTCCGATTGGACAAAACAGGATAAAGAAAAAATTGAAGAGGCGATAAATCTCACCGGTATAGAAAATTTAAGGGAGAGATCTGTTTTAACTTTGTCGGGAGGGGAGCTACAGAGGGTATTCCTGGCACAGCTCTTTGCCCAGGACCCACAGATTCTAATATTGGACGAGCCTACCAATCATCTGGATCTTCAATATCAAATCGCCATTTTCGATCTTATCAAAAACTGGGCAAAAGGATCGGGCCGGGCGGTTATTGCTGTGGTCCATGACCTCAATACTGTTTATTCTTACGGAACAAAAGCGCTTCTTATGGATAACGGCAGAGTCTACGCCCGGGGCAGTGTCCGGGATGTACTTAGTCGTGAGAATTTAAAGGGAGTGTACAAAGTTGACGTTGCCCAGTGGATGCAGTCACTCCTTAAGCACTGGGATATCTGAAATTTATAACAGTTAAGTTTGACATGCGTGCCCTCTTTCTTTATACTTATCCTGAAAGATATGGTGTATGAATTTTTAATAGGATATATATTAACAATAAATATAGTTGCCTTTACTACTGCCTTGATTGACAAGCTGGCATCAATCCGCCAACGGCGCCGGATTCCTGAAAAAACTCTCTTTTCTCTTGCTCTTTTGGGTGGCTCAGTGGGATTATACCTGTCAATGATTATTATCAGACATAAGACAAGACACTTAAAATTCATGCTGGGAGTTCCGCTAATTATTATTTCCCAATTATTATTAATCTGGCTGGTATTGAACCATATACCATGAGCATTCCTGTGTATTTGGTTATACGTCAGGGATATTTACAGACAGAATTAATGTCCTGATTTGTTAGTGCGCAAAAATCACGGATATTCATTCAGGGGATATTTGTAAGCAAATGGCATTAATATATCATTGATGCCGGTGGCAGTATATGTAAAGTAAAACCTTAATAATTTACTTAATGATTTATTTTAATATGTTTAATACGGAGAATATGTTATGGAACATTATTACACTGAAAAACCCATATCGGACATCAGGGAGAACCGCTTTGATTATGAATTTCACGGAAGAAAGCTCAAGTTTGTATCTGTCAGCGGCGTCTTTGCTTTTGGTGACAAGGTGGACAGGGCTTCACAGCTTCTGATCGAAAACTTTAAGCCTTCGGGTGCGAGCAACTTTGTTCTGGATATAGGATGCGGATACGGACCTATTTCTTTATGCATTAAATCAAGGTATCCCCATCTACAGGTAACCGCTGTTGATATAAATGAGAGAGCGGTTGAATACACAAAAAAGAATGCCGAAATTAACAATCTATATATAGAAGTATTAAAAAGCAATCTTTTCCAGGCTTTTGAAGGAAGAGTCTTTGGAGATATAGTGTCAAATCCCCCCATAGCGGCAGGAAAAGCGGTATATACACAACTTATTAAGGAATCACGTGAATATCTGCTGAAGGGTGGCGCCCTCTGGCTGGTGGCCTTCCACAATAAAGGGGGGCAAACCCTCAAGCGCATAATGGAAGAAACCTTCGGCAATGTTGAGGATATAGTTAAAAGCGGCGGTATACGGGTATACCGGTCAATTAAAGACGCAGAATAAAGGAGCTGTGAAAATATGAACACAACACCTCTTGCAAATAGAAAACACATCGGTATTTTCGGAAATATGAATTCAGGTAAATCATCTCTGATTAATGCCTTGACCGGACAAAACATTTCATTGGTTTCGTCCGTAAAAGGCACCACCACCGACCCTGTCAAGAAAACCATGGAACTTATTCCTTATGGTCCTGTGGTGTTTATAGATACTGCCGGTCTGGACGATTTTGGCGAGCTGGGTACCATGCGCGCAGAAAAAAGCAAGGCCGTTCTCAAAGAGACCGACTTTGCCCTGTACGTCCTTGACGCGGAGACGGATAATGATGTTCCGGAGGATATGCTAAGGCTCTTTAAACGTTTCTCCATTCCTTACATAATAGTAATTAACAAGTCGGACAAGGTTCCCGATGAAAAAATATCCGGTATGAAAGAGAAATATCCGGATGCCCTGGTGGTTTCGGCTTTAAACAACCAGGGAGTTGAAGAGCTTAGACAGGAACTCTCAAAACGTTTAACAGAAAACGATGAGGAAGAGACAATTTTAGGGGACCTTTTGCCTTACGGCTCAAAGGTAATCCTTGTTGTACCCATTGATTCGGAAGCGCCCAAAGGGAGAATTATTTTGCCCCAGGTACAGGTTATAAGGGACTGTCTGGACCATGGTATAAAAAGTTATGTGGTAAGGGACACTGAGCTTGAGTCCGCCTTACAGGACATGCCGGATGTGGACCTGGTAATAACTGACTCCCAGGCGTTTGCCAAAGTCAATGAGATAGTGCCGGAGAATATAAAACTTACAAGCTTTTCAATGCTTTTCGCCCGTTTAAAGGGCAATTTTGAAGAATTCATTGAAGGCGCCCGGGCAGTTGACAGCTTAAAGGCCGATTCTCATATTCTTATTGCCGAATCCTGCACCCATAACCATACCCATGAGGATATTGGCCGTGTAAAAATACCCAAACTCCTCAACAAATATACCGGGTTTGACCTTAAATTCGATTTCTGCGCAGGGCGTGATTTTGAACAGGATCTTGGCAAATATGATCTTGTGGTGCACTGCGGGGCCTGCATGATGAATAAGAAAGCTTTGCATTCAAGAATAGCTGATTGCAGAGAAAAGGGAATACCCATGACAAACTATGGTATTCTTCTTGCAAAGCTGAACGGAATTCTGGACCGCACCATCCAGATAATGTATAAAAACAGGTAATATTTAGGATGGAAGGTTGTAATTTCGGTATTTTATATAATGAAGCCATTAAGGCAAATATCATATAATGCTGATTATTACTGGATAAATGTAAGCTTGACAATATAAAACGGCTGATGATACAATTATTTAGCATGTGAACACATATGTTTGCATGTTTTTGTGTTGTTGCTTTTTAATGTTATATATAAAGATATAGAATTTGTCATAATCTTTAATCATGGCATAACACAGGTTTCTGGAGGTTAAAAAGTGTTAGATTCGCTAAAAAAGAGAGAAAGGGTTGTTGGTGTTAAACAAACCAAGAAGGCTATTGAACAGGATAAGATTGAAGCCGTGATTATTGCTGAAGATGCAGATCAGAGAGTGGTCGGTCAGGTCAGGCAACTTTGTGAGGAAAAGCGTATACAGATTCATACCGCAGAGTCAATGAAGCAATTGGGAAAAGCAGCAGGTATTGAGGTCAATGCTGCGGTTGTAGGTCTGTTGAAGTCATAGGAATTAACGTAATGCGTTAATTTATAGATACATTTTGCAAGGAGGTGAACAGAAGGATGCCAACGTTTAATCAGCTTGTCAGAAAAAGCAGAAAGCCCAAGACTTACAAATCAAATTCTCCTGCACTGTTGATAGGCATGAACACTTTGAGGAAGAAGGTTATTAATGTTAATTCTCCTCAGAAGAGAGGTGTTTGCACAGTTGTTAAGACTGTTACACCCAAGAAGCCTAACTCAGCGCTCCGTAAGGTTGCGAGGGTGCGTCTGACAAACGGAACTGAGGTAACTGCTTACATTCCAGGTATTGGACACAATCTCCAGGAGCATAGTGTTGTGCTTATCAGAGGTGGTCGTGTTAAGGACCTTCCTGGTGTAAGATACCACATTATCCGTGGAACTCTTGATACCGCCGGTGTTGCCAACCGTAAGCAGGGCAGATCCAAATACGGTGCCAAGAGAGGTAAGAAGTAAGATTTAATTTTTCATGCAAAAATTGAACAGGACGAATCAACGTGCCAACACGTTGTTATCATATAGATTGTAACGTTTTGCACTGACGAGCCCGGTCTGGCGGACTTGGGCCGAGTACCTGTGATGCCGGGTGTATACCCGAAGTTATCATGCAAAGGAGGGAAGAAAAGTGCCAAGAAGAGGACATGTGCCTAAAAGAGACGTACTTGCCGATCCTATCTACAATGACAAGGTTGTTACAAAACTTATAAACAATATCATGCTGGACGGCAAGAAAGGTGTCGCTCAAAAAATATGTTATGGTGCTTTTGATATCATTAAAGAGAAGACTGGAAAGGATCCCCTTGAGGTTTTCCATGAAGCACTCAATAACATTATGCCCGTTCTCGAGGTTAAAGCCAGAAGAGTTGGTGGTGCGACCTATCAGGTACCTATAGAGGTTAGACCTGAAAGAAGGCAGGCTTTGGGACTTCGCTGGCTTACAGAGTTTGCGAGGAAGAGAAGCGAACGCACAATGAAAGAAAGACTCGCCGGAGAAATTCTGGATGCGACCAATAACATGGGCGGTGCAGTTAAGAAGAAGGACGACACTCATAAGATGGCAGAAGCTAACAAAGCATTCGCACACTACAGGTGGTAATAATAGAAGTCGCAGTAAACATTGCAGCATTACATCGAAAGGAGGGTATCGATGCCCAGAAATTTCAGCTTGGAAAATACACGAAACATCGGTATTATGGCACACATTGACGCAGGGAAAACCACCACCACCGAAAGAATTTTGTTCTATACTGGTCGTACACATAAAATTGGCGAAACCCACGAAGGTTCGGCAACTATGGACTGGATGGAGCAGGAGCAGGAAAGAGGTATTACCATTACTTCTGCTGCCACCACTGCCCAATGGAAGCATTGCCGTATAAATATTATAGACACGCCTGGACATGTTGACTTTACAGTTGAGGTTGAAAGGTCTTTGCGTGTACTTGATGGCTCAGTCACAGTCTTCTGCGCGAAGGGTGGCGTTGAGCCCCAGTCTGAGACCGTTTGGAGACAGGCGGACAAGTACGGAGTTCCCCGTCTTGCTTACGTAAACAAGATGGACATTATGGGAGCAGACTTCTTCCGCTGTGTCCAGATGATGAAAGACAGACTGCATGCAAATGCAGTACCTATACAACTGCCTATAGGAAAAGAAGATCACTTCCAGGGTATTGTTGACCTCGTAACAATGAAGGCTGAAATATATAAGGACGAATTAGGAAAAGTTATTGAGGAAACAGAAATCCCTGAAGAGATGAAAGATCTGGCCGAGGAATACCGCTTCAAAATGGTTGAATCGGTTGCAGAACTTGATGAGGAACTTCTTAACAAATATCTTGAAGGCGAAGAGCTTACAATTGAGGAATTAAAAAGAGGTATCAGACTGGCTACCATTGCAAACAAAATTGTACCCGTAACCTGTGGTTCTTCTTACAGGAATAAGGGTGTTCAGCTTTTGCTGGACGCGGTAGTGGATTATTTACCGTCACCGGTTGACATTCCTCCTATTAAGGGAGTAAAACCGGGCTCTGAAGAAATCTCTGAAAGACCTTCTTCAGATGACGAGCCATTCGCTGCGCTGGCATTCAAGATTATGACAGACCCTTATGTAGGAAGATTGTCATTCTTCCGCGTTTACTCAGGTACATTGGATTCTGGCTCATATGTGCTTAACTCCACCAAGAATAAACGTGAAAGAATTGGCCGTTTGCTTCAGATGCACGCTAATCACCGCGAAGACATCGAAAAGGTCTACTCAGGTGATATAGCCGCTGCAGTGGGGCTTAAATTTACAACTACAGGTGACACGCTTTGCGATGAGAAGGCCCCCATTATCCTTGAATCTATGGAATTCCCGGATCCTGTTATCAACATTGCCATTGAACCCAAGACCAAAGCAGGCCAGGAAAAAATGGGTATTGCTCTTCAGAAATTGGCTGAAGAAGACCCGACATTCAGGGTATGGACCGATCAGGAGACAGGCCAGACCATCATCGCAGGCATGGGTGAGCTTCACCTTGAAATTATTGTTGACCGCTTGCTGAGGGAGTTCAAGGTGGAAGCAAATGTCGGTAAGCCTCAGGTATCCTATAAGGAAACCATTCGCAAGGCTGTTAAGGCAGAAGGCAAATTCGTACGTCAGTCCGGCGGTAAAGGTCAATACGGACACTGCGTCATCGAGGTTGAACCGCTTGAGGCAGGCAAGGGCTATGAATTTGTCAACAAGATTGTCGGCGGTGTTATTCCCAAGGAGTATATCCCGGCTATTGACAGTGGTATCCAGGACGCTATGAACAGCGGTGTAATTGCCGGTTACCAGGTTCTTGACGTAAAAGTTACACTTGTTGACGGCTCATACCACGAAGTTGACTCTTCAGAAATGGCATTCAAGATAGCCGGTTCCATGGCATTCAAAGAAGCTATGAAGAAAGCTGATCCAGTGTTGTTGGAACCTATTATGAAAGTTGACGTCACAACCCCTGATGAATATATGGGTGATGTTATGGGTGACCTCAACTCACGCCGCGGCCGGATTGAGGGTATGGATGCAATACCGGGCGCCCAGGTTATTCACGGATATGTTCCGCTGTCCGAAATGTTCGGATATGCAACTGACCTTCGTTCCAAAACTCAGGGACGCGCAAGCTATGTAATGCAGCCATCCCATTTTGAGCAGGTTCCGAAGAATATTCAGGAACAGGTTGTCGAAGGCAGAAAGCCAAAAGCGTAACTATTGCTTAAATTAATTAATAATTATATAATTTTGAATCATCAGTGATTCAAATGAAGGAGGTTTAATCACAAATGGCAAAGGCTAAATTTGAACGTACAAAGCCCCATGTAAACATTGGTACAATTGGTCACGTTGACCATGGTAAGACTACACTTACTGCTGCTATCACAAAAGTGCTCGCTTTAGCTAACCCTAACATTCAGGTAAAGGCATATGATCAGATTGACAACGCTCCTGAAGAAAGGGAAAGAGGTATTACCATCAGCACCTCACACGTTGAGTATGAGACTGAAAATCGTCACTATGCTCACGTTGACTGCCCTGGCCACGCCGACTATGTTAAGAACATGATCACTGGTGCTGCTCAGATGGACGGTGCTATCCTCGTTGTTTCAGCAGCTGACGGTCCGATGCCTCAGACCCGTGAGCACATCCTTCTTTCCCGTCAGGTTGGTGTGCCCAAGATCGTAGTATTCCTTAACAAGTGCGATATGGTTGACGACGAAGAACTTATCGAGCTCGTTGAAATGGAACTGAGAGAACTCCTCAATGAGTATGAGTTCCCCGGAGACGATACTCCTTTCGTTAGAGGTTCCGCCCTCAACGTTCTTGAGTGCGACTCCAAGGATCCTAACGCTCCTGAGTATCAGTGCATCCATGAACTTATGAAAGCTGTTGACGAATACATTCCTACTCCTGAGCGTGCTATCGACCAGCCTTTCCTTATGCCTGTTGAAGACGTATTCACCATCACAGGTCGTGGAACCGTTGCTACAGGTAGAGTTGAAAGAGGACAGGTTAAAGTTGGCGACGAAGTTGAAATCGTTGGTTTGACCGATGAAGCAAGAAAGACCACCGTTACCGGTGTTGAAATGTTCCGTAAGACCCTTGATCAGGCTCAGGCCGGTGACAATATCGGTGCTCTCCTCCGTGGTGTTCAGAGAACTGATATTGAAAGAGGACAGGTTCTTGCTAAACCCGGTTCCATTACTCCTCATACCAAATTTACCGCTCAGGTTTACGTTCTGACCGCTGCTGAAGGTGGCCGTTCCAAGCCCTTCTTCTCCGGTTACAGACCTCAGTTCTACTTCAGAACAACCGACGTTACAGGTAACATCAAACTGCCTGAAG
>JAAYLX010000017.1 GCA_012521705.1 Clostridiaceae bacterium | reverse complement strand
TTCAGTTTCAGCACCCGGTGTCCTATGGCTTCAAACATGCGTCTTACCTGCCGGTTTCTGCCTTCGTGGATAATTACCTCTAAAACTGTGCTGTTATCCTTTTCCTTGATGATTTCAACTTCTGCAGGCGAAGTAGGTCTTCCGTCAATCTCAACACCCGCCCTCAGGATGTTGAGACTGTCCTCAGTCGGCCTTCCTTCAACTTCTGCCCGATAAGTCTTTGTAATCTCATTACCCGGATGAGTGCTTTTGTAGGCAAACTCCCCGTCGTTGGTGAGTATCAGAAGGCCGGATGTATCGTAATCGAGCCTACCCACAGGGTAGATTCTTTCTTCTACTCCCTCTATAAGGTCCAGCACAGTCCTTCTGCCTTCGGGGTCCATGACGGTAGTGACATAGCTTGTGGGTTTATTGAGCATGATATATATTTTAGATTCTTCTTTTTTAATAGGAATGCCATTTACTTCAATCCTGTCTTTGTCGGATACCAGTACTCCCATTTCTGTAATTACTTTGCCGTTGACCTTTACCTTTCCCGCGCGTATCAGTTCTTCGCAGTGGCGTCTTGATGCCACCCCGCAATAGGCCATATATTTTTGAAGTCTAACTTTTTCTTCACTGTTCATCCGGCTGTTTCTTTCTCCATTACTGTTCTTCATATCAAAATCCCTTCAACTTGTTTTAAAGTATAGCACATTTCAAATTCTATTTCTATTTGCATTAGGGCATGTTTCCATGAGTATGCCTGATATTTCATTATTAATATGATCTATTCTCATGCCACATAAAGTATCTGTAAATGTTACTCTGTAATACACCGGCTTCTTTATATTATTATCAATAAATGAAGTTATATATTAAAGATGGTATTATGCACCTGCCCAATTTTTATTTTATCTGTGCTACAATTTAAGTACAATGCTCAAAAGAAGGTGACCTGTCATAAAACCCAAGTATAGACGTAAAAATGGATTAAAATATAAAATCCGGATTCTTTCAGCCATAACATTGACAATCCTGACATTGTATTATGGCTTCATATTTATCGGAGAGCTTTCATCACACAACTATGCCGCATCGATTGAGTCCCCGCAGTCTTCTCAGGTTGCAACCTCTCAGGAGCCGGAAGAAACAGAAGGTGCTTTTCCTTCTATCAAAGAGAGTGAGCAAGAATCCTCGTCCCGGGAAAAAGAGCAAAACCAGGCACTATCCTCTACCCCGTCCCCTACTCCCGAAACTTCAACTACTTCGGCAACAACCACTCCGGAACCTGAACCCGAGAAGAAGAATACCGTACTTCCGGAAGGTTTTGTACACTTGAAAGAATTCTTGCCAGAAGCGAGATTTGAAATAAGATACGCCACCACCCATAATTTTACCGGAAGGGTTGTGGAAGGATATCTTTCCGATAATGTCTCTCTGACCATTGAAGCTGCAAAGGCTCTTAAAAAGGCAAGTGATGATCTTAAGAGCCAGGGTTACGGAATTCTGATATACGATGCGTACAGGCCTAAACGGGCTGTGGATTTCTTTATTGCATGGTCAAAAGAGCCTGAAAACAATCTTACAAAGGAAGAATTCTATCCTGAATTTAAAAAGGAAGAACTCTTCAACAAAGGCTATCTTGCAAAGCGCTCAGGACACTCCCGAGGTTCGACTGTGGACCTTACCCTGTATTATCTGGATTCGGGCGAGCTTGTAGACATGGGAAGCCCTTATGATTTTTTGGGGACCATTTCAAATCACGGCACCGACAAAATTACAGAGGAACAGACCAGAAACAGGAATATACTGAAAGATGCCATGAAGAAGGCAGGCTTTAAAGAGCTTAGGACCGAGTGGTGGCATTATGAGCTTCTCAATGAGCCATATCCCGATACATATTTCGATTTCGTTGTAGAATAATGCAAAGGTTCTTTCTTTAAGCAAACCACAGGTAAAGGCAATAAGCTGTTGGTGTAATGCGAAGCTTGATAGGGGCGATCGACAGGGCATCGATTGAGCGGCGCTTGCCCGGATGGCAAGGTCGCCCGCATACTCCAAAAGAACAAGCATTGAGCCTTACAACTTTCCGGAGTCGAGGACGCGCAAAAGACTTTGCAACTTGTACAATTAAGCTTTACTGAGCTGAGGACGTGAAAAGAATGTGCCACTTGTACGACTCAGTTTTACGAGCCGAGGGTGTGAAAAAGGCAGAACTGTTTGCACATTTAAGGCATTATATCAATGTAATTGTTTGCGCTTGTACTGTAAAATCTATTAGGATATAATTAATAGTCGGTTTATATCGGTCTATAATAGATGTTTAAATAAAAAACAAAGGTGGAGATTATAAATGAAACTTGGTATCGTTGGGCTTCCCAACGTTGGAAAGAGTACGCTTTTCAATGCGATAACAAAGGCAGGCGCCGAAAGTGCCAATTATCCTTTTTGCACCATAGATCCCAATATAGGCATTGTAGCTGTCCCCGACGAGAGGCTGGACAGGCTTGCCGAAATGTATAATCCGAAAAAGGTTACCCCTACCGCCATAGAATTCCTTGACATCGCAGGGCTTGTAAAAGGAGCCAGCAAGGGCGAAGGTCTGGGCAACAAATTCCTTTCACATATCAGGGAAGTGGATGCCATTGTGCATGTCGTTCGTTGTTTTGATGACGGAAACATAGTCCACGTTGAAGGCTCTGTAGATCCTGCAAGGGATATTGAAACCATTAACCTCGAATTGATATTCTCAGATCTTGAGGCTATTGACAAGCGCATAGATAAAACCCGAAAGCAAATGAAATCCGGGGATAAAAAATACCTTGCCGAGCTTGAGATTCTGGAAAGAATCAAAGCAACCCTGGAACAAGGACTCCCCTTAAGGTCCATGGAATTTGACCCGGATGAAAAGGAATATGTAAGACAGCTATTTCTCTTAACAGGAAAACCCGTACTTTACTGTGCCAACATATCCGAGGACGGAATTTCAACGGTAGACCAAAACCCCTACGTTGCAAAAGTCAGGGAAATAGCTGCCAAAGAGAATTCTGAGGTAATAGTGGTTTGTGCAAAGATTGAAGAAGAGATATCCCAGCTCAATGATGATGAAAAGCAAATGTTCCTTGAGGAGCTTGGATTGGAAGAGTCCGGTCTTGATAAACTTATAAAAGCGAGCTACAAGCTTTTGGGTCTCATTAGCTTCCTTACCGCCGGCGAGCAGGAAGTAAGGGCCTGGACAATTGTTAAAGGGACAAAAGCTCCGCAGGCTGCGGGAAAAATACATTCAGACTTCGAAAGAGGCTTTATCAGGGCCGAAATCGTTGCCTATGATGATCTTATGAGGTGCGGCTCATACGCTGCAGCGAGGGAGCAGGGTCTCGTTCGTTCAGAAGGAAAGGATTATGTGATGCAGGACGGAGATGTAACTCTGTTCCGTTTCAATGTTTAATCACTGTTTCTTGATCTTCTTGATCTTAAAAGATACCTTTTGCTTCTTGTCCTGAGTTTGTAAAAGTTCATACGTGTTCCCAGAACAATGGCGCGCAAGTAAGTTCTTCTGCTTCTTACGCGCTTTTTATATGGGGTTTCAAGCTCGTTTACAATAAACCTGGCAATGTTGGCAGCGGCTTCAGGCAGTTTCTTTACATATTCGTTGGAGTCTATGTTTGCCTTATACCGCTCAAGAATATCAGTCTTTTGTATTATTTCTATTATATTGTCAAACTCTTTCTTGTTTTTGGCATACCAGCCCATCTCGTTGTTTACGCAGAAATCAATATTTCCTTTCTCATGGAGGGCGGCACAATGGGTAAAGATTGTAGGCACTCTTTTTACAAGAACCTCCAGGGTTGTGGAAGCCCCTCCCTTTGCAATGGCAAGATCGGAAACTTCAAGAAGCTCATGCATATTGTCTACAAAGCCTAAGACTGCCATGGGAGCGTCCGATGCCTTGCTCTCTTTCAGTGCCGTAAGCTCATCATAAAGTTCCTTGTTTTTACCGCATATTGCAATAATATTGAACGGGAATCCGCCGGTATAAAGACTTTTGATGTATTCTGCAGTCTCCCCTATTCCCTGGCCGCCCGATGTGGCAAGGAGCGTTTTTCTGTTTGCATCAAGGGAAAGTTCTGCAAGAATCTCTTCCCTGCTTTTGGGTACTTTCTCGAAAAACTTTTTATTAAGAGGAAAAGGCATAACCTTAATTTTGTTTTTGGGTTCACCCTGTGCGATAAGGTACTCCTTTGCTTCTTCAGTAGCAACAATTACCGCTTCAATACGGGGATTGACCCACATGTTGTGACCTCTTATGGGATCGGTCATATAACTGTAGATTTTATAATTCAGATCATACCTGTCTCTGGCAAACAAAGCCACCGAACTGCAGAAAAAATGGGTCGAAAAGACAATATCAGGTTTATAGTCAACGATATATTGTGTTCCTTTGCGGATAAATTGCTGAAAAAAACGTATTACTGCGTTGGATCGTGTAAGCCGGTGCAATGAATCTATCAGTTTGTTGGCACCGGTTGTAAACTCAGGTCTGGCAAGGGCCCAGTCCCATATACCCTTAATTATTTTGTCGTCCCAGTTGGCCCCCGCTTCTTTTGCAAAATCAATAACGTCTACCTGAAATTGATTCGGGTACAACTCTTCAATAGCGTCCTTAATAGCAAGGGCAGGCATCCTGTGCCCGCCACCTGCTTCCATCATCGGTATCAAAATTCTCTTCAAGAATTATCAGCTCCATTAAAAATGCAACTATCTGTCTCTGTTCTCATTGAAAATAATATTTACGGCTTTCATGGGTGATACTGTGGAAATTGCATGTTTATATACAAGCTGCTGTTTGCCTTCACTGTCAAGGACAACAGTAAAATTGTCAAAGCCTTTTACCATTCCTCTGAGCTGAAAGCCATTTGTCAGATATACGGTTACAGGAACATGTTCTTTTCTTACCTGGTTTAGAAAAACATCCTGCAGATTAATGTTCTTATTCACGTTTAATTCCTCCTCATAGCACTTAGATAAACTAATCTGATATCACCTTGCCATCATTTTACACAATTAACTTTCAAGATTCAAGGCATCCGATAATTTTTTTATCATTGCCCGTTTGTCCATTTCGGCTGTTTTCATCCATTTCAGGTTCTCGGTTTTTCTGAACCAGGTCATTTGTCTTTTTGCAAGATGTCTTGTGTTAAGTTTGATTTTGTCAACGGCCTCTCCCAGGGTGCATTCTCCTTGTATGGCCATTATTATTTCCTTGTATCCTATTCCCTGCAAAGAGACAAGATCGGGAGAATATCCTTTGTTAAGAATATTTTCAACTTCCTCGTAAAGCCCCATTTCCATCATTTTGACCACCCTGACATCAATTCGGCTGTAAAGGACGTCTCTATCAACCTCTATGCCAAAAATCTTATAGTCATATTCAGGTTTAATCTGTCTTGATTCCATCTGATGCTGGGAAATAGGCTTTCCGGTTGTTTCATACACTTCGAGTGCTCTTATTACGCGCTTTACATTATTGGGATGTATCTTTTCGGCGCTGACCGGATCTACTTTCTGCAATAGGAGATGCAGCGCTTCAGCCCCCTGTTCCCGGGCAATATTCTCCAGCTTTTTTCTGTAATTCCAATCAGTTATTGTTTCCGAAAATGTAATATTATATACCAGGGTATTGATATAAAGTCCCGTGCCTCCTGCAACAATAGGCACTTTTCCCCTGCTGAGAATATCTTTAATACATTCTTTTGCACCCTTCTGAAACTGGGCAACACTGAATTCCTCATCAGGATAAACTATATCCATCATATGATGAGGTATGCCTTTTCTTTCCTCCATGGTAGGCTTTGCTGTACCTATATTCATCTCCCGGTATATTTGCATTGAATCTGCAGATATTATTTCACCATTAACCTTTAAAGCCAGCTCAATGGCCAGGTCTGTTTTCCCCGAGGCGGTTGGGCCGGCAATAACAATAACCTTGTCCACGGCAGAACTCCTATACGATTCTTTTGAACTTCTTTTCCAGGTCTTTTTGACTCATTTTTATTATTACTGGCCTCCCATGGACACAAGTCCAGGGATTTTCCATTTCGCAGAGAGATTCCACAAGTCCTGAGATTTCTTCTTTAGACAAAGCCTTATTAGCTTTAAGCGCGCCTTTGCAGGACATAAGATAGAGGATTTCGTCACTTATGACTGCGCCTTCGGTATTCGTTTTCATCCACCTGTCCAGAATATCAAGGAAATCGGGCACACCGAAGCCCCCGTCATACAAATCTGGGACACTTCTCACAATAATGGTATTATGGCCAAAGGCCTCCATTTCAAATCCAAGTTTACTGAATGTACTCTGTTTTTCCATTGCAAAGTCAAATTCCCTTGCGGAAAGCTTGACTATCAGAGGTTCCAGCATGCCCTGTGAATAGTTTTCAGAGGTTGAGAGCCGTTTTTTCAAATTCTCATACCTTATTCTTTCGTGAGCCGCATGCTGGTCGATAATAAACAGAGTTTCCCCGTATTGCATAAGAATATATGTGTCAAAAGCCTGTCCGACAATTTGAGCGGCCTTTAGCTGAGTTAGGGAGGTATCCCTGGAGGTCACGCCTGTATCTGACCCGGCAACAGTATCATCGAAGTTAATCTGTGTGTCTTTTAAGCTTTCACCCTTAAGCCTTGCGTCTGTCAGACCTGTTTCTGTAATGCTTTGTCCTGTATAGCTTTGTCCTCTAAATCCAATACCTGTTAATCCGGCATTGTCACCTTTAACGTTTTCATTATGATTCTCTTTATCATTAAAGGCAGCTTTATAAGGAAAGGACCGTACATCGACGTTATACTCCTGCATAATTCCGGCCGGCCGTTCTTCTCCTGCCGAGTCCTTTGCCGGTTCTTTTGCTATGGCTATACTTTCTTTAACTGATGTTGAGGAATTTTCTTCTTTTTCCTGTCTATGAGTACCAGTTGTACCCGGTTTTTCAAAGTCCCTGATAAGGGACGCACCGGTCAAAGCGCTTTTAACCCCGTGGTAAACAACACTGCATACCTGGTTTTCCTCGCTGAACCTTACTTCAAGTTTCTGAGGATGAACATTTACATCAAAACTCTCAGGCGGAGCAGTTAATATAAGCACATAGAACGGGAATTTCTTTTGCATCAATATGGTTTTGCAGGCCTCTTCCACAGAGGCGGAAATAGCCCTGTTCTTTATATACCTTCCGTTCAGGAATACTGACTGCCATGTTCTGTTGCCCCTTGCAATCTCAGGCCTGCCTATAAAACCCGAAACGCTGTAACCTCCGCTTTTGTAGTTTACCGGAAGAACTGCCCTGGCGATATCTTTCCCGTAAATGCTGTAAATAACGCTTAAAAGATCATTGTTGCCTGGCGTATGAAGCCTTGGCTGGTTATTCTGTATGAACTTGAAAGAAATATGCGGATGGGCAAGAGCAAGCCTCTCTATGATATCAGCTACATAACCGGCTTCTGTTGAATCCTTTTTAAGAAATTTATACCTTGCAGGGGTATTGTAGAAAAGGTCCCTTACTATGAAAGTGGTTCCCTTGGGGCATCCAGTCTGCTTAACAGATACAACCCGGCCGCCTTCCATCAGGAGGGAGGTGCCGGTATGTGCTTCTTCTGTCTTTGTAATCACCTCAAGTTTGGAAACCGAAGCAATGGAAGCAAGGGCTTCTCCACGGAAACCCATGCTGGATAACCCTTCAAGATCCTCTATTCTCCTTATTTTACTGGTGGCATGACGTTCAAAAGCCAGTTCCACATCATCGGCTTCCATGCCGTGTCCGTTATCGGACACCCGTATATATGAAATGCCGCCGTTCCTTATTTCAATGGTTATCTGGTCGGCACCTGCATCAATAGCGTTTTCTGCCATTTCTTTAACCACCGATGCAGGCCGTTCAATAACCTCCCCGGCTGCAATCTGATTTGCAGTTTTTTCATCTAAAATTACAATCTTGCCCATGTTTTTCCCCAAACTAATATATACTCTGATTTTGATATCAGTGAAGTGCGAATATAGAATTATAAATTTTACCGCAGTTTTTGCTGAAGGGCGTAAAGCTTGTTAAGAGCATCCAGAGGAGTAAGATTTGACGGATCAAGCATTCTGAGCTCGTCGAGGACCTCTCTCTCATTTTTGGAAAGAGCACTTGAAGCAAACAGGTCCAGTTGTCCGTCAACAGGTTTTTCCCTGCGTTTTCTGGATTTGTTGATATCTGCCTTGTCAAGCTCCTCCAGGATATATCTTGCCCTTTCAATAACCTGTTCTGGGATGCCTGCCAGTTTTGCCACCTCAACTCCGTAGCTTCTGTCAGCCCCTCCCCTTTGAATTTTACGGAGGAAAGTTATATCTTCCCCTCTCTTTCTCACAGAAACGCAGTAATTTTTAACGCCGTGGATCCTGTCCTCCAGTTCGGTAAGTTCATGGTAGTGGGTGGCAAACAGGGTTCTTGCTCCAAGTCTTGCCCGGTCGTTTATGTACTCAATCACCGCCCAGGCTATGCTAAGGCCGTCATATGTACTTGTACCACGCCCTATCTCGTCCAGTATCAGAAGGCTTCTTTTTGTTGCATTTTCAAGAATGTTGGCAACTTCACTCATTTCCACCATAAAGGTACTCTGACCCGAAGCAAGATCATCCGAAGCGCCAACTCTTGTAAATATCCTGTCCACCATTCCTATTTTAGCGTAATCAGCAGGAACAAAACTTCCCGCCTGGGCCATAAGGGTGATCAGGGCGACCTGTCTCATGTAAGTGGATTTACCAGCCATATTGGGTCCTGTAATAACCAGCATTCTGTTATCTTCACAGTCGATGAGGGTGTCATTGGGCACAAAGGGAGTATCGGTGAGCATGCGCTCGATTACAGGATGCCTTCCGTTTTTGATCTCAATGGTGCTGCCTTCATAAACATCCGGTCTTGTGTACTGGTTCCTGTCGGCGACTTCCGCCAGCGAACACAGGGCATCCAGTTCGGAGATGCAATCCGCGGTAGTTTTAAGCCTGTCAACTTTTTGGGCGGCAATTTCCCTGATCTGGCAGAACAGGTCATATTCCCGTTCAACTACTTTCTTTTCGGCTCCCAGTATGGTGTTTTCAATTTCAGAGAGCTCGTCCATAGTGTAACGTTCACTGTTTACAAGGGTTTGTTTCCTTCTGTAGTCCTCGGGAACCTGTGCAATATTTGCCTTTGTAACTTCAATAAAATAACCGAAATTGTCGTTGTAGCGTATTTTAAGAGATTTTATCCCGGTCCTTTCCCTCTCTCTGGCTTCAAGGTCACTTATCCATGTCTTCCCTTCGGTGGCTGCTTTACGGTACTTATCAATAAGCTCATCAAAACCGTCCTTTATTATACCGCCTTCTTTAACCGAAATTGGCGCGTCCTCATGAATTGCGCTTTCAATAAGATTATACAGGTCTTCAAGAAGATCGAGCCTCTCAGTTATCTGAGTATTCAACGGAGATTTCAAACCGGATATAAGCTCTTTTATGTAAGGCAGTTTTGAGAGTGAAACTTTCAGTGAAAGAAGATCCCTTGCATTTATATTTCCGTACACAATTTTGGAGGTAATTCTCTCTACATCATAAACGCCTCTTAAAAGCTCCATAAGCTCATTTCTGAGCATAAACCCGTCTTTAAGTTCGGCTACTGCGTCAAGGCGAAGATTTATTTCTTCCACATCTAAAAGGGGCTGCTCTATCCACCGTCTTAATTTTCTTCCTCCCATTGCGGTTGAGGTCTTGTCCAGAACCCAAAGAAGTGAGCCTTTCTTCCTTCCGTCCCTCATGGTTTCGGAAAGCTCCAGGCTCCTTCTGGAAGAGCTGTCAATTATCATGTATTGTTCTATTTTATAAATCCTGATTTTTTCAATATGTTTAAGGTCTGTTTTCTGGGTTTCTTTAAGGTAAGACAAAAGGGCGCCCGACGCGCACTGGGCAAGCTCAAGGGAATCAAAGGGGTTTTCCCCTGTTGTTTCGTTTATTATATCTCCTGCACGGGCAGGGTCAAAAAAGTCATCATGGATTATTTGAGGACGAATTCCCAGATAATCTGTGAAAAAAGTATTAAATTCAGGCTTGTCCGAAAGCTGAGAATTGCATATTATCTCAGAGGGTTTGTAGCGCGAAACTTCATCAATGAGTTTTTTGAGGGAACTACCCCAGGTTATCTGGGTGGAGTAAAACTCACCAGTTGAGATATCAGCGGCTGCAATACCGAAATACTGCTTTTGACAGTATATGGACATAAGATAATTGTTCCTCTTTTCATCCAGCATGGAAGGGTCGATAACAGTTCCCGGAGTTATTACCCTGGTTACATCCCTTTTTACTATCCCTTTGGCCAGGGCAGGGTCTTCCATCTGGTCACATATTGCCACTTTGTAACCCTTGTTAATAAGGCGCGATATATATGTATGAGCGGCGTGATAGGGTACGCCGCACATGGGAGCTCTTTCTTCCAGACCGCAATCCCGGCCGGTCAGAGTTATCTCCAGTTCCTTGGAAGCCAGTTCTGCATCCTGAAAAAACATCTCATAGAAATCCCCTAATCTGAAAAACAGGATACAGTCTTTATAGCGTTCCTTAATTTCCATATACTGCTGCATCATAGGAGTCAGCTTGTTCACGCTATTTTCCTCCTCTGCCTTCAAGCCAGAATGCTCCTGCCCGAACTATCTCCACAATCACAAATTCGCCTTTTTCAACACCCTCTGCCTTGAAGTTTACCAGCCTGTTGTCCCTGGTCCTTCCTGACAACATCTCCGGATTCTGTTTGCTCGGTCCGTCCACTAAAACCTCAACTGTTTTGCCCTCAAATCTTTTGGCGAGTTTTGTGGCTATCTCGGTCTGAAGGTCCGCAAGCCTTTTGAATCTCTGGCTTATTACTTCAGACGGGGTGGTCTGTTCAAGTTTTGCGGCAGGAGTACCCTTGCGGGGTGAATATATAAACATGAAGGCTGAATCAAAACCCACTTTTTCAACTATGTCCAGTGTCTGCTCAAAATCCTCTTCGGTCTCTCCCGGGAAGCCCACAATAATATCTGTGGAAAGTGCAATATCGGGTACGGCAGCCTTGATTTTTCCGATCAGTTCCAGATAATGCTCTCTGGTATATTTGCGGTTCATAAGTTTAAGTATGCGGTTACTTCCCGCCTGGAACGGCAAGTGAAGGTGATTACATACCTTGCTGCAGTTTTTCATGGCGTCTATAAGGCTATCGGACAAATCCTTCGGGTGGGAGGTCATAAACCTTACCCGGTGGATGCCGTCTATCTCTTCAATGGCATAGAGAAGTTTCGCAAAGAGATCTTTTTCACCAAGATCATTGCCGTAAGAATTCACATTCTGGCCAAGAAGGGTAATTTCTTTGCAGCCGTCTTCTGCAAGCGCCCTGACTTCAGAAAGAATATCCTCCATTTTGCGGCTTCTTTCACGTCCGCGAACATGGGGCACTATGCAGTAAGTGCAGAAATTATTGCATCCCAGAATAATATTGACCCATGCCTTATGTTTTTCAGCTCGTTTTATGGGAAGTTCCTCAATTATTCTTTGCTCTTTCTCCCATACTTCAAAAACCCTTTTTCCTTTTGTGAGATAACGGTACAAAAGTTCAGGAAACATGTGAACATTATGTGTTCCAAAAACTATCTTTACGTTTTTGTATGACTGCTTTATTTTTTCAACCACATGGGGCTGCTGCATCATGCAGCCGCTTGCAACAATAATGGAACCCTTTTCCTCACAGACCTTTGATAGGGCTCCAATGTGGCCGTATATCTTTTCTTCGGCGTTTTCGCGGACGCAGCAGGTTACAAACACGATAATATCTGCAAAATCGTCCCCGTATACTTCTTCATATCCCATATCGGTAAGCATACCTGCGATGGTCTCTGCGTCCCGTTCATTCATCTGGCAGCCGAATACGTCCAGTTTGAACTTTTTAATTTTACCTGTTTCAAGGGTATATTCTGTATTTAAATTTCTTACATGTTCAGTCCATTCGGATATAATCAAGTTATCGTTCAAATTGCTTTTTGTGCTCAAGACAAGTATCCTTTCTAACCTGAAAATTATGTTATTTTAAGTGCTCAAACTTATTCTTTACATGTAAAACTATAATAACAAAATTGATGTGAAAATTAAAGTGGTAAGCCCAGGTTTCAGAGGCTGCCACCTTGTGCAGTAAACTGTCTCAGGCTCATACAAAGTTTATTGAGAATTTTTGCATCTACCTTTAGGATATGATTGTCATTATATGATAAAATAATCCTCGTGATTGATTAAGTCACAGATTATGTAAAGTAAAAGAATAATATTCGGAAGAGGAAATGCTGTATGGATAAATATCTTGAATATGCTGTTGAACAAATAGTCAGACTATGTAATATCCCAAGCCCGTCGGGTTATACCAAAAAAGTGCAGAAATATCTTATTGATGAGTTATCCCTTCTTGGTTATACCCCGCAGCTTACCAACAAGGGCTCGGTAATTGTATGTCTGGGCGGAGAAGGACCCGGACTTATGCTTTCTGCGCATGTTGATACATTAGGACTTATGGTCCGCTCGATAAAACCCGATGGCAGACTTAGATTCACATTGATAGGCGGTTTTCCGCCCAATTATATTGAAACAGAGAATTGCACTGTCATCACCCGTGATGGAAGAGAGTACTCAGGTACCATTCAGGTAAAAAATCCTGCTGCCCATATTCGTAAAGACATTTCTGAAACAAAGCGTGACGATGAAAACATGGAGATAATTCTTGATGAAAAGGTCTTTTCAAAAGAAGATGTACAGGCTCTGGGCATAAGTGCGGGCGATTTTGTCGCACTTGATCCTCGCACCATAGTAACCCGGACGGGTTTTATTAAAAGCCGTCATTTGGATGACAAGGCCAGCTCTGGTGTACTTCTGGCTCTCGCGAAGTATATAAAGGAAGAGAATATTGAACTGAAGCGCAAAGTATGGCTTATGTTTACCACTTATGAAGAAGTTGGCCATGGAGGTGCTTCAGGTTACCCTCAGGGCATATCCGAGCTGATTTCAGTCGATATGGGCGTTGTTGGCGATGACCTTGAAACAAATGAATACAAGGTTTCAATATGTGCCAAGGACTCTCACGGGCCTTATGATTACGATATTACAACAAGGCTTATAGAACTTGCAAAAGCAAATAATCTTCAATATGCGGTAGACATTTATCATTTTTAT
>JAAYLX010000058.1 GCA_012521705.1 Clostridiaceae bacterium | reverse complement strand
GGGAAAGAGGAAGTTTTTATGGATGTGGGTTGTTTTGATGGTGCCACGACCAAAGCCTTCATTGAGTGGAACGGCAACCAATACGACAAAATATATGCATTTGAGCCTGATCCGGAAAATTATAAAAAATGCTCACCAATTATATCTAATTTGGAAAGGGCTCAATTATTCAATGCAGGAGCCTGGAGCAGTGACACAAAATTGAAGTTCCGGGGCGGAATAGGGTCAGGTGCGCGTATAAACGAAAAGGGAACCAATATTGTGGATGTTATGAATCTGGACAATTTGCTTAACGGAGAGAAAGCAACCTTTATAAAGATGGATGTGGAGGGGGCCGAACTTGAAGCATTAAAAGGAGTTCAAAATACGATCAGAAGATTTAAGCCAAGGCTCGCGATCAGTATGTATCATAAACCGGAAGACATTTGGGAAATCCCTGTGTTTCTTATGGAAACCAGACCGGATTATGATTTCGCTATGCGCCACTATAACCTAATTCAGTATGAGACAGTTTTGTATGCATGGTAGAGAGATAGCACTAATAAAGGATGTGTTCTTTTATGATTATCAATAAAACAATTCCGGTAGTATTTGCTGCCAATAATGCTTATGTTCCTTATTTGGGAGTTGCCATACATTCATTGATTAAAAACACATCAAAAGATTATCAATACAATATTTACGTATTTCATACCGAAATAACTGAATTAAACCAGAGAAGATTAAAGCAACTAAGAACGCAAAATGTAAGTATAGATTGCATTAACATAATTGATTATGTTAAGGACAAGAACGTTAAAATAGAAGGGCATCTTACAGTGGAAGCGATATACAGGCTGATGATACCTTATGTTCTTCCCCAATATGATAAAGTTTTGTATTTGGACTCGGATTTGGTTATAAACCGTGATGTATCCGAACTTTATCAGCAAGATATAGGCAATAACCTTATAGGTGCTGTCAGACACGTAATAAACGATTGGTTCAAGAATTATATTGATGCCAAATTGCATGTGCCTTATGAAAGCTGTTTTAATTCCGGTGTTTTGTTAATCAATACAAAGGCCTTTATAGCAGACAATATAATGGAAAAGTGTATTAAGTTCTTAAGCGGTGATATTGTCTACAGGAACCTGGATCAGGATGCACTGAATGTTTTGTGCCTTGGCAAAACCTATTTCCTTGATAACAGATGGAATGTATGCTGGCAATTTTGGTTCCAGGAACCTATTGACTCGTACAAGAGCATGTTCTATGAAGCGGCGGAAAACCCATATATAACCCATTTCACAACGCAATGGAAACCGTGGCGGTATCCTGCGATGATTATGGCCAATCAGTTCTGGAAGTACGCAAGAGAAACTGTTTTTTATGAAGAAATACTTTTTGAGAATATTAATGCTGAGAAAAAGCAAGCAGATTATTTTAAGCAATTCCTTTTTCCATTTGACAAACTAAAAAGAGGAAGCAATATAGTCTTATATGCAGCCGGAGGTGTGGGAAAAGCATTTTATCACCAGATAAAGATAACCCAGTATTGCAACTTGCTTTTGTGGGTAGATAAAAATTATGAAGCTTTGCAAAAGGAAGGTATTCCGGTCTTCTCACCGGAAAGAATTTCAGGAGTGCCATACGACTGCATTCTCATAGCAATTGACAATGAAAAGATCGCCGATGAGATAAAAAAATATCTGATTGACATGGGAGTGCATGAATACAAAATTATTTGGGAAAATCCCACCAGATGATGTCAAAGGATGTGAGACAAAATGAAAACACCCAAAGTATCTGTTATTGTGCCGGTTTATAATGCCGGCCGATATTTGAGGGATTGTCTCGACACGATTATCTCACAAAGCCTTGAAGACATAGAGATTATTTGTGTTAACGACGGTTCAACGGATGATTCGACAGAGATACTTGCCCAATATCAGGGAAAAGACTCACGTATCCGAGTAATAACGCAGGAAAACAAGGGTGGAGGAAATGCAAGAAATGCAGGACTGGATGTAGCCAGGGGCGAATATCTTTCTTTTTTGGATGCCGACGATTACTTTGAAAAGGAAATGTTAAAGCTGGCTTCGGAACAGGCCGACGAAACCAGTGCCGATGTAGTTTTATTCGATGCCTATACGTTTAACTGTGTTACAGGACAGACCGGGGAACCCTCTTGGATTTTGGAGCAGCAATTCATACCTCCCCAAAAGGTCTTCTCCAAAACAGATATACCGGAAACCATTTTGCAATTGTCTGCTTGTTGTGTCTGGAACAAACTGTACCGCAGAAAGATGATACAAAGGGAGAATATTCGTTTTCAGCAGCTTGCAAGCGCTGATGATACTTATTTCTCAGTGATGGCTTTAATTCTTGCACAAAGGGTTACGGTCCTGAATAAAAGGCTGATGTATTACAGGCTTAATAATGCCACGGGGCAGCAGAGCGGCAGGACAAAAAATCCGCTGAATCAGTATATTGCATTTAAAACAATAAAAGAAGCATTGGAGCAAAGAAATCTTTATGATATGCTGGAAAGGACTTTTACCAACAGGGCTGCAGGCAATACTTTGGTTAATCTGGAAGCAATGGGTACAGGAAGTTCCTTCGAGTTGTTATATGAGTATACACGTACCGAAATATTCAGGAATTTTAAATTTGATCAGCGGGAGAAAGAGTATTTCTACAATCCGAATTTTTATGAACGACTGCAGATGATAAAGAAACACACTGCAGCGGAATACCTGTTCCAGGAATATGAAAAGCTGAGAAACCAATTGAAGGGAAACAGGAGCAAGTGAGTTTGGCCATAAAAGATGTAATGGGGGTACAAATATGATTACACCTAAAGTATCGGTTGTCATCCCGGTATACAATGCGGAACCTTTTTTGGAAGAGTGTCTGAACAGCTTAATATCCCAGACTTTAAACGACATTGAAATAATCTGTGTGGATGACGGTTCGACCGATAATTCATTTGCGATTTTAAGTACATACTCAGTTAAAGATTCAAGAATAAAAGTTTTGAAACAGGAAAACTCCGGTGCGGGAACCGCCCGAAATAACGGCATGGCTACAGCGGGCGGAGATTATATAATTTTTCTTGATGCCGATGATTATTTTGACAGACAAATGCTGGAGTTAACTTATGAAAAGGCATTAAGAGACAATGCGGATATTGTTTTGTTTGATATCTATACACTGGATAATGTCACCAAGGAAGTTCGAAGCCCAGAGCTCTTCTTGAACCATGCTTATATTCCGGAACAGGAAATCTTTAACTGGAGGGATATTCCGAATTATATTTTTAATATTTCAAGTATAACCGTGTGGAATAAACTTTTCAGACGAGATTTCATTAATACCCATAATATTAAATTCCAACAAATAAAGAACAATGATGCCAACTATTTTGCATCAATTGCTTTGATTAAAGCTGAGCGTATTAGCATACTGGACAAAAGACTGATGTATTTCAGGCAGAATAACCCTTCAAGCCAGACTCAAAATACCGCGGCTAACCCGCTCAATTCTTTTGTTGCATGGAAGGCTGTAAAGGACAAGCTTGTAGAAGAAGGATTGTACGAGAAGGTTAAAAGAAGCTTTGTAAACAGAATTACAGGCCATTTACTTGACAGGCTCAGCCTTATGAATAACGGTTCGGCTTTTGAGCTTTTGTATAATAAGCTGAGGAATGAATATTTTGAAACGCTGGATATCACAGGGCACGATGAAAGCTATTTTTACAACAGGCAGGATTATGTCAGATCCCGGAAAATTATTGAGCAGACGGCTGCCGAGTATTTATTTGAACGCATTGAATATCTAAAACGCAGTGCTTATTCTGCACAAAGCGGTTTTGTTTTTCCACGCGGCAAAGTCAATAAAGATGAGCGAATCGTCTTATATGGTGCCGGGAACGTGGGACAGTCTTTTTATCGCCAGATTGTTAACACAGGCTGCTGCGAGCTTGTGTTATGGGTGGACAGAAATTTTAAGAATTTAGGTTCCCAGGTTGCAAATCCCGAAATAATAAAAGAGACAAGCTATGATAAAATTGTTATAGCAGTTGCAGATAAACAGATGGCTGACAGTATCAAAAGATACCTGCTGGATTTGGGTGTAGATGACGATAGAATCATATGGGAGGATCCAAGATTATTGTAAGCAAGAGGTAATAACAATGAAACAATTCATTTTTCCTTTTGGAGCTGTACCTAAAGGCAGCAATATTGTGTTATATGGTGCCGGCGATGTAGGAAAAGCCTTTTATTCACAAATTAAAGCTACCGACTATGCCAATTTGGTTCTGTGGCTGGACAAAAGACACGAGGTATACAGAGGGATGGGTCTTCCTGTCAGTGCTCCGAGGACTATAATTGATAGCCATTACGATTATGTTGTAATTGCCGTACTGAACGAGGCAATTGCAAACGGAATAAAAAAAGATCTTTGTGAAATGGGTGTTAATGCATCTCAAATAGTATGGAGCAACGGGTATGAAATCAGAGTTCTGAATGGGTTTAAAAATGTTGATGATGAATTTAAAGCCTTAGAGGGAAGCGATATATTTAAAAAAATATCCCCTAAGGAACTTGTGTCAAGCAATCGGCTGGATTTAATGGTCCGGTATCTCTTATGCAGGGATATCATAAATCAAGTGGAAAACAGGGCACATCTAAGCCTGTACTTCCGCTTTATTCTTATTGAAAACAGCGGGGAGGAAAGAATTCGTCCAGGCGGTATAAGCGAGTATTTTGTTGATTATGAAAAGAAACAGGGTCTCACGGATTTTATAGAGGCGTTTAAGAGTCTTATCTCTTCTATGCAAAAGAACGGATTTTTGAAAGAGAAATTTATCGCTCTGGATACAGAGAATCAAATAATTAATGCTTCCCACAGAACTGCTGCTGCGCTTGCACTGGAGCAGGAAGTCTGGACCAAAAAGTATGAGGAATTCGGAGCAAGAACAAATCCATGGGATTTCAAGTGGTTTGAAGACAATGGCTTTTCAACCGATGATAAAATTCGTATATTAAGAGCATTTAGCGACTTATATGAAAACTGCGGACTGGTAGTGCTCTTTGGCACATGCTGGCATGAATGGGAGCTCGTAAGAAAACAGCTTGAAAAACATGTGCATATAGTCGGACAATTCGATCTTGACTTCAGCAGAAATTTTATTGGATTCGAGAACATAGTGGAGCAGATCTTCGGTGATGTTTCTTGGCAGGAAAGAAATTTGGACTTGCTTCATTTTCTTCTGTTATGTCCACTTGAGATAAGAGTTTTTCTGGTTTCCGACGAAAACAATAAAGGAATTGATATATATAATACTCTGGAAAGTTTTGAAGCAAAGATGCACGATATTTTATCCATCGATGCCAACGGCTTAAACCCTAAGGCATTATTGAGTTGCTCGAAAAACAGAGCTGAAATGTATAAGTTAAAAAATATTCTTTTGTCAGTCAACAATATTAAACAAACTTGCCTTAGAGTGTTAAGAAGATATGGGCATGATTTTGAAGCAAGGCTTGAGAAGCTGTGCAAATATCTTCGCTCAAAAAACATTTCCCCTGATTCCATTTGTATGGACAGAGACTCGGTTATGGAATTGTATGGGCTAAAACAAGCGGAAAAACTCAGTTTTATGGTGTCAAGCAAATATCGTGAAAAGATAGCGGAATTATTCGGAGATCTGCCTGACGAGTTTACGGTATCATACAAAGATTGGACAAGAGTAGATGATAACACCGTTTATCCCGATGACTTGATAATTGGTGACTGCAATTTTCATTTTATTTTCAACGGGTTTAAGTTCTTAAATTTGGATTTGGTAAGAGCATGCAAGAAGTTTAGAAATGTCCATGAAGATAATAAACTTGATTGTCGTTTATTGGAGTTGTTCTTTGATTACTCGGCAAGCTTCGAAGATAAAGAAATTTTGCAAAAACAACTTGAGAGGGAAATGAAAAGACAAATGGTATGGCTTAATTAAGATGAGGTTTTTCAGATTATCTGAAGAAACAGGGGGAAATAAGTAATGCATGTTGCAGTCGTTGGTACCGGATATGTTGGCTTGGTGACAGGAACCTGTTTTGCCGAAATGGGTAATGATGTTTGGTGTATTGATGTTAATGAAGAGAAAATTAATTGTCTCAAAAAAGGAATAGTCACGATTTATGAGCCTGGTCTGGAAAGCATGGTAAAAGAGAATGCAAGGCAGGGAAGGCTTAAGTTTACAACAAAGATTGAAGAAGCGCTTTGTGAATGCAATATATGTTTTATTGCCGTAGGGACACCCATGGGCGAAGAAGGAAATGCGGATTTAAGCTATGTGCTTAATGTTGCAAAAAGTATAGGCGAACATATGACCAGGCATATGTATGTTGTTAATAAATCAACTGTTCCGGTAGGAACTGCAGCTAAAGTCAGAGATGTTATTCAGAAGGAGCTTGAAAGGAGAGGAAGCAGTCTCACATTTGATGTTATCTCCAATCCTGAGTTTTTAAAAGAAGGAAGTGCAGTATCCGATTGTATGAAACCTGATCGTATTGTAATCGGAACCGACAATGACGGAGCAAAAAATCTCATGTATGAATTATACAAACCTTATGTTATGAATAATGAGAAATTTATATTTATGGATATACCAAGTGCGGAGATGACTAAATATGCCGCAAATTGCATGCTGGCAACGAAAATATCTTTAATGAATGAAATTGCAAATATTTGCGAGCGGGTGGGCGCTGATGTCAATAGCGTCAGATTGGGTATCGGAAGTGATGTAAGAATAGGATACCATTTTATTTATCCGGGCTGCGGGTATGGAGGAAGCTGTTTCCCGAAGGATATTGAAGCACTGATAAGAACCGCGGAAGAGAATAATTATAAACCTGTATTATTAAAGGCTGTTCAGGAAGTTAACAAAAATCAGAAACGGGTTATTGTAAATAAAGTAAAAAGACATTTCGGAAATGATCTTAGAGGGAGAAAATTTGCTGTCTGGGGGCTTTCTTTCAAGCCCGATACGGATGACATGAGGGAATCTCCCGCTATTGAGATAATAACCGGCCTTACAGAAGCCGGAGCAGATATTTCAGCCTATGACCCTAAGGCTATTAATGAAGCGAAAAAATACTATTTGAAGGATAATTCGAAAGTTACCTATAACGAAAACAAGTATGAAGTATTGAAGGGGGCAGATGCTCTTATATTGGTAACCGACTGGAAGGAATTTCGCAGCCCCGATTTTAAAAGAATTAAATCACTATTAAATAATCCTGTAATTTTTGACGGCAGAAACCAATACAGCAAGATTTATATGAAGAAATACGGGTTTGAATACTATCAGATAGGAGTACCTAAATAAGTTCTTTGGATGGTGAAAATATCAATGGATAAAATTTTAGTGACAGGCGGGGCAGGTTTTTTAGGGTCACATTTATGCAGGCGATTAGTTGCAGAAGGAAACCATGTCATATGTGTGGACAATTTATACACCGGCTCGAGGGCTAATTTGAGTGAGCTACTTGAAAGCCCCCGTTTTAAATTTATTGAACATGATATTGTTGAGCCTTTGAATGTAGATGTGAATCAAATATTTAATCTGGCTTGTCCTGCAAGTCCTGTACATTATCAGTATGACCCCATAAAAACAGCAAAGACAAGTGTTTATGGCGCAATCAACATGCTGAACTTGGCAAAAGAAAAGAATGCCAGAATCCTTCAGGCAAGTACCAGTGAAGTATATGGTGATCCTGAGGTACATCCCCAGACCGAGACATATCGGGGTAGTGTTAATCCAATTGGCATAAGGGCATGTTATGACGAAGGCAAAAGAATGGCTGAAACATTATTTTTCGATTATTTCAGACAATTTGGGTTAAAGATTAAGGTGGTTCGTATTTTTAACACCTATGGACCGCATATGCATCCTAATGACGGACGAGTTGTATCAAACTTCATAGTGCAGGCTTTAAGGGGAGATAGTATAACGGTTTATGGAGACGGAACCCAGACCAGAAGCTTCTGTTATGTTGATGATTTGATTGAAGGCATGATAAGGATGATGAACAGCCGTGATGAATTTACCGGTCCCGTGAATCTGGGGAATCCTGGTGAGTTCACCATGCTGGAATTGGCCGAAAAAGTTTTAAGGATAACTAAATCAAATTCGAAGTTGACTTTCGCACCGCTGCCTATGGACGATCCGGTCAAACGCAAACCGGATATATCATTGGCAAGGAAAGAACTTGGCTGGGAGCCGAAGGTTAATTTGGATGAAGGTTTGGTTAAGACTGTTGAATATTTTAAAGGGTTGAATCTGTAATCAGAGGGGTTAAGAGGAAATTGGCTGATGTTTTAATAAAGGCTGATTATAATAATATATTTGATAGAAATCAGTTTGAAAAGTTGAAGGACTCTTCTGTTCTTATAACAGGAGCATCCGGCTTTATAGGGTCGATATTGCTGAAAACCCTTGGTGAAATATCTTTGAGGGAGAAATTGAATATTAACTTAATTGCCCTCTCACGTCGTCCAATAAAAAATGAGAAAAAAGAGCATGATTTCTGTGTAAGAAGGTTTTATGAAGATATTAAAAAACCAATAGAAATATCTTGTGAAGTAGACTATATAATCCACTGCGCGTCGGTAACAGATTCCCTGACAATGAAAAACAACCCAGTGGAAACATTTTTGACTTGTGTAGAAGGCACTAAAAACCTTCTGGAACTTGCAAGGGATAAGAAGGTTAAAGGCCTGGTCTTTTTATCATCAATGGAAGTCTACGGAATTAATGCCCAAAATCCGTTATCAACATACTATTCAAATCCAAATGAGTATATAGAACGTAGTGTAACTGAGGATATGTTAGGATATCTTGATTTGCAAAATCCTCGCACATCATATCCTGAGGGGAAAAGAGCGGCAGAGTTTTTATGCCGTGCCTTTTATTCGGAATTTGGAGTACCGGTCAGGATTGCGCGTCTGGCACAGACTTTCGGTCCCGGAGTGCCGCCGTCCGATGGGCGGGTATTCTCCCAGTTTGCTAAAAGCGTCATTAATAATACTGATATAGTACTTCACACCGACGGGAGTTCGGAAGGAAATTATTGCCACATATATGATACTGTTTCAGGAATTCTTACCATATTGATTAAAGGAATTGACGGGGAAACATATAATGTGGCTAATGAGGAATTACATATGACCATAAAACAGATGGCCGAGTTTGTAGCCGAGGATATTGCCGCAGGCAGGATCAAGGTTGTCTATGACATACCTGAAGATAAAGAAAAGTATGGATACCCGCCGCCGGTAAAGCTATTTATGAATTCCCAAAAATTAAGGTTCCTGGGATGGAATCCTAAGTACAATATGAGGGATATGTATAATCATATGATAGAATATTGGAACAGAATTTAAATATGCTTATTTTGACTCGTGAAGGCTGTAATAGTAAGCCGCAATTTTTTTACTGTCAAGTTTATCCATGGCCAGTACCAGAAAAGCCAGATCTTCTTTATTATCCTTATTAAATATGCTGTTCAGGAATAATACTATTTCAGCCGGATTCTGATTTTTTATTATGTCATAAAGTCCTTTGACAGCATCAAAGTTGTACTTGTTAATTCTGAGGGACTCAACATAGTAATCAAGAGCCTGAACAGGTTGACCTGTTTTTTTCAGAAGCTCAGCCAGATAAAAATTAACAAGATAAAGCCGCGCCGGGAAATTATTATGCAAAAAGAGTTTAAAATTCCTGTTGCACTCTAATGCCTTTTGATAGCTTTCAATGGCATCAGTATAATCACCCTGTTCTTTTCTTACGTTTCCTGTTACATACCAGATTTCAGGATGGGTCGGGAATCGGCCGATTGCCTCATTGATGTATTTTTCAATCTCCTCAAATTTATACTTAGTTTTTAACTTAAGCATATTATCAATTATAAAAACATACGGCTGATATGCCAGAATGGTTTTTTCAAAACCAGGTTCTTTGAGGGCAAGAAGGGCGTATTTTATACATTCTTCAGGGTTATTCAGGTTATTGTAAAGTGAACTCATATAATAATAGGTAAAATGTGTAATATTGTTATTGACAATTTCATTTTTTAATATTTCAAGATTGCGGTTTACTTTTTCAGGCAATAAAACAGACGAATAGCCGGTATGGTAAACCACTAAAGAGTCATAATCGGTCATATTGGCCGCATACAAAGTATTGTCCTTGTTAAGGGGCTGCTCGTGTACAGAGCCGAAAAACCGAATCTTATTAAGTCCTCTGAACGCACGGACGGTTGGGGTCACAGAGATGATTCTACCGTTATACCCTTCGGTATGACACATTTTAAAAAGGACAGCGTCATGATCTTTGTCATTATTTATTCGTTTTAACATCTGTAACAGATTCTTGGGGGTATCTGAATCAAAATACTCATCGGCATCCAGAAAAATAATCCAGTCCCCAGTCGCTTTGTCAAGGGCAAAGTTCTTTGCGTTACTGAAGTTATTATCCCATTCATAAAAATATACCCGTGCGCCAAAACTTCGGGCGATTTCAACGGTATTGTCGGTTGAACCGGTATCGACTACAATAATTTCATCTGAAATGGTTTTAACGCTATCAAGGCACCGGGCGATATTGTCGGCTTCATTTTTAACAATAAGACAAGTTGAAATTTTCATAACTTTCCCCTTATATAAAATAATGCAGAAGGATATGGAGCGATAAAGTTCCGACTAATACAAACAAAAAGGTTAAAACTTAATAAGACTCCAAAGTATTTTAAAATAATTTGTAGCTTTGTAGTCTTACATATCTTATTTTATCACATCATATACTGTAATCATATTAAGAATCTGTATTAATCGAGGCGGTTAAAGGTCCAGAATTAAATACTCCAAGCAAAAATTTGGTAAAAATAAAAAAATGATAAATGAGCAGAATAATAATACAAAAAAGAATAAGAATACAGAAAACAAGTAAAGCAGACAGGGACAATAGGTGTAGATAAATTAAACTCCGGGTTTTCCGGAGTTTTTTATACTCTTATATCGATATTAGCTCCCAGATGTGGATTTACAGACTGTTCCATGATTTTTGCAGAGGACAGTATCTGTGTCATTAATTCAGAATTATTCCTGGAGGTATCCATGACCATCTTAAGCACCTGCATTCCAGCCTGCTGTTTGACATGTGCAATAGTATTGATTACAGATAATGCTGCAACATCCATAGAACCGCCCTCCTTAATTCCAATATAGAGCAAATCGGCAATGTAGTCAACAAAAAGAGCAACCGTTCCCAGCCATTGGGAGAAATAGATTTTTAACGTAAAAGCAAATTACCTGTTAAAATTTAAAAGAGGCTCTGTTGCCAGAGCCTCGAAAAATATTCAGATAATTAACGTAACAGCTGGAGTACGCCCTGAGGTGTCATGTTAGCCTGAGCCAACATTGCCTGAGCTGCCTGTACAAGGATGTTGTTCTTGGTGAACTCCATCATTTCCTTAGCCATGTCTACGTCACGGATACGGCTTTCAGCAGCTGTCAGGTTTTCAGCTGAAGTACCCAGGTTGTTGATTGTGTGCTCAAGTCTGTTCTGGTAAGCACCGAGTTTGGATCTTTCGCCGGAAACTGTTCTGATTGCGTGGTCTATGGTTGTAATAGCAGTTTTGGCACTTGCCTGATCGGTAACTTTAAGTCCGTTTACTCCCAATGCAGCTGCGCGCATGTCTCTAATGCCGATATTCATTTCCTGGTTTGCATTGGCTCCAATCTGGAGGTTGAGAGTACCGTTGTGGTTAACGGTTATCTTATTGTCGGTAGTAACTGAAGAGATATCTTCACTGACTTCTATCTGCAATCCTTTGGCATTGCCGCTCTGAATTGTGATGATATTACCCTCGGCAATATATGTTTCTCCGCCAGCCAAAGTAACAGTTGCGTCTTGTCCTCTTTCTGTTACCATAGTAGAACCATTGGTCAGGTTTGTAGTCAAAGTAGCTGCGCTACCGACCGCGGTTGTTTCCAGTTTTAAGTCGGCATCAGAATTAACAGCAGTAGCTTTAACACCCAATCCGGCATCGTTTATGGATTTCAGCACATCATCTATGCTGGTGCCTTCAGCAAAGTTAAAGTTAGTACCGTTAACACTGAAGGCTAATCCACCTGCAGCAACTTTACCGGCATTGAATGCACCAGCTTTTGTTGCAGATGCTGAAGTAGCAACTGTAACAGCAGAAATAGTTACTGAAGAGCCTACCTGAGTTTCGCCTGTTCCACCAACAATAGTAACACCGGTAAGATCAGAACCAACAGTACCGCTTACGCTGGCTCCGCCGTTCAAGAGCTTCTTGGTGTTGAATTCGGTTGTATTACCGATACGGTCAATTTCAGAAAGAAGCTGATCGATTTCCTTCTGGAGTTCAGCACGGTCATCAGCAGTGTTGGTGTCGTTGGCAGACTGAACAGCAATCTCTCTCATTTTCTGGAGAATTGAGTGGGTTTCGTTCAGAGCACCCTCAGCGATCTGGATCAATGAGATACCGTCCTGAGCGTTCTTGGAAGCCATTTCAAGACCACGGATCTGTGCACGCATTTTTTCACTGATGGCAAGACCTGCAGCGTCATCGCCTGCACGGTTGATACGAAGACCTGAAGACAGTTTCTCAATTGACTTCGCTCCGTTTGTGTTGTTCATGGATAATTGACGATAGGTGTTAAGAGCTGTAATGTTGTGATTAATTCTCATAATACATCCTCCTTGATTTTTGAGGGAGAGTCCTTTCTCCCAATATTCTAATTTTAATCGGTTTTTCTTTTATTTGAGACAGGCGCCTGTAATCAATAAAAGAAACCTTGCAATATATCTATCGGATTTTTGAAATCAAACTTAACAGGTGAAAATAAATATTTTATTTTTTTGCTATAAAATCTTTCATACATAAAAACAAAACAATGGTGGTTTAAATCATCAGAATCTAAAGCAGATAAGTTTCCCGATTATATCAAAAACCAACAGACCTGAGTATTTAATTAAAGTTAATTATGTAATTTTCAATAATAAAAACTTAAATAACCTGATTGGCCTGCGGGTAATCGCTAAATAAATTAATTATAAAAACCGATATTATAAGTGAGATATGAGTAGGAGGGTATCCATATGAGAATAGAAGGCATGGACCCGGCCGTAATGCCGGCAATTTCCGTGAAAACAGCAGAAAACATTCATTTAGATACTCCAGTACAAGCCAGCAGTGTTAATAACGAAGCAAGAGAGTTAAAACAGGATACACAGGATAAAGTTAGCTTGCCTTTTTTGGAAAAAGCAATTGAAAGGGCTAATAAGGCCATGGAAGTACAAAACAGGCAGCTCCAGTTTGAAATACATGAAAAAACCAAAGAGATAATGGTCAAAATTATTGACAGCGAAACTAAAGAAGTTGTAAGAGAAATACCTCCTGAAAAATTGTTGGATATGTTTGCAAGTATGCTTGAATTTGCAGGACTTTTAGTAGATGAGAGAAGGTGAATAGAATGGATGGTATTTCGGGTTTTACTAACCAGCTAAGATTTACGGGATTATCCGGGTTAGATACTGAGTCCATTATAGAGCAGCTTATGACTGCAGAGAGGGTTCCTCTGGATACCCTGAAGCAGAAGAAGACATTGTTGGAATGGAAACAGGAAGCTTACCGCAATATCAGCAGTTTGCTTATTGGCTTTAAGAGTAAGTTTTTTGATATAGTGAACCGTTCCTCTTACATGCTTTCAAGTAACTCTATAACACCGAAGATTGCGACCAGCAGCAAATCTGAATATGTAACTGCCACTGCTACTGCCGATGCTCCCGTTGGTGAGCACAAAATAACAGTGCATCAACTTGCCACTGCTGCACACTCGGTGAGTGGGGACGGCATCAGCCACAGTGTAACCGGCTCAGTAACAGAAGGTTCTCTTTCCGAGCTTGCGGGAAAGCAGATGATTGTCTCCCTGGACGGAGTGGCAAGAATGGTTGCCTTCGATAAAGATATTACAATAACAGAAGATAATTTGGCAGATGAACTAAAAAAGGCTTTGGATAAGGCTTTTGGCCTTAAAGATAACGGTGATTCAAAGTTTGATGTAAACTATGATTCGGAAAATAATATACTGACTGTTAACACAACCGAAGGATCGACAAGGGTTACTTTCGGAGGTTTTATGGACGAGACTTCGGCTCTTGGCATCTTGGGGATAGAAAATGGGTCGTCAAACAGGATAAATCTCAACAGCACACTTGAGACGTTATCAAACCAAATGCCGTTTAATATAGACGCAAATGGTAAGGTATCCTTCATCATCAACGGCAAAACTATTGTAGCTGATAAAAATGATACTCTCAAATCTGTTTTTGAGAGAATAAACAATGATGAAGAAATAAATGTAAAGATAAGTTATGATGAAGTCACTGATAAAGTTACCATTCAATCCAAACTAACCGGAGCAGGCAACAACCTTGAGATTAAGGATACTGGTTCCAACTTCTTTGCTGCCCTTAAGATGGGACCTGTTAATGAAGGAAAGGATGCCCGAGTAACCATTGACGGCCAGACGCTGATCAGGAATACCAATACCATATCAGTGAACGGTATTAACTATACAATTCATAAAGCCCATTCTGATGAAACTGAAGAAGAAACCATAAGAATCACACAGGATGTTGATACGGTAGTGGAAAACATCAAGACTTTTATAGAGGAATATAACAAACTTGTAGACACAATAAACGGGAAAACAAATGAAAAGTATGACAGAAATTATATGCCTCTTACTGATGCCCAAAAGAAAGAAATGAAAGAGGAAGATCTTAAGAGGTGGGAGGAGAAGGCGAAAACCGGATTATTAAGAAATGACAGCCTCCTCGAGAGGCTCACTCTCACCATGCGGCAGGCTTTGTATGAAAATGTTGAAGGAGTAAGTATTACCCTTAAAGATATAGGTATAAGCTCCAGGTCCTATACCGATAACGGAAAGTTATATCTTGACGAGGACGCGCTGAGAAAGGCCCTGCAAAACAAACCTGACGAAGTTACCAAGTTACTGAACGGGGTATCAGAAAATGTTCCTAATTATTCAAGGGATCTTACCGCGGGACAGAGAAAAGAACGTTATGATAATTCAGGGGTTTTCCGCAGGCTCTCTGATATCATTGAAGATTATGTCTCAACCGTGAGGAATGCCGACGGACAAAAAGGATTCCTGCTGGAGAAGGCAGGGATTGAAGGGGATTTATCCAACACCAAAAATCAGCTGTACGACCAACTTAAAGAGTTTGATAAGCGGATATACAGAATGACCGAGAACCTCATAAGAAAAGAGGAAAGCTATTATAAGAAGTTTTCTCAACTGGAGACTTTACTAATGAGAATGAACCAGCAGAGTGCGTGGATTGCAAATCAGTTTGCTACCGGCTAAGACACTGAAAAGCCACTGATGACACAGCACTGGAAGGGAGATTATTTATGGTTGCATACAATGCTTATAACCAATACAAAGAAAATTCAATAAATACAGCAAGTCCGGAAGAGCTGACCCTCATGCTTTACAACGGCCTCATAAAATTCATTATGCGGGGTATTGACAGTATAGAAAAGAAAAATATCCAGGAGGCAAATACCAATATCATACGCGCCCAGGATATTGTTCAGGAATTTATTAATACCCTTGATATGCGTTATGAAATATCAAAAAATTTGGTCTCTATTTATGATTATCTCTTAAGAAGGCTTATAGATGCAAATATAACCAAAGATAAAGAGATATTAGAAGAAGTGCTGGGGTTTGCGAAGGTTCTCCGGGATACATGGGAAGAGGCCATGAAATTATCAAAAAAACAAATCAAATTAAAACAAACCTCTGTATAAAACGGTGGCTTATGGAGACAAACAATTATTTAAAACAACTGATTGAAATCAGCGAAAGAAAACTGGATCTTTTAATGGAGATTTATTCTTTAACGCTTGAACAGAATGAAGCAATTAAAGCCGGAAGGTTTGATGAAGTCGAACGGCTGATTGGTCAGAAACAAAGCAGAATGGATCTTATAGACAAGCTTGACGAGCAATTTCTCTATAATGCTCAAAAGCTTAAAGACCAGTTTTCGGTGGATTCCCTTGAGAGGCTTGCTGATTTTAACCTTTCAGGTGCAAAAGAACTCAAAGAAATTGTGGTAAAAATAAATGAACAGCTAAAATCAATCAAACAACTGGATGACGAGAATACCGGTATTATAAAAAAGGAAATGGAGGAAACGGGCGAGACGATAAATCATGCCAATACTTTCAAACAGGCTGCCCGTGCGTATAATCCGGTAACACCAGAAACACCTTCATATTTTTTCGACAGGAAGAAGTAGCAGTTTGGAGGCTCAATGGCTAATTTTGAATGTGCAAGATGCCACCGTATATTTGAAAGAAAACAGTTTGAGGATGTATGCCCGGCTTGTTTTGTACTGGAAGAAGAAGAGTTTGAGCAAATAAAGGAATATCTCACTTTGCATCCGGGAGCCACCTCAAGTGACCTGGTAAACCAGCTGGATGTATCATTAAAATCAATAAAAAGATATCTGCGGCAGGAAAGACTGGAAATAATAGGCGACAACAAAGGGTTCATCAAATGCGAATTATGCGGCGCTCCTGTAAACAGCGGGTATTTTTGCGGAAACTGCTACAGGGAAGGCATGGTTATGCGAAGGCGGGAGGAGAGCCTTGCATTAAGAAATATTGACAAACCAGCAGGTAAATTAAAATCATCATCAGGCAAAGGAATAAGGTTCGGGAAAAAATCCGATGAAAAAGGGTAGAATTATAGTCTACCCTTAATTTTTTGCC
>JAAYLX010000016.1 GCA_012521705.1 Clostridiaceae bacterium | reverse complement strand
TGCACAGTTATTCAATGAGGCTTCGCACACAATAAGGGCACGGATTTTGCTCATCTGGCCTTCGCTAAATTCTTCTTCGTTATTGTAGAGCATCAATCCCAGAACGAAGCCAAGTATAGCGTCCCCTAAAAACTCCAGCCTTTCATTGCTGCTTATTTTATACTCCTGGTACTCATTGGAAAAGGAACTATGGACAAGGGCGTTAACGGCAATGTCTTTGTTTTTGAATACGTATCCTATCCTGTTTTCAAGCTGTTCAACATTCTTATAAAAAAAATCGGGTAATCTTCCCAAAACAAATGTGCCTCCTTGATACAGAGATTAATAATTATTTTAACACATTGTCATAAAAGTGTCATATGACTTTGGTATTTGCTGTGTATCCATTAGCAAATGTTTTCAAATGAAAGTTTGTTCAATAACCTTTATTTCTATCACCTTAAATTAAAAGAGAGTGCCGGGGTTTTTAAGCCCGCCGGATTTTAGATCCGGCGTGAACAATCGGGGAAGTGGAAAATACCTTTCAACAAGGGAAAAAGCAGCCGATTGGCTGCTTTTTAACATAAAATCATATAGTAAACATGCAGGATAATTAAACAGACTAAATTCATACAGTGTAAGCATTATTTCTCGAAACGCTTAAAGATTAGAGCGCCGTTGTGGCCGCCGAATCCAAGGGCATTGGACAGGGCGTATTCTATATCAGCTTTGCGGCCGGTATTTGCTACATAATCGAGATCGCATTCCGGATCAGGC
The DNA here is from genome assembly GCA_012521705.1 of Clostridiaceae bacterium. Lineage (GTDB taxonomy): Bacteria > Bacillota > Clostridia > DSM-8532 > DSM-8532 > DTU059. The sequence continues at coordinate 58,131 of JAAYLX010000016.1, read as the reverse complement.
TCGCGCAGGTTTATTGTAGGTGGAAGGAAACCTTCTGCAAGTGCCATTACGGTAATAACAGCCTCTATTCCCCCTGCTGCACCCAGAAGATGACCGGTCATGGATTTTGTAGAGTTAACAGCAAGCTTATATGCATGATCTCCAAAGACTTTCTTTATGCATTTGGTTTCGGATGGGTCATTAAGCGGGGTACTTGTTCCATGTGCATTTATATAGTTAATCTGTTCAGGCTTAATGCCGGCATCTTCAATGGCCAACTGGAGGCATCTTACAATTGCTGAACCCTCCGGATCAGGAGCGGTTATATGATAGGCGTCCCCTGTTGCTCCGAATCCCACAAGTTCTGCAAGGATTTTCGCGCCACGTTTTACAGCATATTCGTATTCTTCAAGCACAAGTATGCCTGCTCCCTCACCCATTACGAAACCGTCACGGTTCTTGTCAAAAGGTCTGCACGCAGTATTGGGGTCTTCATTCTCGGACATTGCCCTCATGGAGCAGAAACCGGCAAATCCGAGCGGTGAAAGTGCAGCCTCGGCTCCACCTGTAATCATGATATCAGCTTCACCGTTCTGGATTATCCTCATTGCGGTGCCAATGGAATGGTTGGATGAGGCACATGCGGTTACAACGCATGAATTATGGCCCTTTATACCATATCGAATTGCCACCTGTCCCGAGGCCATGTTGGCAATCATCATTGGAACAAAGAAGGGGCTTACTCTCTTGGGGCCTTTTTCGAACATAACCCGGCAGTTGTCTTCAAGAGTCTGAATTCCTCCGATTCCGGAGCCAATTATAACTCCCGCCCTGAAAGGATCAATACCGGCAAAATCAATACCCGACATCTCAACAGCATTTTTGGATGCCGCCAAAGCATACTGGGTAAAGAGATCCATTCTCTTGGCTTCTTTTTTGTCAATGTAAAGCGTAGGATCGAAATCATCAATTTGGGCGCCTACTTTAGTGGAAAATTCAGTTGTATCAAATTTTGTTATTGTTTTAATACCATTTTTTCCTTGTTTGACTGAGTCCCAAAAAGTTGATGTATCATTCCCCAAGGAATGAATAACACCTAAACCTGTTACAACAACTCTTTTTTTCATAGTTTGACCTCCTTTACTCTCCTGTCGGGAGACGCAGATCGACAATTGGTAAGTATATATATTATTATTGCTTATAGAATCTGGTAATCATGGTAACTCAAAGAAGTCCGTTTTTTGCAAAAAGAGTCCCAACATAAATAATGTCGGGACTCTTTCTTACAAATTTCTTAACTTCTTAATTATTGATGAGCTTTAATATACTCAACAGCTTCACCAACGGTTGTTATTTTTTCTGCTTCCTTGTCTGGTATTTCCAAATCAAACTCTTCCTCAAGAGCCATGATAAGCTCTACGATGTCAAGTGAATCGGCGCCGAGATCATCTATAAAAGAAGATTCCAATTTAACTTCATTTTCATCAACGCCAAGTTGTTCGACGATAATTTCTTTTACTTTCTCAAATACCACAACTTTCACCCCCTTCCAGACAGGAATTCCGAGTAGATATTATGATTGCTCACCGAAAGTCATTGATTTCGGGGTAATGCAAACTATTTCATATTATTGCATCCACAAGAAATAATATTACATATAGAGTCCACCGTCAATATTTATTACCTGCCCTGTAATGTAACTTGCCTTGTCAGAGGCGAGAAATACTGCCAGATCAGCAACTTCGGAAGGAGTCCCAAACCTGCCGAGAGGGATGCCTTTCAGGTACATTTCCTTTATTTCCTCAGACAATGCGTCAGTCATACTGGTTTCAATAAACCCCGGAGCTATTGCATTGCAGGTAATACCACGGGATGCGAATTCTTTTGCTATTGATTTTGTAAAGCCAATTATACCGGCTTTTGACGCGGCGTAGTTTGCCTGGCCGACATTTCCCATCAGACCGACAATTGAAGATATATTAATTATCCTGCCGCTTCGTTTTTTCATCATGAGCCTTATTGCTGCTTTGGTGCAGAGGAATGTGCCTTTCAGGTTGATTCTGAGCACATCATCCCAATCTTCTTCTTCCATTCTGATAAGGAGCTTGTCGCGGGTTATTCCTGCATTGTTTACCAGAACATCTACTGAGCCGTATGTATCAACGGTAACGTCAATCAGGCTCTGAGCAGTGGCGGCATCACTTATATCCCCTGCAAAGCTGCTTACATTAAAGCCCTTTTTCCTAAGCTCTTCGCAAGCCTTATGCACGCTTTCGCCGGTACCTGTCATCATGACATTCGCATTCAGCTCAGCAAAGGCAGAAGCCACTGCAAAGCCGATGCCACGGGAAGAACCCGTTACTATTACTGTTTTTCCTTTGAAATCCATTTTCCCGGACACTTCCTTTACCAAATATTCAGCCAATTATTCTCCGGCTTTTTTCAAGATATCCAGGGCTTCTTCCAAAGACGCCCTGTCCTCAACATTCAGGGCTGTAACATTTTTATCAATGCGTTTCATAAATCCTGACAGAACCTTGCCCGGACCTATTTCAACGAAAGTATCCACTCCCTGTTCAATCATGGTCCGAACACAATCCTCCCAGAGGACTGATGAACTGACCTGGGTGACGAGCAGTTCCTTTATCCTGTCTTCCGACTCGATAACTTTACCTGTCACATTGGTTACAACAGGAATGCCCATTTTGTTTATTTCTACATTCTCAAGTTCATATCTTAACTTTTCGCCTGCGGGCTTCAGAAGGCTGCAGTGGAATGGAGCGCTGACATTCAAAAGCATGGCTCTTTTTGCACCTTTTTCAGTTGCGAGCTTCATTGCCTCGTCCACAGCATCTTTTTCTCCCGCTATTACAATCTGACCAGGGCAGTTAAAGTTTGTGGGTTCAACAACACCCAATTTTCCGGCTTCTTTGCACACTTCAACAACAGCTTCCCTGTCAAGGCCGATTATTGCGGCAGTGCTGCCCATTCCCACGGGAACGGCTTCCTGCATGAATTTTCCTCTTTTTCTTACAATCCTTACAGCATCTTTGAATTTCAGGGAACCTGAAAGGACGTGGGCCGCATACTCACCCAGGCTCAGACCTGCGGTATAATCAGGCTTTATACCTGCCTCCAGAAGTGGCTGCGCGCAGGCAATACTGGCGGTCAGAATAGCCGGCTGGGTGTTCTCTGTAATTTTCAAAGTCTCTTCATCACTATTCCAGAGCATATTTTTCATATCCAGCCCAAGAGCTTCAGATGCTTCTTCTACAATTTTATCAGCAGATTCTGACACTTCACAAATTTCCCTGGCCATTCCGACATATTGTGCTCCCTGGCCCGGAAATATGAAAGCTATTTTCCTCATATAATACCTCCATAGAATTTGCTATTTGGACCAACTCACAAGAGATGCGCCGTAGGTCAGGCCGCCGCCGAATGCAACCAAAATAAGCTTATCGCCTTTTTGGAGCATTTTTTTCTTTGACGCCTCATCGAGGCAGACAGGGATACTTGCGCTGGATATGTTTCCTGTGGTTTCGAGATTTGAATATACTCTTTCCATAGGAACTCCAAGCCTTTTGGCTGCATTCTGCAATATGCGGATATTGGCCTGATGCGGGAATATATATTTTATATCATCTATATGGGTATTGGCTTTTTCAAGTATGGATATTGTAGCATCACTCATGATGCGTGAAGCAAAAACAAAGACTTCACTTCCATCCATCCATATTACACGGTCCATTCCTTCCCCGCGTTTTGACCTGTCTTCTTCGGTCGAGTAAAAACACGGAATGGTAAGAACGGAACCCATTTCCCCAATGGCTCCCAGGTGGACTGACTCAATTCCTGTTCCGTCCTCTACTCTGCTAATCACAGCGGCGCCGGCACCATCCCCAAACAATACACAGGTATTCCTGTCTTTGAAATCAACTGCCCGGGTAAGTGCCTCTGCGGACACAATTAATATGTTTTTGTGGATCCCGCTGACAATCAGCCCCTGTGCCATCTGCAAGGCATAGACGAATCCTGTGCATGCCGCGTTCACATCAAACGCTGCAGCATTTATTGCGCCTATATCCTTTTGCACACAACATGCCAGTGACGGGGAGAGGTAATCGGGAGTTATAGTAGTGGCAATAATAAGGTCGATATCTTCAACATTTATTCCTGCGTCTTCAACAGCTTTCTTTGAAGCTTCAGAAGCAAGAACGGACAATGGCATATTCTCATCTATAATAAATCTTTCTTTGATACCTGTTCTTTTTGAAATCCATTCATCAGAAGTCTCAACCATTTTTTCAAGGTCGAAATTGGTCAGCTTCTTTTCCGGAAAAGCACTTCCTGTTCCGATTATTCCTGCTTTAAAGTGCTTCGTCATATAAACCTCCTACTTCCATGCTCGAGAAAATAGTCTTCATTTGCTCCAATACAGTAGTGCAAGCAGAGCTGCAGGCTTTGAGAACAGTGTTTTTAATGGCTTTTGCCTTGGAATTGCCATGGCATTTGTAAATCATTCCGTTAGCCCCAAGTATGGGAGTGCCCCCTAATTCTTCAGGGTCTATTTGCTTTTTCAGTTTTTTAAGATCATGTTTTATAAGAAGATAGCTGAGCTTACCCCAAATATTTCTGGAATATGTCTTCTTAAGGAAGTTCATAAAATAGCTTCCTGTACCTTCCATTACTTTCAGCATGGCATTTCCGGTAAAGCCGTCGCAAACTACTACGTCTACTTTGCCTTCTGTTACATCCCGGCCCTCGATGTTTCCTACAAAGTTCAGCTTGGAATTGATAAGCATTTCATACGCCTGTTTTAGTGATTCATCCCCTTTTGTTTCTTCAGTCCCTACATTCATAAGGCCTACACGGGGATTTTCGATGTTATACATGGCCTTCATATATTCAGAACCCATAATGCCGAACTGGAGATAATTTATAGGCTTAATTCTTGTATTCATACCTGCGTCAATGATCATTGACTGTCCTTTCTTTGAAGGCACAACAGGAGCAAGAGCAGGTCTTACAACCCCCTTCAATCTTCCTGCGATTAAAAGAGATCCTGCCAGCAGCGCGCCTGTACTTCCGGCAGAAATGAAGATCTGTGCTGCCTGTGATTTTATCTTTTTCATTCCGACAACCAGGGCTGAGTTTGTTTTTTTGCGGATTGCCTCGGTAGGCTTGTCAAAGTTGGTTATTTCATCATGGGTCTCGGTAATAAAGATTCTTGATCTGTCTACATTGTTCCCGAGACATTTTTCAATCTTTGCAACATCCCCCAATAACTCAATTTCAAAACCCTGACCTTCATTTATTGCCTGAACACAACCTTTGACTATTTCTTCTGGAGCGTTGTCTCCACCCATTGCATCAACTAAGATTCTCAAAAATTTTCAGCTCCTTATACCGAGTATTGTTATATTTCAGTAAGTACTTTTATATTCCTAAATTTAAACAGTATCTTGGCAATAAATCAATCTTCTTTTTTTACTTCCACCAGCAGGAATTTTCCTCTGAACACTTCAACCTGCTTATTGTAGATCATGACCCAGACAATATATTTTCCGCCCTGGCGCTTCTGTTTTATTGTGACCCTGGCAATAAGCTTGCTGCCGGAATAAACCGGACGTTTATACTTGATATTTGCTACTCCCACCAAAGCTACATCAGCATCAATAACGGCGATTGCTATCGACTCCGCCATGGAATAAATATAATGGCCTCTGACAATCTTGGATTGGGCAAATACCATCTGATCGGTGGTCTCCAGAACAGAAATTGCGCTCTCGCCCAGGTTCAGCTCCACGATTTCCCCGATAATTTCCTCGGTTCCAAGAGTCCTTACCTTGTTATGATTTTGTGACGCCATATCCCTGATGCGCTGGCGAAGTTCAGGAATCCCCAATTCAAGGCGGTCAAGCCTTACTGTAGGAACACTTACTCCCAACTGATCCGCCAGTTCCTCATCCGTGAGAAACGGGTCTGTCTTAAGCTTCTCAATCAATTTGCTTTGACGTTCTTTCTTGGTAGAAGTATCTCTGCTCAAGTAGTATCTCCTCTCGGACATTTTTAAATTATTACCTGCTAATATGGTCTGTTGATAGTATATTATATTTTTCTATTGTATGCAATACTCAGAATTTTATTTGTTGATAATAAAAAAGCACTGAAACTAATTCAGTGCTTTATACAGCAATATTTACATCAACTTTTAATAGTAAAAATATCAGGGAATATTTTTCATTCCGTCACTGCTGAATTGACTTACATCAATGTCAAAAACCGTTTCCATAAGGCTGTTTGCGAATTTCCCAATCTGCTCTCTGAAGATTATGGCTATGCCAACTACAACCGCCAGAATGATTACTATCTCGACAGTATTAATGCCTCTCCTGCTTCTTAAAAACTCAAATAACCTCATAAACAGAAGACCTCCGGACTATAAATATTACAATGTTATACAAATATTTTATAATTTCGGAGGTTAATTGTCAACTAATAGGACATTATCAATAGAATTCTTTAATATGTAGTCTATGGACCATCCCCCAATTTTTTCTATTTTCCGCTTAGGATTCTTATTACCTTCCATCCGGTTTCAACTGAGAAACCCTTGTGGCAAAGATATCTCATAATCTTTTGCCGTACTTTCTCATCTTTTACATCATATTTCCCGAATTTCTTTTTTGCGGTCCTCAAAGCAATTTCATCTTCGTTGACTTCTGTTTCGGACAGAGCCTCTTCAATAATCTGGGAAGAAATACCCTTGCGTTCCAGTTCAAACCGAATGGCTTTTCTGGACATGGCTTTGTTTTTCAGCCGGTCTGTTATGTATTTCCTTGCATAGCGGTTATCGTCAATGTAACCCAAGATTTTCAGGGCAGAAGCCGCTTCCTGGGCTATGTCTTTGTCGAAGCCCGCATTTATGAGCTTTTCAATTACCTCGCCCTCACTTCTGTCCCTGTACATCAGGTATCCGGTGGCTTTTTCCCTGGCAGCACGAAGAACGACTTCCTGACGGATACGTTCTATCTCGTCCTGGGTTATTTCCTCTTTTTCATACAGGCCGAGCCGGATATAGTCTTCTTTGGGAACTGAAAAAGCATAGTTTTCGTCAATATATATCCGCATCATTTGATTATCTCTGGTTGGTAAAGTGGATGTTATTCTCATAGTAATCACCTGCAAGTTATTTATCGAAAATAATTATAATAAATCAAAAACATGTCGTATACAGAAAGTTGATAATTGACAGGAAATGTAATTAAGTCTTCTTACATACTAAATTATAGCACAATAACTGAAAGTGAAAATGCATCAAAAAATCCGCCCTGGGGGGATTTGGACGGATTTTTTGATAGGAACTATTTATAATAACTTTGGTGGGCTGTTGGCAAAATTAATAAAACTATATGTGCTCATTTTTATGTACTTATTGACCTTAAATTAATATCTATTCAATTTTGAAATTCAGTATCATTCTCTCAAGGCCATCTGCCTGCTCCTTGATGTGTTTGGCCAGTTCGGACAATTTTTCACTGCTCTCAATATGTTCTTCGGTACTTGCCGAAACTTCCTGGGCAGTAGCCGCAAATTCTTCCGATACTGATGATACAACTTCCATGGCTTCCGATGCTTTATCCCTGGAAATCATCATTTTATCGACACAGTCTCCCAGGTCGGCAATGCGGTCAATAATAGTCTGGAGACTTTCAAAGACTTCCTTGAATGAATTGTTTGCATCCTTAACAGCATCAGTTTGCTCATCTACTATCTTGATAGCACCGGTTACCTGGTCGGCAGTCTTCTGGCTCTTTTCCTGTATGTTAACCAGCAGGTTGTTAATGGCCTGGGAAGCTTCTTTAGTCTGATCCGAGAGCTTCTTCACCTCATCTGCGACTACGGCAAAACCTCTGCCGGCTTCGCCCGCCCTTGCAGCCTCAATAGCTGCGTTGAGGGACAGGAGGGTGGTTTGCTCGGAGATATTGGCAATCAGATTTGTTATATCGCCGATCTTCTGCATATCGGCATTCAATTCCATAATCTCTTTAACGACTTTTTGTGTTATGTTGCTGGTTTCAAGAGCCTTTTCGTTTAGAAGCTGAACATGATTCTGAATACCGTCGCCCATGGATCTGGTTTTATGCAGGGACTCGGATACACCCTGCATAATATTGCCTACTTCCTGGATATCCGAGGACAATGAGCTCATCTGGGAAACACTTTCAACGGTGTTTTCAGCCTGGTTGGTGGAGCCCTCTGCAATCTGCTGGACTGTTGCCGCCATCTGCTGGGAATAGCTGAAGGACTGTTCTGCGGAGTTTGAAACCGCGGTAGCTCCTTCAAGCACCTGTTTTGCGGCACTACGGACTCTCAGCATCAGCTCCTTAATATTGCTCAGCATTTGGTTGAAGTTATCAAAAAGCACCGCGACTTCATCTCGATTTGCATCATTGACACTTAATGTTAGATCGCCTTCCTTAGCTTTTTTCATAGCTTCAACAAGTTTTTTGAGCGGTACTGCTATGGTCCTGGTGATAAACCATGCAACAAAGAATGACATTGCAAGGCATATGCCGATAACAACAAGTACAAATTGCTGTATACTGACTGATTCCCTGTAAAGATATGAGTAAGGTATCTGGGAAACCAGGTACCATCCTGAAGGTGATAATTGCCTTGCTGAAATCAAAGTCTCATTAATATGGGAAGTATCGTTATTTTGCGCACATTCTTTGATTTTTTCAAGAAGGACATTATCAGAAATAGTAGTTCCGACTTCTTCGCGGTTAACCCCTGATACAATTACCCCTTCGTTGTTTACAATATATACATTCGAACCCTCGGCTATCTGAACATCTTTGAATGAATCATAAAGATATTCCTCATCGATAACTGTTATCATTACGCCTATATTGTTTTCCGTAAGTACTTCTGTTATATTATTGGCATATATAATTATATTTCTCTTCTCACGGGTTTTGTTAAGGCAGAGTGTCTTGACTTCCGTAGACCCTCCTCCAAATTCAACGGTCATATTATATAATTCCTGCCATTCTTCGTTGGAAAGAACACTGGTTGACCCGTATTTGAAAGTCCTGTCGGGAGTCATTATCACTGATGATATTACTTCATTTACTTTGATGAATTTATTTGCAGGTATCTGTCTATAGCCTGTACTGTCTGATTCCTGTCAAAGTCATTCATCCTGTCTATGATCACCAGATCCTTCTGGACCAAATCGGAGAGAATTATCTCTTTGTTTATATCCAGCAGGGCTGCGGTCTGAAGATCAACATATTCTCCTGTAACTTTCAGAAGCTCGGAAGAATAGGATTCAATTTTGCCCTCCACGGCAGAACTTGACATATTGGTGGAAAGAAGACCTATTACTGCAAGAGGGATGATTGACAGAGCCAGGAATGATAACATCAGCCGGACCTGAATTTTGGCCCTTCTGAAAATGCTCTTTTTTAAGGACATAAAGGATGGGTTTTCAGGAAGTCCGCTTTTCAATTGAAATACCTCCCCTTAAAATAACCTAAAATATTGATACCAACAAACTCACAGTAAGTAACAAATCCAGCGCCGTAAGGACAGATATAAACTTTTCTCTATTATGCATATGCCTCCCGGCAATAATACCGGGAGGCTTTCAACCCTTTTTTCTCGCACCTTTGGAAGATTATTTTTTCTTCCTTGTTGTTACGTCAAAGAACACTGCCAATACAAGAACCGCACCGCGTATTGCATACTGATATGAAATACCGACGCCCATCAGGTTCATACCGTTTGTCAAAGCAGCCATAACCAGAGCACCTACTATTGAACCTGTTACCTTACCGGAGCCACCGCTTGCAGAAGCGCCGCCTACGAATGCAGATGCAATGGCGTCAAGTTCGAACATTGTTCCGGCGGTAGTTGTAGCCGACTGAAGACGGGAGGTGTAAAGTATACCGGCTACTGCGGATAACATTCCCATGGAAGCAAAGATTATGTATGTTATCTTCTTTACGCTGATACCTGCAAGCTCTGCTGCGTTGCGGTTACCACCGGCTGCATAAATATGTCTTCCAAGGGTGGTTTTCTGGGTTATGAAGTGGTATACGGCAAGTACTACCATGCAAATGACAACTGTCCAGGATAAACCATTGTAGTCCGCTATGATCCATGACATGATTCCGATAATGAGTGATATAAAGACTAATTTTACTATGAACAACGGTGTTGATATAACTTCGAAGCCATATTTTATTTTGCTCTGTCTGCCTTTGATTGCGCTTAAAATGTAAATTACGATTCCTGCAGCACCTATGATCAATGTGAGAATGTGCAAATCCTTGTTCGCGTCAATGTCGGGAATAAATCCGTTTCCTATGGCATTGAAACCTGCATTGGGTATGATAATAGTACCTGTTTTTTCGGTAGCCATCAGGAGCAATCCTCTCCAGATAAACATACCCGCAAGAGATACAACATACGCCGGAATTCCGAGTTTACCTATCATGAAACCATTTATAAGTCCAACTGCCAGACCAAATACCATAACTATGGGGATCACTACCCATTCGGATACCCCATACTGAGTCATTAATATGGCGGCAATAGCTCCTGAAAACCCGGCCAGATAACCAACAGAAAGGTCTATATACTGACAGACAATAACAAGGGTCATACCTATTGCAAGAACCATAATGTAGCCTGTCTGGTTCAGAAGAGTACTAATGTTACGGGGAGAAGTAAACAAACCTTGTGTAGTGAATCCGAATGCGACTACTATTGCCAGCAGTGCTATGTACATTCCGTATTCTCTGATATTTTTCCTTAACAGGTATTTCATTTCTTGATACAGAGTCATTATTTATCCCTCCTATATAGTGGCCATTTCCATGATATTGTGCTCAGTAGCATCTTTTGCATCGATTTCTCCGGTTACCCTACCTTCAGCCATGACATAGATTCTGTCGCTCATACCAATGACTTCAAGCAGATCGGATGAAATCATAATAATGCTCATACCTTCCTGAACCAGCCTGTTCATTATGGTGTAGATTTCATATTTTGCACCGACGTCAATGCCTCGGGTGGGTTCATCCAGAATAAGTATACTGGGAGAGGCAAACAATGACTTGCATATTGAAACTTTTTGCTGATTTCCCCCGCTTAGATTTCCAACTATCTGTTCGATAGAGGGTGCTTTAATATTGACACTTTGTTTATATTCATTAGCAACCTTAACCTCTTCATTCTCGTTGATAACTCCGAATCTTGCCAGAGCCTTAAGGTTTGCCAGTGTTATATTCGATTTAATATCCTGTATAAGAATAAGTCCGTTTCCTTTTCTGTCCTCAGTGACGTAAGCGATTCCCGCTTTAACTGCCTGGCTTGGATGGTTGTAGCTTTGCTTCTCGCCGTTTACATAAAGATCCCCCTGTATTTTGTAACCTTTCGGGTTACCGAAAATACTCATGGCAAGTTCTGTACGGCCGGCTCCCATAAGTCCGGAAATACCTACTATTTCACCTTTACGGACATTGATATTTATCTTATGTAATATTTCACGTCCAAGATTAGGATCATAGACATCCCAATCCCTGACTTCAAGAACTACTTCTCCGGGTTCTATCTTTTCCCGTTTGGGATAGATATTGTCAATCTCCCTGCCAACCATATGCTTGATAATTTCATTTTCAGTTATTTGTTGACTTGTCGCGTCCATAGAGCATATGGTTTTACCGTCTCTGAGAACTGTGATAGTATCAGCAATCGAAGTAACTTCTTTTAGCTTGTGGGAAATCATTATAGAAGTTACGCCTTCTTTTTTGAGTTCCTTGATAAGCTTGAGAAGGTTCTGGCTGTCGATTTCATTAAGTGCGGCTGTAGGCTCGTCCAAAATAAGTAATTTAACATTCTTGCTTAAAGCTTTTGCTATTTCGATCAGCTGCTGGGTTCCTACACCGAGATCTTTTATCTGCATGGAGGGATTTATCTTCAAACCCACTTTATTCATTACTTCCAAAGCTTTTTGGATGGTTTCATTTTCATCTATCGCAATGCCTTTTTTTATCTCATGGCCCAAAAATATATTGTCATAGACAGTCATCTCAGGAACCAGCGCAAGTTCCTGATAGATAATGGCAACTCCTGCCTGTTCACTGTCTGCTATTCCGGTAAATTTTTGTACCTGGCCATTAATGACAATATCTCCGGTATAGGTTCCATAGGGATATACCCCACTCAAAACCTTCATCAGAGTGGATTTTCCAGCACCATTTTCACCTACAAGGCAATGGATTTCTCCTTCTTTAACTTTAAAGTTAACGTTATCCAATGCTTTGACACCTGGAAACTCTTTAGAGATATTCTTCATCTCCAAAATGTATTTTTCCATAGCAACGCTCCTTATCTATCCGCTCCGTTAAGAATGAGAATTAGAGAAGGGATAGCAACTGGTACTATCCCTTCAATTTTGTTGCTTATTAATTAAGGCCTGTGAATTCAGATGCAGGATAATATCCGGAATCAATCAGGGCAGATTTAACATTGGTCTTGTCAACAACGATAACGTCGGTCTGTTTAGCCTTAACATCGATAACTCCGTTGTTGTATGCACCTGTGGTTTCAGGTGTTTCACCTTTAAGAATGGTAACTGCCATGTTGATAGCATCGTTAACGAGTGTACGAACATCTTTGAATACTGTCATTGACTGTTTTCCGTCGATTATGTACTGAACGGAAGCTTTTTCAGCGTCCTGACCGGTGATAACATAGCTTGTTACATCAGGATCTGCTGCGAATGTATCAGCGATTGAACGAGCTGTTCCATCGTTAGGAGCAAGAATGAATACGTCGCCTTTGTCAGCTTTCTTAGCAGCTGTCAGGTGAGCTTCAGCTTTATTCTTAGCTTCGTTGAAATCCCAGTTGGTGGTTACCTGACCGATAATCTTAGCCATTTCGTCACGGGTCAGAGTAGCTTTGTTCTGGAGTGCTACAGCTTCGCTGGAGTTCTTGATTACGAAAGTACCATCAGCGATCTTGGGCTGTAATACATTCCAAGCACCTTCAAAGAAGAGGAAAGCGTTGTTGTCGGAAGCAGCACCAGCATAGAGGTAAAGGGGATTGCCTTTTCCTTCTGCTCTGTCAGCAAGATACTGTCCCATAGCTTCGCCAACTGCGATACTGTCAAATGTTACATAGTAATCAACTGCTTCGGTACCATTGATAAGTCTGTCGTATGCAATAACTGTTACGCCTTCAGCCTTTGCAGCTTCAGCAGCAGCAGCGGCAGCAGCACCGTCATGTGCGCAGATGATGAGAACTTTCATACCTTTAGCGATAAGAGCTTCAACGTTCTGTTTTTCTTTAGCAGAGTCACCCTGGCTGAAAAGAACTTCAACACTGTAGTCTGTTGATCTCAAAGCGTCTTTGAAACGAGTTTCGTCCTGAATCCATCTGGGCTCGTCCTTTGTAGGTAAAACGATACCTACGTCAACGGTGTTGGAGCTTGATGGCTCTTCAGAAGGAGCAGTGGATTCGCTGCCGGTAGTTTCAGGCTCTTTAGGCTGATCGGCTGTCTGAGTCCCGCAAGCTACCAAAGAAAGTGTCATGGTGAGTACGAGTAACATTGCCAGTAATTTTTTCATTGGATTTCCTCCTTTAAATAATGTTTTTAATTAGGATACTTTTATTTTAGGTAACAGGAGGGTATTCCACAATAAATTACATTGCCATGTAGTAATTCTTTATTGCTTAAATATTTCACGACTGAAATATAACTGTAATTTTTTGTTGTAAAAAAAAGACTGACGGCAATTTATTACCATCAGTCTTTACTAATCATGATATTTATTCTTCATCAAGACTTCTGTACACGTCTTTTTTCAGGTGGAAACCGTCTTTTATGACGGTTTCGTCAATATTATCCCTGGTTACGGACACCACATCAATCATGACATACGGTATATCATATGTACCGTCATTGATTGAACTGTTGTGGGGGAATGGTTTACCTTCCAGAAGATATCCGCATACATCCAGTGTGGCCTCAACAAGATTCTTTATAGGTTTATATACGGTGGAAAGCTGGGTCCCCTCGACAATTCTCTGACAGGCGGCAAGGTCCGCGTCATGGCCAACCACTTTTATTTCCCCTGTCAGCCGGGCAACCGATATTGCATCAATAGCACCCCACGCAAGGGAATCATTTCCGGCAATAATGCCCTTTACTTCATCTCCTTTTTCCCGGAGTACTTCAGAGACAAACTCAAAAGCGCCTTCCCTTCTCCAGTCCTCCACCCATGTTTCAGCCACAATCTTAATGTTTTTCCGCATCTGTGGAGTTGAGAGAACCTGCATATAGCCCGAATAAAACATCTTGGTATTATTGTCATTCTCCGCGCCGGCAACAATTATATATCCGCCCTCCGGCACTGCCTTTGTCAATTCCTCGGCTGCAAGACGCCCCACCTTGACATTGTCAAAAGAAATATAGACATCCACATTGGCATCTCTTACAAGCCGGTCGTAGGAAATTACAGGTATCCCGACCTTTTTGGCCGCATCCACACATCTTTTTGCGTCTATGCTGTCATGCGGTGCAATAACCAATACGTCAATTCCGCTTGCAATCATGTCTTCTACCTGCTCAAACTGAAGTTGGCTGTTGTTGTTGGCATTTTTTACAATGACGTCATAACCTATCTGCTTAGCCTTTGCAATAAAAATATCCCTGTCCCGGAGCCATCGGTCTTCTTTCAAGGTAGCCAATGAGAAACCGATAACGGGTTTGCTCTTGGGTTCCGGCTTTTCAATCGGCCCGGCCTTCTTGCATGAAGAAAACACAAAGATACATGCTAAAAGCATAATGCCCTGAAAAGCTCTTTTGACAAAGATGTTCATAAGAGCCAGCCTCACTTTCTATAAGACTCTTTATATTCTGTGGCAGTATATCCGGTCACCTTCTTGAATAATTTTGAGAAATAGTTAGGATCAGAATATCCTACCAGTCCCGATATTTCTTTCAGTGAAAGATCGGTTTGTTCAATATACTGTTTTGCTTTTTCTATTCTGATTGATATCAGGCGGTCTATGAAGTTTACTCCACTTTGTTCCTTATAGAAGCGGCTAAAGTAGTACGGACTTAAGTTAACTTCACGGGCTATATCGTCAAGAGTTATGTCCTTGGCATAGTTTTTCCTCATGTACTCGTCTGCTGTCTCTATTATAGAGTTTACTTTTTCCTGATGGCTAATATTAATCTTGTCCACTATTGTTTCTATATATTTTTTCAGAATGCTTCTTAATTCGCCCTGGCTTGAGGCGTTCATTATTTTTTCAAGAACCCGTCTGAAATTATATTTTATATGTTCCCACCTCTTGGAAAACTCAACAACAAGGACAATGCACTTATCCTTTATCTCATCCAGTTCTCCGCAATTTAAGACTATCTGGTCAAAAATGTTGTCAAAAGTGACCAGAGCTGAATTTAAATCCCCTTTTGAGGCGTGTATATATATCTCCTGTTCAACTTTCCCGTCAAACTCGGTGTCTTCATGATACTCCTCTATCATATCATCTATATGAAGAATAAAATCCGAACTCCGGGAAAGATACTGAAGCGCCTGCATGGCTTCCCTGAAAGATTTCTTTGCATCAAGCACATCGGTATAGTATCTGCCCATTCCGATGGATACTTCCCCAAAGATGTTCCGGACTTTATTGGAAAACTCCTCGGCAAGTTTTATGGCAGAGAGTTTCATTGCAAAACTGTCGGTATCAGGATTCTGGAGCACATATACGATGAGCCGGTTGAACATAATAGGGCCAATAATGCACTCGCAAAGCGATTTAAGTATGTCCCTGTAATTCCCGTAATGGCTCTGGGTTTTTACGCTGGCGCTGATTTTGTTCTGTATTCTTCCTTCTTCCCTCTCACCGAACTCGATGGCCATGATATATCCGCCCTTGCCTTCAAGCTCAAAGAGGTTGCTGAAATTTTTAAGCTCCTCGGCATTATCTTCAAACATACATATTGAATTTATAAATCCGTTTTCAAGAGCCGGAATTACTATCTCAAACTTCTCTTTCATCTCAAGCTCCCAGCTTATCCTGTTACGTTTCTGGGAGATTATATCAATGGCTTTTTTCAGGGCCTCAACCAGCCGGACTTCTTTTACCGGCTTTAAAAGGTATTCTACAACCCCGAGGGACAGAGCTTCGGTTGCGTAGTCAAAATAATCATAGGCTGAGATTATAATAAAATACGCATCCGGGTTCATATCCTGAATTTTGCGTATGGCTTCAAGTCCGTTGATCCCGGGCATTTTAATATCTATGAGAACTATATCAGGCCGAATATTATATGCTTTCTCTATGGCTTCCCTGCCTGATTTTGCCCTGCCGCCTACTTCAAGGTTGCTGAAATTATTCTTTATTATATATTCAATAGAATCAATGGCTATGGGTTCATCGTCCACTATAAGTGCCCTGAACATCCTACACACTCTCTTTCTTTCTGGGGAGTTTAAATATTACCTTGGTAAATCCATCTTCGCATTTAATGTCAATTACATCATATTTATTGAAGTACAGACGTAAACGCTTAATTACGTTATCAACTCCTATTCCTGTCGTATGGCCTTTCTTGGCCGATAGCACCGATTTTACCTCAATGTCGTCGGAGGTATCGCCCAAAAGCTCCTCTATCTTTTCCTGGGGCATGCCCTTGCCGTTGTCCATAATATAGACATAGACACGCTCACTGTCACTTTCCACTTTAAGGATTATTACCCCTCCGTCCTCAAGTTCGCTTATTCCGTGGATATAAGCATTTTCAATTATGGGCTGGAGTATCATTCTCGGCACAACAATATCCAGCGCGCTCTCATCGTCACAGAACTCCATCCTGAAGTTGACCGAATCCCCGAACCTGGTTTGAAGGAGGTACACATAGGACCTGACATTCTCAATTTCCTCCCTGAGAGTAACATTGGTATCCAATCCCTTTAAGTTGTAACGGAAAATGTCGGCGGCATTTTCCAGATAGGTGCAGGTTTTCTTGTCGCCTTCCAGCATGGCTATTTTGGCACCTATATTAATAGTATTGAAAATAAAGTGGGGATTAATCTGGGACTGGAGCGCCAGAAGTTCAGATTCACGCAGAGCGCTCTTCATTTTAAGATTATTGAGTTTCTGTTCATTCAGGCTTTTTTCAAGACGGGCTTTTTCCTGTATCTCTCCTATATACTTTCTTATACTTGCCACCATAAGGTTAAATGCATTGTACAGAATTCCAATTTCATCATTGCTGTCCGATTGAACCTCAACATCAAAGTCCCCTCCCGATACCTTTTTTGCGTAGGAGGCAAGGGTCGTGATGGGCTTGGTAATCTGGTAACTGAAGCTTAGTATCATCACTGTAACGAAAATTATTACACATACAATCAGGGCGTTGTTGAACTTGGTGGCAAACTGGATTCTCTTTGACACGGCCGCATAACTGTTGGAAGT
Organism: Clostridiaceae bacterium; assembly: GCA_012521705.1. Taxonomy (GTDB): domain Bacteria; phylum Bacillota; class Clostridia; order DSM-8532; family DSM-8532; genus DTU059. Next base: position 40,641 of record JAAYLX010000016.1, on the reverse strand, counting down.
ATTAATAAGCTCCTTGCTCATTATTTCTTCAATATAACTCATTATGTCATTATTCTCTTTTACCGTCAGGTCGTAATAATAGGTATAGCCTTCAATATCACGGCCGCGCTTGGATATAATGGCCTTTTCACTGTGGTCAAGATAATTCAGTATCATGTTTCCTGCGTTTTTGCTCTTAATGCCGTCAGGAGTATATGTAACATTTCTGATCAGCCTGTCCGCCAGGGATTTGATTTCATTCATGTAATCGTAGAATGCAATCAGGCTGTCGGAACTGTTGGTTGAAAGGTAGGTTTCTATTTCATTCTGGATATATCCCAGTTGTTTGTAAATGGCAGTAAGCTCCATTGTTTTTTCATACATTTCAGTGGTGTCCTGTATCAGTATCTGGAGCGAAAAATACATGTAAACAGAGGCCAGGAGCACGACGAAAATGGCCAACAGGAAAAATATTTGCAGTTTTGTACGGAAATTCGCAACTTTTATCTTAATCATGACTGCCCCCAGTCTATTGGCTGTTGTTTTCAAAGTATTCCCTGTAATATCTGATATTGTCTGCCGTAAAGGAGTAAACATTGGTGTTCAGAACTTCATTCACCTGTTTCCCGTCACACATTTCGGCAAGCTGCATTACCGTATTGTATCCTATGGCATAACTGTCGGCGGTTATTGTGCCATAGAGTACTCCCTCCTCGATATAATCCATGGTCTTGGGCATGTTGCCGAATCCAATGATGTTCACAATTCCTACCTTACCGGCATCTATTACAACCTGGGCAACACCAGGGGTATTCTCTCCATCATTGCATATAATCAAATCAATTTCCGGATTGTCAGCCAGAAGGGACATGGTCAGCTTGTCCACTACAAACATTTTTGTATCCAGGGCATAAATCTGTTCAACAGTCATTTTGGGGTATCGTGAAATCGCGTCAAGGAGCCCCTGCAATTTTATATTATTGTACTGTTTATTTTTATCCGCACCGGGTTCACTTACCATTATAGCAATTTTGGCTTTGCCCCCGGAAGCTTCTGCCGCCATCTCACCGGCTCTGTAGCCTATCTCATAGCTGTTTGAGCCCACGGTCGGAACATTTGGTATATAATATATATCGTTTTCAAAAGTCAGTGTTGCAATTCCCGCTTCCATCGCTTTGGAAACCGCATCGGAGCTTATTTCAACATCGTAGGGTTGCAGGGCGATTCCATCCACCTCAGAAAGTATTGCCCTTTCAATGGCGTTGGCGGACAAAGCAGGATCCTTGTGAGAAATATCAACAAATTCCACAAAAATATTTTTTTGATTCCCCGCTTCAAGGGCTCCGCTTTTGAATCTTGCCCAGAACGGATCCTTATTGTCCCTTGTGATGATTATAAAATGGTAGGTTGGCTCGCTCTGAGAAGATGGATTATTGCTTTCGGTATTGAATGTGATGTATAAATTCATCAGCATTGCCACAAGTACTATTAATACCATAATCAAGGCTATATAAATATACCTCATTTGCAACCCCAATCCGTTAAATCGTCATTACAAAATATCCTGAAAGTCTCCGAATATTAGTATAACAGATTAGTATCCAAACAGTAAGTTGAAAGTTTCTGCATAAAAGTTTCTGAAGTTTGGAAATTATATTTGTTTTTTGCATAAAGCTAATTTACGGTCAAAACAAACCCCGCAATCTAATTATACAACAATAATCATATAGCGATAACGTCATGACCGAATATTAAAATAAAAACCTCCCGTGATGATCTCACGGAAGGCTTTTGCTGATATAAATATTATTAATGTAAGTATTTTATATGTTATATGCCTTATATAGTATTCTTCAAGGTTACCGACTCAAATGGTTGATTAAATATATCATATAACCACCAACTCAGATGGCTGATTACTCTTCTGTATCATCACCGGCAACATGTGTTCCGATACTACCCAGAAAAGCTTTATCGTACTCGGCCTTGATTCTGTTCTCTATCTCTTTTGTCAGCTCAGGGTTCTCTTTCAGATAACTCTTTACATTCTCCCGTCCCTGGCCAATACGCTGGTTTTCATAGGAGAACCACGCGCCGCTCTTCTTAATGATATCCAGAGCAACACCCACATCAAGGATGCAACCTTCCCTGGAAATACCTTCACCGTAAATAATATCGAATTCTGCTTCTTTAAACGGAGGCGCAACCTTGTTCTTCACAACTTTTACCTTGGTGCGGCTGCCTACAGGATCGGCACCCTGCTTGATGGTCTCGGTTCTCCTTACTTCAAGACGAACGGATGAATAGAATTTAAGCGCGCGGCCACCGGGGGTGACTTCGGGGTTTCCGAACATTATTCCGACTTTTTCACGGAGCTGGTTAATGAATATGGCTACTGTCTTTGACTTACTCACAACGCCCGACAGTTTTCTCATGGCCTGGGACATTAGCCTTGCCTGAAGACCTACAAACTGGTCCCCCATCTCTCCGTCAATCTCGGCTTTAGGTACCAAAGCTGCAACCGAGTCAACTACAATAACATCTATGGCGCCACTTCTGACAAGGGCCTCGCAAATTTCCAGGGCCTGCTCCCCGGTATCGGGCTGGGCGACTATGAGATTGTCTATATCCACGCCTAAGTTTTTGGCATATACGGGATCCAGTGCGTGTTCCGCATCTATAAATGCCGCTTCGCCGTCGGCTTTCTGGGCTTCAGCGATACAATGGAGGGCAACAGTTGTCTTACCTGACGATTCAGGACCATATATTTCAATAATCCTTCCTCTGGGCAAGCCTCCAACTCCCAAAGCGATATCCAGTGACAGGGCTCCTGTAGGAATGGCATCCGCGCTTACATGGGGCACTTCCCCAAGCTTCATGACAGCACCTTTGCCAAATTGCTTTTCTATCTGGCTCATCACCAGTTCCAATGCTTTTTTCTTCTCGTCCATAACACCGCCTTGCGGCAGACCCTCCTTTACCGAACATTTGTTCTTATTATAATATAGAAATTTGCAAACGTCAACAGATATATTTTCAAATTTCTGGAATTATCTTCTGAAAACAGCAACTTTTTTAATTCGTGACAATACAAGCTGATTGATGAATTTAATTTCGGGAACTCTGAGGAAATCCATAACAAACCAGAAAAGGCCCAGCCCTGCCACCATGGGAAGCATTAAAACCAGTACCTGGCTGAATTTTGAAGTAATGTCGGGACGAATGACACTGGACAGGATATATGAAAAAATACCTGCTCCGATGCCTCCCAACGATGCTTTTCCCATGAATCCGAAGTTATCGGTTATTATGTCCACACCGGTTTTGCTCTTGAAGGCCAAAAGGAGGATCATCATATTTATAAAGGAAGATATGGAATATGCCAATGCGGTACCTGCTATTCCTATATCTGTATACCGGGTGAAAATGAGGTTGAAAAGATAATTGACCAATATACCGGATGTATTGCATATAAGAGGCGTCTTACTGTTGTGTATTGAATAGAAGGCGCGGGTCATCAATGAAATTACCGAAGTAAAAATCAATGCGAAAGAGTACCCCATAAGGCAAAGTCCGCCGTAAAACACGCTGCTCTCAGAAAAGCTGCCCCATTTAAACATAACCCTGAAAATATCCTGACTTAAGACAATCATTATTATGGATGTGGGCAGGGACAATAAAAATACTACTCTGAGACCTTTATACAATATATTTTTAAAGCTGTCATAGCTTTCGGATGCAAACTCTTCTGAAAGGGTCGGAAGCAAAGCTATTCCGATACTTTGGGCAAATATTCCGAGGGGAAGCTGCCAGGTACGGTTTGCGTTGTTCAGGAGTGTTACCATGCCTTCGTCAAAATATGTAGCATAGCTCCTGGAAATTATGAGATTGATTTCAATAATGGTCGACGAAATCAATGAAGGCAGTGCAAGGTTAATCAGCTCTTTAAAAGCCTGACTTTTCAGGAAGAGCCTTGGCCTGTACAGTGCAAAGTGCTTAAAGCTTGCTGAGAACTGGATCATAAAGAAAACCGCAGCTCCGAAAACCACGCCCCATGCCGTAAGATATGCGCTTTTTGAGCCAAACAGAGCAATGCTCAAAATAGTGCACATATTGTATATGACCGGGCCGAAAGCTGCTACTGCAAACTTTTTGTAGGAATTGAGAATTCCGTTCAGCTGACCCGCCATCATCATAAATGGTGCCGACAATAAAAGTATCCGGGTCAAGTCGGTAAGAAGCTTCCTGTCCCCCGTGCTGCCCTGATTGTAGCCCGCCGCGAATATACCGAGCAGGTTGTCGGTGAAGACAAAGAAAATAATCTCCAATAATATCATTATAATAAGGGCCATATTCATGAATGTGCTTATGGCCTTCCAGCCGGTCTTCTCCTGCCCCCTGGCAAGATAAGTGGAAAGAACCGGAATCAAAGCGGCGGCTATGGCGCCTCCCGCAAGAAGGTCATAAACCAGATCCGGAAGAGTAAATGCCAGAATGAATTCGTCCGAGTACCCTGCCGGCATCATTTTTGAACTTATGAGCAAAGTCCTTAAAAATCCCGTAATTCTGCTTAACAGAGTTGCCACCATTACTATGCCGGCAGCTCCGGTTAGGTTTTTTGCAGTATCCTGAGTGTTTTCCATATTTATCTCCCGTGTGGCAATTTCCATACCACGAATTTCATTCTAACGATGTAATTTCATTGTGAGCATGCAAGTTTCATTCTTAGCATGTTTAAAGCATTAAGGCACGAAACGTTTCTCACTCTTTGCCTGTCGCCTATAAAATTAAATTTGCGGCATTCCACAACACCGTCAAGGCATACGGCAATATAAACAAGACCGACAGGCTTTTCAGCCGTTCCTCCGTCTGGTCCTGCTATGCCTGTAATTGCAATACCGGCGCGGGTTTTGGTTCTTGCGACAAGGCCCCTTACCATTTCCACGGCGGTCTCTTCGCTCACTGCGCCGTATGTCTCAAGGGTTTTCTGAGAAACTCCAAGTTCCTCGATTTTTGCATTGTTTGAATAGGTTATGAAACCTCTTTCGAATACCCTGGAGGAACCGGGGACATTTATTATTCTTGAGGCAAGCATTCCTCCTGTGCAGGATTCGGCCGTTGACAGCATTACACCTTTTTCCTTCAAAAGGCCTACAACCACTTCCTCCATTGTTTCCCCGTTGGTGGAATATAAAAAGCAGTCCAGCCGTTCGGCTATCTGGTCGACAACAGGCTGTATCATTCTCTGGGCTTCCTCTTTGTCATGGCACCGGGCAGTAACTCTGATTACAACATCCCCGTCACCCACATAGGGGGCAATGGTAGGATTGGTCTGACTGTCAATAAGGTCAACAATCCTTGTTTCCATTTCAGATTCACCGATTCCGAAGACTTTAAGCATTCTTGATGCTATTGTCTGACCGGTTTTTTCGGCGAAATAAGGGAATACCGTGTTTTCAAACATGGGTATCATTTCTTTCGGAGGGCCGGGGAACATGACAATGACTTTGCCTTCATGCTCTATAATGCACCCGGGGGCTGTGCCGTTGTTATTGGGAATAACAATGCAGCCTTCGGGAAAGTATGCCTGTTTCTCATTATTCTTCATGATTTTCCTGTGCTGTCTTTCAAAGAAGCACTTTATTGCCTGGTGGCTTTCCTGGTGGAGAACAAGATTCCTACCAAGGGTTTTGGCTATAGTCTCCTTTGTAAGGTCATCCTTGGTAGGACCCAGGCCACCGGTAGTAATAATGAGATCCGCCCTGCTCATGGCAAGTTTCAGGCTTTGCTCGAGACGGGCAGGATTATCTCCCACAACGCTGTGGTAATATACGTTGATGCCCAGGTCGTTGAGCCTTCTTGAAAGGTACTGGGCATTCGTATTAACTATCTGGCCGATTAAGAGTTCGGTTCCCACTGCAATAATTTCAGCAATCATATTTTCACTCTCGATTCAATAAAGATTCAATTGCGGTCCAGGTTTCATCAATTCCAATCTTTTTCTCTGATGAAAAAGGTATTACATTAATCCTCTCATCAAGATTCAGAAATTTTCTGATGGTGTCGGCCTGCTTCTTATAATGCGCCCTGCTTATCTTGTCTGCTTTGGTTGCGACTACAATCAGAGACTTTCCTGTGGCCTTGACATATTCAGCCATTGTTACATCATCCCCTGTGGGTTCATGGCGGATGTCGACCAACATAATTATTCCTTTAAGCACATTTCTTGTATTCAAATAGGTTTCAATAATTTTACCCCATCGCTCTTTTTCCTGCTTTGCGACTTTTGCATATCCGTACCCGGGCAGGTCCACCAGCATCACTTCGTCATTGACATTAAAAAAATTAATAACCCTGGTTTTTCCCGGGGTAGCACCAACTTTCGCGAGACTCCTCCGGTTTGTCATCGCATTTATAAATGAAGATTTTCCCACATTTGACCGTCCCGCCATTGCAAATTCGGGAAGAATACTTTCGGGATACTGGTCCGGCGTAACTGCCGTGGTAACAAATTCAGCTTTTTTTATAATCATTCAGACACTCCTGTTCTTTTGCCCAAGTAACTCCCTGGCAAGCTCCCTGGCAGCATCTGTGGCATGCTCTCCGCTTAAGAGCCTTGTAATCTCCTTTTCCTGCCCCTGGACATCCAGTTGGGCAACAGATGTGAGAGTTCTGCCATCCTTTTCCTGTTTGTGTATCAGATAGTGGGCATCTGCCAGACACGCTATCTGGGCATGGTGGGTTATACAGATCACCTGATGCCCGCCGGAGACAGCCTTAAGCTTTTCCCCGACTTTTGAAGCCGCTTTTCCGCTTACCCCGGTATCAATTTCGTCAAAGACAAGGGTTGGTATGGAGTCAATATCGGCTATGATGGATTTTATGGCCAGCATGACCCTTGACATTTCCCCGCCTGAAGCTATTTTGGACAAAGGTTTCAGGTTTTCGCCCATATTGGGGGAGAAAAGAAATTCCACCCTGTCTGTGCCGTTCTCATTAAAACCTTCCTCCGGACAGGATTCTATCAGAACTTCGAATTGGGTTTTTGGCATTTCAAGGTAGGTTAACTCCTTCCTGATACCGGATTCAAGGAGTTTCGCGGAATCTTTTCTCAGTTTGTTCATTTTAGCGCAGCATTTATGTAAAGTTTCTTCTTTAATCCTTATTTCATTATTGAGTTTTTCTATCAGCTCATCGCTTCTTTCCATTTCATCCAGTCTTTTTTTGGCATCATCAAGAAAGGAAAGTATATCTTCAATGGATTCGCCATATTTGCGCTTTAAATTCTGTATCAGGCTTATGCGCTCCTCAACGCTCGCATGGAGCCGGGGATCATATTCAATACTGTCTCTGATATTTCTGGTTTCCCTTGAAACCTCCTTAAGTTTTTCCTGCAAATCAAGCAGTGTTGAATATATTGACTCATACCGGGGATCAATGTCCTGTACCTCCCCGATCGCTTCCAGAGACAAACCAAGCATGTCCAGAGCACCCTGGTTGTCATTGTCATCCCCATAAATGTAATTATATGCTCTTGAGAAAGAAGAAATTATCTCTTCGGCATGGGCAAGAATCCGGCTTTGCTGTTCCAGTTCCTCGTCTTCGCCGACATACAGCCTTGCCCCTTCTATCTCGTCTATCTGATACCTGAGCATATCCATGGTCCTCTGCCTTTCCTTGCCTTCTCCGGTAAGGGTTTTAAGCTTTGCTTTGAGCTCATTGTACTCAGAAAGATTTTCCCAGTATTTTGATTTAACTTCCGCAAGCTCCTGTCCCGCAAAAAGGTCCAGTATTTCAATATGGGTTTCGGGCCTTGACAGGGACTGGTTGTCATGCTGACCATGAATATCCACAAGTTTCTGGCCTATATCTTTTAACATGGCCACATTTGTCAGTGTTCCATTTATCCTGCAAATATTTTTGCCGTTTTCGGTGAAAGTACGGGAAATGAGAATTGAATTGTCATCCTGAGGCTCAATCCCATAGGATTCAAGCAAGTCTCTGATTGAGTCAGAATTGCCCTCACAGGAAAAAAGACCCTGGACAGAGGCTTTTTCAGCACCCGACCGGATGAGTTCCCGGGATACCCTGCTTCCCAGAAGAGCTCCAAGAGAGTCAATCAAAATAGATTTACCGGCACCGGTCTCTCCTGTAAGCACATTAAAGCCTTCATTGAAGGTTATCCTCAACTTGTCTATAATGGCGACATTTTCAATCTGAAGCTCAATCAGCATGGATTCTTTAGTTCACTCCTTTCACAATGCGTGTGAACTTTTCCATGAGCTCCTCAGCTATTTTTTCCGCCCTGCATACAATAAGAATGGTGTCGTCACCTGCTATTGTTCCGACAACATCTTCCCAGCCAAGCCCGTCTATGGTAGCCGCAACTGCCTGGGCCATACCCGGCCTGGTTTTTATTACAAGGATATTGTTGGCATAATCGCTTGATACAAAAGCTTCTTTGATAATAACCATCAGGCTGTCATTGACATTCCTGCTCTCCGAATGAATTGCGGTATACCTGTATTTGCCACTTTCAGTGAGGGTCTTTACAAGGCGGAGCTCCTTGATATCTCTTGAAATGGTAGCCTGGGTAACCTCCATGCCGAGTTCCTTTAACTTTTCGGCCAATTCATCCTGGGTTTCAATTTCATATTTTTCGATTATGTCCAGTATCTTGGAATGGCGGTTGTATTTCATAAACTCCTCCATTATCCGGCTGATTCTATCAGCTCAGTGATTCTATCAGCTCAGTTTGATTAATTGCCTCTTATCTTTGCCCTCAATACATCATAGAAGTTGACATCGCAGACAGAGGCAAACAATATATCCCTTCCGGATGACATCACGCGTACTTCATCTTCCTTCTGGAGCTTAAAACCGTTCTGTCCGTCCGAAGTAAGCATGGCATCCAATTCACCTTCTTTATCAATGCTTATCTGAACAGTCGTGGATTCGGGTACAATAAAGGACCTTGAATACAAAATATGAGGACATATGGGTGAAAAAACCATCAGCCTCATATCGGGCTGAATGATGGGCCCTCCTGTCGACAGTGTATACCCGGTTGAACCTGTAGGGGTGGAAACAATGACTCCGTCGCCGGGAAATGAATCAACATATTTATTGTCCATCATTACCTTGAGCCGGAGAATGCGTGACAATGCCGTCCGGGAAACTACAGCATCATTTATTGCAATATCTGAGTAGACTTTTTCTCCTTTGCGCCATACTTCCACATCCAGTACCATTCTGGGCTGGATGATGTAGTCGCCCCTGGCAAGTCTGTTGATTGCCTCTCCGATATCTTTTACTTCCACTTCGGCAAGGAAACCTACAGTCCCCTTGTTTATCCCGAGAATGGGCTTCCGGAAATAGTATGCTTTTCTTGCCACATTCAAAAAAGTGCCGTCCCCGCCTATGCAAATAACAAAATCCGAATCATTATAAATTGAGTCGGTGGTTCTTGCAGGCAAATCTATACTTTCGCCGATCCCCGGAGGAACCAGTACTTCAAAGCCCTTGTCAAGAAGGTTCTCAATAACAACTTTTGTATGATTATAACCGATATCCTTGTCTCTGTTGGCAATAACTCCTATTGTTTTCAAAACATCATCCCACCAAATTTAGTTATTTCTATTATACATATTAAGTGAATAATAATGCAACGGTTGCACGGCACAGGAAAAATGCCCATGACTGTTTTGCCCTGGTGGGAGTCTTAACTTTATCCAAATAAAAAAAAGAATGGGGAAATTGTGAGGAGAATTCAAATGAAAATAAAACAGTATGGAAAAACCTAATGAGAATTTATTGGGAGATCTTGCCTGATTTTTCCCTGTATTGCTTGGGTGTAAGTCCCGTAACTGAACGGAATACTTTGGAGAAATAGGCAATGTCACTGTATCCTACTTTTTGTGATATTTCATATACTCTTAGATTGGTTTCTTTGAGAAATCTTTTTGCATGCTCGATACGGATGTTGTTCAGAATATCTACGAAATTAAGATTTGTTGACTTTTTGAGCACCCTGCACAAATGCCATGAACTTATGTACAGATAGTCAGCCAGCTGCTGAAGGGTAAGCTTTTCAGAGTAGTGCTCATTTATGTAGTTAAGAGCCCGTGAGACCAGATAGTTCCCATCGGATTCCTCTTTTTCTTCAGTCTCATGCCCGGTCTGGGGTACTCCTGAAACTTTTATCATGGCGGCGTTCAAAGCCTCATGTATTTCAGACATTTTTGAAGGTTTCAAAAGATACCTCAAGACCCCTAATTTAATTGCATCCTGGGCGTATGAAAAATCCCTGTACCCCGAAAGCACGATAATCTGCATCTGGGGATACTCTTCAATAAGTTCCCTTAACATTTCAAGACCGTTTAAATACGGCATCTTTATGTCAGTAAACACAATATCCGGCCTGTGCTTTCTGATAATTGAAAGACCGTCTTTTCCGTTGGTGGCGGTTCCTACAACTTTACACTTATACATTCCCCATGGAACTGTAGCCTTCAATCCTTCAATTATGGTTTCCTCATCGTCCAGCAAAACTACCTTAAACAATGGCAAACCTCCCATAAGAAGATCTATATTCCTGACTGAATATTCCTGACAAAAATTACTTACATTTTACTGTCTAAAGTTTACTGACTTAATTCGCCTGTTTATATAAATCCCGCTATTTAAACCTCATTAACCCTTTACGGCACCCGCAGTCAAACCCTTCACAATATTCTTCTGCAGGAACAAATAAACCAAAAGCACGGGCAATATAACAATTGTTACCGCAGCCGCCATAAGGCCGAAGTCGGTGCCGAACTGGGAAGTAATCTCATTTAATAATGTACATATAGGATAGGTTTCTCTTCTTCTTAAAATGACCATTTGCAGGAACAGGTCATTATAGGACCATATGAATGTGAATATGGCAACGGTGGCAAACGCCGGTCTGGAAATAGGAAGTATTATTTTGAAGAATATATTGAACACATTGCAGCCTTCCATAAACGCCGCTTCCTCAAGTTCCAGAGGAAGGTTGCTCATAAAACCCATGAGGACTATTATGGCAAAGGACAGGTTTCCTGCTGTCTGCGGAATAATAACACCTAAGGGGTGGCTTACAAGGTTCATGTCATATACCATTTTGAAGATCGGAACTATTGTTGAGAATGCAGGAAAGAGAAGGCTTCCGGCAAACAAGAGGTAAAGGGTGTTTCTTAATCTGAATTTATATCTGGTCATTGCATAGGCTGCGAGCCCTGCCAGAACCATAACAAATATAATTGTGGTCCCCGATATAATAAAACTGTTGAGGTAAGCCCTTCCTATATTCAACCTTCCAAAAGCGTTTATATAGTTATCCAGTACAGGTTGCAGGGCAAGGGAAAATGAATCCGTAAGAATTACAGTTTTGTCCTTGAAAGAGTTGTTCACAACCCAAAAGAGAGTATATACGGTTGTGAGGGACCATAGTATCAGTACGATATAGATACATATCTTTGCCGCAATACCGGTTATCTTAGTTCTGCGAACCTGCTTTTCAAATGAAATTGCTGTATTATCCATAATTCCTCCTGCATCAGTAGACAATAGTATCCCTCTTAAACAGCTTGTTGACGGTAAATGACACTATCAGTCCCAGTATAACTATAAACACCGAAATCGCGGCTCCATAGCCTGCACTCTGGGATATGAAAGTCTTAAAATACATATATGTGCCTAAGAAATGGGTCAGTCCTTTGGGGGCACCATTGGGTGCGAGAACCCAGGGAAGATCAAAGACCTTGAGTGCTCCTGTTATTGCCAGAGTCATACAAACTTTGATTACATCCCAGATTAACGGGAGAGAAATATACCATATCTTTTTGATACCGGTCACACCATCCAGGACTGCATACTCAAAAATCTCTTCGGGAATGCCGTTTAAGCCTGTAAGGATTATTACGAAATAAAAGCCTACATACTGCCATATAACCGGAAGCGAAACCATGTATATGCCGAGTTTATCCGACAGCCATAATACAGGATCAAAGCCCAGTCTGGTCAAAATTTGATTGAACAGTCCGCCATTGTACGCATAAAACAGGTTGAACATAAGGCCAATGGCTGTTGCAGAAATTACAACAGGAAAGAAGTAAACCGTCCTGAAAAACTGGGCGCCTCTGCTTATGGAATCCACCATAAGGGCCAGAATCAGCGCAATCCCCACCTGGAAGACAACTGAGAAACCCATCATCAGAAGATTGTTTTTCAAAGCCAGGCGGATGAATGGATCGTTTATCATGTTTTTGTAGTTTTGGAGTCCTGCAAATTTGCCTCCGTCCAAAGCAGCAAGACCATTGATCTCATAAAAACTGTTTATGATATTTTTCACAAACGGGTAGTAAAGAAATGTACCCAGTACTATAAGAGCAGGAACCAGGAAAAATATCAGTGGCCGTTTGTCCTTGTAGAGCATGTCATTACCCCCATTTGGGATTGAGGCACGGAATATTTCCGTGCCTTCTTATCCCTTTTGTCTGTTTATTTGTTCTTATTGATTACTTCAGTCAATACATTTTCAGGAGTAGCCTGACCGTCGGCAATTGATCCTATCATGGATACCAGATAGGTCCAGGCTTCTTTATTGAGGCGGGAGTCTATCGGCATATCAATATGTTTTGCCTGGCCGCCAAGCTTGATACCTGCTTCCATAACAGGGGTAAGTCCTCCGGGAGCGGGAACATCTGCAGCAGGTGCTCCAGCCACTTTGGCAAACATTGAGATAGCTTCATTGGATGTCATGTGCTGTACGAATTTAACGGCAGCGTCACGTTTTGCAGGATCGTCCCAGGCTTTTCTGGAGATATAGAAGCCTGCTGAGAATCCACCTATAATATCGGTAGGATCTTTCTTTCCGTTAGGAGTCGGAGGTACCGGAAGAACTGTGGTTGTCTGTGGGTCTTTAATTCCGCCGACAATCCATGAACCGTCAAGAATCATAGCTGCCTGTTTATCATAGAACATGTTGGTGATAATATCGTTCTTGATGGCGTTAACGTCAACTGGGAACGCGCCCATGTCCTTCAGTGTCTTGAAATAGCTCAGGCCCTTTGCCCAGCTCTCAGGATATGTATCCTTCGGATTGAGTTTATGGTCTTCATAACCACCCTCTGCGAGAATCAGGTGCTCAATCCAGTAATGGGGAACATCTGAGAAACTTACAGCAATAGGCACAATGCCTGCTTCCTTGAATTTCTTTATTGCTGTCTCAAATTTTTCCCAGTCTGTAGGAAGTTCCACGTTGTATTTTTCAAACAGGTCGGTATTGCAGAACAGGCCTTCATAGAAGCCCCTTACAGGGACTGCGTAATGCTTTCCGTCAAATTCCTGCATGAATCCCATTGCAGCTTCGGAAATATTCTTAGCGTAGTCGGGATATTCTTTTCTGATTTCTTCAAGGGAAACAACTTTGTTGGCATCTATCAGCTGTTTTGCGTCAGCTCCGGTGAAGAAGAATACTACATCGGGATCATTGCCTGATGAGAAGTCGGTTGTAACTCTTGCCTTCCAGGTCTCATCAGAAGTTGCAGATTCGTCGTTTATCGTGATGTGGGGATTTGCATTGGTGAAGTCCTTGATTAACTGCTGGTAATCTGCTGCCGATGGGTCTGTGCCGCCAAACATGCTGACTGTCCTGAGAACTACTTTTTCATTTGCCGGGGATTCAGAAGGTGCAGAAGAGTCCGGGGACTTGGTGTCATCCGCTGGTGTAGCTTTACTGCAAGCAGCAAACATGGTGATTGTCATTGCCAATAAGATCAGAACAGCAAGTATTCTTTTCATTTTGCGATTCCTCCTACTCTAATTGCTTTGTACTTCCATCATAAACCCCGCAGCAGAAATGAAAAATATGAGTACCTTGTTAGATTTTGCATAATCTTGCTTAGTTAAAAACAAACAAAAAATTGCTCTAAACTATATACGGAATTGTTATTGTTGCTACAGTGCCCCTTTCCTTTCCTTTTTCAAGACTGATTCCGTAATCCTTGCCGTATAGTATCTGTATACGGTTATGTACATTCTTTATTCCTATGCCGGTTGAGTTGCTGATATTTGCCGGCTCGCCCGAGAAAAATCTCCGGAACTCCTGAAGGTCCTTTTCCGGAATTCCTGCTCCGTCATCCTCAACTGTAATCTCCAGATGTTCATCAACACGCTTTATGGTCAGATGTATTTCTCCCCCGCCCACAGGTTCCATACCATGGACAACGGCATTTTCAAGAAGGGGCTGGATAAGAAGCCTGGGCATGGCAGCGTTAAGTAGGGAATCATCCACCGATTTAATGAATTTCAGTCTTTTCCCGAACCGTTTATTGATAATAAACATATAGGAATCAATAAGATTTAGCTCGTCTTTAAGAAGGCCTGTTCTTTCTCCTCCCCTGTTCATTCCCGCATCAAGCAGGGTCCCAAGGGCCTCAATCATTTCGGACAGCTCGTTATTTCCCGCAAGTCTTGCTTTCCAGTTCATGATTTCCAGGGTGTTGTACAAAAAGTGCGGGTTTATACGGGCCTGCAAGGCCGCCAGTTGAGCCTCTTTCCTTGCGATTTCCTCTTTATAGGCCACGTCAAAAAGATACTTTATCTCATTGGACATGTTATTGAAAGAATCAAATATAAACTTGAATTCGTCATTCTTTTCACGCTGGGACTGGATACCGAGGTTTCCTTCCTCCAGTTTCTTCATTAGTCCCACAAGTTCTTCTATGGGGGACCAGATCGCCCTGGACATGGGAATTGCAATGGTGATGAGGGAAACCGCCACCAGGCAGGTAAGAATAACCAGCAATCTTAAAGCACTGTAATAACGGTCCATCATTAAATTGTAGGGCATTACAACACCGTATTTTAATGTGATATTATCAAGTTTGATTGAGCTGGGGAGCACCTCGTAAGGCTTCAAACTTCCCATTCCCGTGTTCATGTCCGGGGAATAATCAGAATTTATTTTTTCAATTACAGTACTTTTATCTTCTTCCGGTATGTACCCGTTTTCAAAAATCGGCCTTCCTTCATAAGTTAGTATGATTCCTGATTCCGGAGGGAATTCTTCTCTGAAATATTTAAGCATGTATTCCTTGTCAATCTTGATGACAAATGTTCCATACTGCTTAAAGCTGAACCTGTCAACCATTTTGCGAATGACATAGAGCTCGCCGTCATCTGAAACGTAATAGCCGAACTGTTCCTTCAATTCCTCCGCAACCTTGGTTACAACAGGATGAATATCATTCATATATCTGTGGTAGGAATTATCAGAATGAACCATGTATACAAGGTAAGGGTTCTCGGTAAAGAAGAAGGAAACCGCCGATATTTCCTGTTTTGAATAGAATTTGGAATAAAGATAGTTGGTGAGATCCTTATAGAGATCGCTTTCAGAAATCTTTCCGTTCTTTTTGTCTATAAAAAGTTCATTTAAAGTGCCGTCATAGGGAATCATCATGGCAAACTGCCTGGTCTGTCCGAAACGTTCCGAAGTAAGTTCATTTACCCTCTCGATATTCTGTGTCAGCGTTCTTATAATTCCGCTTCTGATGTCCCTGGCGTATGTAAAATAGCCAAAAAAAGTAACTATGACAATGGGGTAAAGCACAAACACAATTATAAGGGCTGATAGCTTTTGCTTTATGGTGGAGTTGGCAATAAGATTTCTTATTCTTTTTATCATTATAAGACCTCCGGTAAAAGTGGTCCGTTTTTATGTCCTCTTAAACTGCCGGCTTGCTCCTTAACCCCCACTCCCTTTCAAGTTTGGCAAAATCAAAAACCTGAATGGTAGTACTGCTGTCATAATATTGAAATAACTTTAATAAAAAGGGACTATTTCAAGTCCCCCTCATCGTTGTATCCTCGTTCACCAAAAGGTTTGAGTTGATTAAGCCATTTCTGTTTCAGCTTTATAAGTATATCCTTTTGGGAATAGACACTTTCATCTTCAGGGCTATATGTTTCCAGTACCTCAAAAACAAAAGCACTTTCACCATATTCATTCCATTCTTTCTGCAGGCTCAAACATTTATGAATTCCTGTTTGCAGCTGAAAACGCTTGCCATTGAGGCTTTTTAAATCAGAAACCGCATCTATAAAGATCTTATTGTTTTTGGTATTCCTGATTTGAAAAACTCCGCCCTCTTTTTTCAATTCTTTGTATTGCTGAATAAGTTCTTTCCTTCTGTCCATTTCACACTTCCATAAATCTGTATTATCATACTGCAATAAGATTTTGATGGATGCAATATTCTTTTTAATCAATATCAAAATAATGCAACATATAACAATCTTACCGCATTTTTTCACTTTATTATTGTATATATAATTTAATTGTAAAACTCATAGCTCATTTAAGTAAAGCAAAAAGTACAGCTTACGAAAGTCAAGTGAAGGGGGCAGTATGAATGAGATATGGCTATTTTGACAACCTGAACAGGGAATATGTCATTGAAAGGCCGGATATTCCAGCATCCTGGACAAACTACCTGGGTGTGAAGGACCTTTGTACCGTAATCTCTCATAACGCGGGAGGATACACTTTTTATAAATCCCCGCAGCACAGGAGGCTTACAAGGTTCCGCCCAAACGGTGTCCCCACCGACAGGCCGGGGCATTATGTATATCTTAGGGATAACGACACCGGGGATTACTGGACGGTATCATGGCAGCCGGTGGGAAAATCCCTTGATAAGGCAAGCTACCGTTGCCATCACGGGTTGTCCTATTCCCGCTTTGTTTGCGATTATTCGGATATTCACGCGGAACAAACCCTTTTCATACCCGTCAATGATGATGTTGAAATCTGGGATGTTAGAATAAAAAACAACGGCAAAACTGCCAGGAATCTCAGCATCTTTTCCTATGTTGAATTTTCATTCAACCACGTCGAAATAGATAACCAGAACTTCCAGATGAGTCTGTACTGCAGCGGAACAAGCTATCATAACGGAATAATTGAATTCGACCTTTTCTATGACCCGTACTCATATACATATATGACCTCAAGTTTTGAGCCCGACAGTTTTGATTGCGTCAGGGACAAATTTATCGGCACCTGGCGCACTGAAACCAATCCTGTCGGCGTAGAAAAAGGTATATTAGGGGGAAGTACGGAACTTGGAGGCAACCATTGCGGCGCATTGCATAAAAATTTCACTGTTGAGCCCAATCAGGAGATAAGAATTCATTTCCTTCTGGGGCCCGGAAACAGGGAGGAAGCAAGAAAAATGCGCGAAAAATACAACTCCTCCCAAAGAGTGGACAAAGCATTTAATGACCTTAAACAATACTGGCAAAACAAACTTCAGATATTCCAGTGCAGGACTCCCCATGAAGGAATGAATACCATGCTCAACACCTGGAACCTGTACCAGGCAGAGACAAATGTTGTCTGGTCTCGTTTCGCCTCTTTCATAGAAGTAGGGGGACGCACAGGTTTGGGATACAGGGATACTGCCCAGGATGTAATGTGCGTCCCTCATACAAATCCTGAAAAATGCCTGCAGCGAATAATTGAATTATTGAGTGGCCAGGTAAATGAAGGCTATGGATTGCACCTTTTCGAGCCTTCATGGTTTGATCCCGATAAGTCCGACGATGAATTCAAGTCTCCCACAGTTATTCCATCCGCAGGAGAAAGAAAACGGATACACGGGATTGAAGACGCATGTTCCGACGATGCCCTGTGGCTTATACCCTCAATATTGGAATATATTGCCGAGACCGGGGACACTGAGTTTCTGGATAAGCCCGTTTCTTTTGCAGATGGCGGGAAAGCTTCAGTATACGAGCATATGAAACGGATAGTGGACTTCTCTGCAAAACAGACCGGACCCCACGGAATTTGCAAAGGGCTCAGGGCGGACTGGAACGACTGCCTCAATTTGGGCGGTGGAGAAAGCTCCATGGTTTCTTTCCTCCATTACTGGGCACTTCAGGCATTCATTGAGATTGCTCGGTTCCTTGGCAAAAAGAAAGACGTTGATCGTTACACCACTATGGCTGAAAAGGTGAGAAAGACATGTGAGGAAGTCCTCTGGGACCAGAAATGGTACATCAGAGGAATTACCGCAAAAGGTGTACGGATTGGCACCATGGATGATCCTGAAGGAAAAATACATCTTGAATCCAACACCTGGGCGGTTGTCTCGGGATGTGCATCAAAAGAAAGGGCGCTTTCATGTATGGATGCGGTGGATGAATACCTTTATTCCGATTACGGGCTTCATCTCAACGCCCCTCCCTACACGAAACCCGACGACGATATCGGCTTTGTTACAAGGGTTTATCCCGGCATCAAAGAAAACGGCGCCATCTTCAGTCATCCCAATCCCTGGGCTTGGGTAGCAGAGTGCAAGCTTGGCCGCGGCGACAGGGCGATGAAATTCTATAACGCCCTTCTCCCGTACAACCAGAACGATAAAATCGAGATACGTGAAGCAGAACCCTATTCCTACTGCCAGTTCATTATGGGCCGCGCCCATACGGCACACGGCAGGGCAAGACATCCCTGGCTCACAGGAAGCGCAGGCTGGGCTTATTATGCCGCAACCCACTACATGCTCGGAATCAGGCCTACAATCCATGGTCTTGTAATTGACCCCTGTATCCCCGCAGACTGGGACTCTTTCCTGGTTACAAGAAAATGGCGAAATGCCGTATACCATATTACCGTTAAAAATCCCGACAAGGTGTCTAAAGGCGTCAAATCTGTAAGCCTTAACGGCACTGAAATAAATGGGCCAATTCCTGCCCAGCAGGAGGGTACTATTAACCATGTTGAAGTTGTAATGGGCTGAGGAGGATATGACAATGATTAAATTCGGTACCGGCGGATGGCGCGCACTGATTGGAGAAGATTTTACCAAAGCAAATGTACAGATTCTGACCCAGGCTCTCGCAATTCTTATGAAGGAACAAAAAGTAGATGATAAAGGCTTTGTCGTTGGATATGACAGACGGTTTCTGTCAGACAAGGCAGCCGGCTGGATGGCGGAAGTCATGGCCGCAAACGGGATAACGGTACATTTTATAAAGAAAACCGCCCCCACTCCGCTGGTCATGTTCACCGTTAACCGGATGCAGGTGAAATACGGCGCTTCCGTAACCGCAAGCCACAACCCGGCCGATTACAACGGAATTAAAATATTCACATCCGGTGGCCGTGACGCAGACGAAAAAGTGACCTCCCTTATAGAAGAAAAAATTAGTCAGGTTAATCCTGAAAATATTAAATACATGGATTTTGACGAGGGATTAAACAAAGGCCTGATAAAGATAATTGACCCGTTTAACTCTTATATAGATACAATTCTGTCCATGATTGACACCGAAGCAATCAAGAACGCCAACCTCAAAATACTGCTGGACCCCATGTTCGGCGTTTCAAAAACATCCCTGTCCACCATACTAATTACTGCCCGCTGTGAGGTGGACACAATCAACGACAGGCACGATACCCTTTTCGGAGGAAGGCTCCCCTCCCCCAGTTCCCACACCCTTCAGCGACTCAGGGAAATGGTGCTGGAAAGAAAATATGACCTTGGCATAGGGACAGACGGGGATGCCGACCGGATAGGAATCATAGACAACAACGGCAGGTTCATCCATCCCAATGAAATACTTGTTCTTCTCTACTATTATTTATTGAAATATAAGGGCTGGAAGGGCGGCGTCGTTCGAAACCTTGCAACAACCCACCTGTTGGACAGGATTGCCCATGCCTTTGGCGAGGAATGCTATGAAGTTCCTGTGGGATTTAAGCATATAAGCTCCAAAATGGAAGAGAAAAACGCCTTGCTGGGCGGCGAAAGCAGCGGCGGACTTACGATAAGAGGCCACATAAAAGGCAAGGACGGAATTTTTGCCGCAAGCCTTTTGATTGAACTTATCAGCAAAACCGGAAAAAGCTTGTCAGACCTTCTTACCGACATAAAAGACGAGTTCGGGTACCTCTATACAAATGAAAGCGATTTTAAGTTCTCAGCCCGGGACAAAGCGCGGCTGACCGACAAACTGTTCAAACAAAAAGAAATCCCGCCATATATTTATGAAATAGACCGGGTAAGTTATATGGACGGACTTAAAATCTATTTTAAAAACGGAGGCTGGGTAACGGCCAGATTCTCCGGCACCGAACCTCTGCTCAGAATCTTCTCAGAGATGGGCACTCAGCAGGAAGCCGATGCAGTTGTCGAGCAAATGAAAAACTTCCTTCAGATATAAAAAATTAAAGTTTGGTTAAATCTTCTATTTCATTATTGACAGTAAGAATATGGAAACGTAATATAAGTGTACTAATATATATAGTACACTTATTATGCTTTTGCGTAAATAATATCTGCAAGGGAGTGATAACTATCATAGTTGTTGACTTAAGGAATCCCAAACCGATTTACGAGCAAATCCGTGACAACATCAAGCATCTTATTGTTACAGGAGCACTAAAGCAGGATGAAAAACTCCCTTCCATAAGAGAGCTTTCTTTAACCACGTCCATCAATCCGAATACCATACAGAAGGCTTTTCGGGAGCTGGAGACCGAAGGGTATGTTTACACTGTCCCCGGCCGCGGCAGTTTTGTTGCCCCTCCCCCAAAGAACAATCCTGACAGAATCAATGAATTATTCCAAACCATTAAAAGTGCAGCAGATGAACTTATTTTTCTTGGGACAGCCCAGGAGAAAATCACCGAGTTTATCCGGGAAACCTGCTTCAAGGAGGATATAAAACATGATTGAAGTTAAAGATCTAAAGAAATCCTTTGACGGATTCTACGCTTTAAACGGAGTCAATATCCATGCCCAAAAGGGCTGTGTTTACGGTCTGGTGGGTCCCAACGGCGCGGGGAAAACCACACTTATTAAACACCTGACAGGTGTTTTTATTCCCGACTCAGGCACGGTTACCATTGACGGTCAGCCGGTATTCGAAAACCCTGAAATAAAGTCACGAATAGCCTATATCCCCGATGACCTGTATTTCTTCCCGCAGGCCACAATCCTGGATATGAAAAATTATTATAAGTCCATATATCCGGTCTTTGACGAGGAGAGATTCCAAAAGCTTCAGGAAGTCTTCCCATTAGATCCCAAAAAAAGAATCAAAAGATTTTCAAGGGGTATGCAGAAACAGGCAGCATTCTGGCTCAGCATATGTTTAAAGCCCGATATTATGATACTGGATGAGCCGGTTGACGGCCTTGACCCGGTCATGAGAAGAAAAGTCTGGAGTGTAATGCATCAGGATGTTGCCGAGAGGGGCATGACAGTGTTTGTATCTTCCCATAACCTGAGGGAACTTGAGGACGTCTGCGATCATGTGGGCATCATGCACGAAGGTAAGGTTATTATTGAGCGCAGCCTCTCTGAAATACAAAGCAACATTCTCAAACTCCAGGTTGCTTTTAACGGTGATTTGCCCGAGGATATAAACCGGCTTAATATTCTTAGCAAGCAATCCAGCGGCAGGATTTGGATACTCATTGTCAGAGGAGAACGCCAAAAAATCCTGGATCAGGTGAGCATGTTCAACCCAATTTTGGTTGACGCACTGCCCCTTACTCTGGAAGAAATATTTATTTATGAGCTTGGAGGTATGGATTATGCCGTCAAAAACATCATTCTTTAATAAAGGGATATTCCTTAACAACATAAAAAGGTTCTGGCTTATAACCTTTTCCTATACATTTTTCCTGTTTCTTTTTACAGTGGGTTATCTGAAATATATTCCTGACCGTCTTAACAGCGTTTACGATATCGAACCGGTACATATAGCTCTCAGCCTGTTCAGCCAGAGCAGTGAGCTGATGGTTCTTTTCCTTGGCTTCTACTGCCTGATAACAGCCCTGGCGGTATTCTCCTACATGCATTATCCGCGGAATACTGCCATGATCCACTCATTGCCTCTGAAACGCGAAACCCTTTATACTTCAAATTATCTTGCGGGCCTTTTTTTGGTAACATTCCCGCTTATCTTTAACAGCATAATAATCATAATAACCCAGGCAGTTCTCGGGATACCGGTTGGTTATGCCTTCGGATGGCTCGGGTTAAACCTTGTCATGACTTTTCTATTATATACTTTCGCGGTATTTGCGGGTATGTTCACAGGCCACATGGCAGCCCAGGTTTTCTATTACCTGATATTCAACTTCCTGGCCGTATTTTTGGAATATATAATAAATAATGTGCTCAAGGACTTCCTGTTGGGCTTTTCAAGCACATCACTCCAGACAAGGCCCTTGTCTCCCCTTTATTATGTCATACCTCTCTACAGAGCTTTTTACAGTGGTAAAGGTGACATAGGTGCCATTGTCGGTTATGTTGTGGCAGGAGCTTTCTTCCTTGTTACAGGGCTTCTGCTATATAAGAAAAGGCACATGGAAGTTGCCACAGATGTAATAAGTTTTAATATTGTAAAACCCATTTTTAAGTACAGCGCAACATTCTGCTCGTCCGCCCTTTTAGGGTCAATAATGGTAATGGTTTTTGATATATACAGAAACCCTGTAGCTTATATTGCTGCCTATCTCTTTGGCGGATTCATCGGATATTTTGTCTGCGAAATGCTCCTTCGCAAAAAATTCCGTGTATTCGACGCCTATAAGGGATTTGTGGTCTATGGAGTAATCCTTGTCCTTCTGTTCTGCAGTCTAATCTTTGATTTCTACGGATATGAGAATTCAATTCCTGAAGAATCCGAGATAGAGATGATGTATGTTTACAGCTATTTTGACTCCTATGCAGACCTTGCTCTGAATCCCGAAAAGTATGATGTTTCGGAACACCGTCATATGTTCATATTCCCTGACAATGACAATCCACCCCCAAGACTCTTCGAGGAGCATATTGCCGCGCTCAGAAGGCATCCGGGAGTAGTTGAGGACCGGGAGGCTATAACCAAAGCCCGCATGATTCATCAATACATCATTGAAAACAAGAATATGTTCAAAAATAACATCAGAGTGGCGTATAGTACCCGTAATACTTATGAGCAATTTAAAGAACGTACTCTGTCTTTCAAGTATAAGCTCAAAGACGGAAGGATTGTGGAACGGGCATACAGAGATTTATTCATGTACAAGGACGACAATGGTCTGGATAATATTGTACGGGACTACCTTGCACTGCCCCAGGTAACAACCAAATATGAACCAATCCTCACCCATACCGCTGACGATATAAGATCAATATCTATTGACATTTATGCAAGAAGCTTTTCGGATACAAAATCCGTAACAGATATTAAAGGCTTTTTGGATGCATACAAAAAAGACGTTGAGGACATGGACCCGTTATACAGACTGGATGGATTCGGTGACAGATATTATGGCTATGATATTCGATTAAACATCAATTTTAACAATAACTATGCATTTTACCTCAACTATGGCAAAACCTACGGGGATAATTATCATTCAACACTTACCCCTCAGTACAGAAGCACAATTGATTTCCTGTTGAATAAAGGAGTATTGACCAGGGAAATATTAGAGGAATTAAATGAAAATATTAAACCTGAATTCCCCAAGTTTTAAAAGTAATCCTTATCAGACAGAGAAACCTTATTAAAAGAACAACAGCCGGAAGTTCTTGAAAAGCTTCCGGCTGTTGTTCTATGAAAAAAGCATTAAGTATTATACAACTTTTAAGATTCTTGCCCTTACATCATCGCTGAACCGCTGAATGTAGCCCGTGGCATATTCAGCTATATCAAGGTTTTTGTCATGAATTAAAGGAGTCAAGTCCATGGCATAGGTCGCAAGCTCTATCTTGTCCACGCCGTGGGATTCCGCATAAGTAGCATTGGCAAGCCTTCTTCCCCTGGTGGCAAGATCATAGCGCTTCCCTCCGCAAATCTGCGAATCATGGACAGCAAGGACTGCTTCTGCAATATTCTGGTGTGACGATACATCAAGTACCACTTTTTCGTTGTCATTCATCCAGTCCAGGTTTCTCCAGACTTCACACCCGTAGACCTTCTCGGGCAGCAAGTCCTTGCGAAGGCCACGAAGGGCTTTAATGACCTTGGTTACCACGCCTACATGGGTATCATGCTTATCGGCAAGGTTATGTGTGTAGATTATCCTTGGCCTTGCAAGTTTTATCAACCGCTCAAGTTCTGAAACCACATCGTCATTATTCGGGTCCTTGACCTCGCTGCTTTTGTAGTTCAGCATCGCAACGGCGGAATACTCACCTACATAGGCTGACTTTTTCTGCTCCTTTTTGCGAATGGCCTTCATTTCTTCGTCGGTATAATTCTTGTATATGTCATCCCTCGGGCTTCCCGCGCCATCGGTGGCAACCACACCGAAAAACCACTCGTCCTCTTTTCCGAAACAATTAAGGATTCCATGATAAGCCATTATTTCAATATCATCATGGTGTGCGGCTATGGCCATGCAGGTTGTTCTTTTGAAAGCTGTCTCCATGTCCGCCCCGTCGGGGATATAGAGTTCGGCACCTTCTTTATTGAACCTCAGCATATATATTTCCCCTTTACATTGATATCATTGAGATAGGTCTTCGAACCTTAGCGGGTGACAGTCACCTTTTTAAGGCCTCTGGGATTGTCCGGGTTGAGCCCTCTCAGCACAGAGAGGTTGCAAGCAAACATCTGTCCTGTAACGGCGTTGACAAAAGGTGATATAAAGTCACTGACGCCTTCGGGGATATCAATGGAACTATCTGCAAGTGCTTTAATTTCACTGCTGTTGGTCACAGCCAGTACGTCGGCGCCTGCATCCTTCAGTTTGTTTATCATTTCCACAGCGTCCTTTTTGGACTCTCCTTCCGGAGCAAAGACAAATACAGGCAAATGTTTATCCACTACCGCGAATGGTCCGTGATAGAAATCGGATATGGCAAATCCCCTTGCACGTACGTATGTAGTTTCCATTAGCTTCAACGCTGTTTCCAATGTAATGGAGTAATTCATTCCACGGCCAAGTACATAGCACTCGGACATGAATCTGTACCGCAGAACTGTATTTTTAATCTGTTCATTATTGTCAAT
The DNA here is from genome assembly GCA_012521705.1 of Clostridiaceae bacterium. Lineage (GTDB taxonomy): Bacteria > Bacillota > Clostridia > DSM-8532 > DSM-8532 > DTU059. Next base: position 15,609 of record JAAYLX010000016.1, on the reverse strand, counting down.
AACCTTTTGAACCAATTCGGGAACAGCTGCAAGTTCCTTTTTGAAATCTTCATCTCCTGTCCACTCGGCTGCAAGATTTGCCAGAAGATATAATGTGGATGTGAATGTTTTTGTTGCTGCTACGCTCTTTTCCTCGCCTGCCGCACAGAATAGATGGTGATCTGCCTCTGTCGCCATGGGTGAATCTTCATAATTGGTAATGGCAATGGTCGGAACTCCCTGGGCTTTCGCCGATTTGAGCACTTCCAGTACGTCAGCCGCGCGGCCGGACTGGGAAATACCTATTACCAATGCCCCTTCCATGTTTACTTTGCCATTGTAGAGTGTAGCAACCGAGGGCGCTGCAAAGGAAACCGGTATTCCTGCTTTGACTTCCATGAGGTATTTAAAGTATATTCCTGAATGCCAGGAAGTACCCCTGCCGGATATGATAATGTGGCGAATATCCTTATTTTTAAGGAACTCCACTAAAGTCTTGATCTTTTCTTTATTGGTATTGATACAGTTTTTGAGTGCCTCCGGCTGCTGCAAAATTTCAATCCACATCTGGGTCATAAATACATCTCCCTTTTTTTATTTTGAGCGGACTTTTCCACCATTAATATTATAATAGCAAGGACTGGAAAATTAAAGAAGTTTAAAGTAATTGCGCAAATATGTATTATAATGCGCAAATATATACAAATTTCGCTTAAGCCTTTGTATCGGGAGAATGTTGAATTTAGCCTGAAATGCTATTTTGAGTTGCGTATAAAGCCTGTGCCATTGCAGACATGGCAGCTAATTGTAAAGCTCTTGTACAGAGGCTGGCGGATTTTCTTTCTGGTTATCTCCACCAGACCCAGGCTGGTCATTCCAATGACTACGGTATGGGTTTTGTCAGACTTCACGGCGTCTTTGAGGGTCTGAACCACCTGCTGTTGGTGCTCTTTATTGTGCATGTCAATAAAATCCACTATAATAATGCCGCTTAAATTCCTGAGCCGCAACTGGCGGGCAATGGTCTGCGCCGCTTCCAGATTAATTCTGAAGGCGGTGTCCTCCAGATTTGTTTTTCCGGTAAATTGACCGCTGTTAACATCAATTACGGTAAGCGCTTCTGTCATGTCAAAGATGAGATATGCTCCGCTTTTCATCCTGACTTTTCTTGACAGGGCTTCATTGATGGCACTTTCAACATTATAGAATTCAAACATGTCATATTCTTTGGAGTAGAGTTGAATCTTGTTTTTCAAAGCAGGCGACGTATCTTCAAGAAATGCAAGTATTCTTTCATATTCGGACTCATTGTTAATAATAAACCGGCGGGTGTCGGCCGTGAGATGTTCCCTTACAGCCTGGCCAATAATTCCGGGTTCACTGTATAAAAGGCGGGGAACATTCCCTTTCTTCTCTTTTTCCAGGAGGGTATGGTACAGTTTTTTCAGTTCTTCTATTTCTTCAACGATTTGTTCCTCTGGGATGCCTTCAGCTGCTGTGCGAATGATTATTCCTGCATTTTCAGGCTTGTTGCGCCTTGCTATGTCCCTTAGACGCTCCCGTTCCTTTTCATCGCTGATCTTTTTGGAAACCCCAACTGATTCAGTATTTCTAACTATGGCAAGGTACCTTCCGGGCAGTGACAGCCTTGTGGTAACTCTTGCACCTTTATTTTCAGATGCATCCTTTGTTATCTGGACAGAAATCTCCTGTCCGGGGGATATAAGTTCAGAAATATCCTTAGTTTTGCCAACAGTTAAGTGTTCGTCAAAATTGACCGGCACAATGTCATTGACATAGAGAAAGGCATTTCTTTCAAGGCCAATATCTACAAAGGCTGCCTGCATACCCTTTAGAGTACGTTCCACTTTACCTCTGTATATATTGCCCACAAGACTTTTGTTTCCAGTTTCTTCTGCAAAAATCTCCACAGGTTCTCCGTCTTCAAGTATTGCCACGCGAACCTTGTCCGGACCTGCATCCACCAGAATTTCCTTAACCATTGGCCACCTCAAAGGGAGTTTTCCACTCATTTGATCTTATTGTATATAAAGCGCTGCGGTTTATGGATAAAATATCGGCCTTTAGTCCCGTATACTCCATAAAAGCCTCCATCAATAAATCCGCCCGAAGATTGTCCTGCGCCCCTGCGCTCAATAGCGCGTCAAGTTCAATAATATTACCGTCTTCATGGCCTGAACTATTGACATCCCGACCCGTATCCTTACGAATCACGTTCATTGAATAAATCATTGGTCTTATATTTACGGGTGACATGCCTTTTTTGGTTTTTTTCATTACTGTCAGTTCCTCTTTTGAAAGGAAGGATGACACCATGTCTTCCATCTCCCCGTAAGTTAATGAAGCCCGCATAGTAATATTGTATCTTGCTCCTTTTATCTCATTCATAATATTGTTTTTATTCTTAAGCTCAACGGCCTCATGAATCTTTAAACCCAAAGGCATACTCTCATTGAGGGTTTCCACAAAAGTACTCAAGTCTATGTCTTTCTCAAGCACAATATCCGCATATTCAGCGTCACTGGTAAGTCCCGTTGAAATGGGAAGCCCGAACACAATTTTCATCCTTGGGTTAAACCCCTGGGAATACTCCACAGGAAGCCCCGATCTTCTCAGCGCTCTCTCGAAAACCCTGAGAATTTCCAGATGGGAAAGATATTTTAATTCCTGACCCCGGGAAAATCTGAATCTCAAAGTCTTAGCCATATTCTATACACTCCGTTTTGTCCTTGTACATATTCCTGCTTTGTAGCCCTGGACTCCACAGAAAGAGCAGTTGGCCGTGCAGTTTTCTGTGGTTTCTCCCATGTAAGCTTTTTCACACTCGTTTTTAAGGAATCTCTTTGAAACGCCTATATTTATATGATCCCAGGGCAGAATCTCGGTAAACGCCCGCTTTCTGTTGGCATAGAACTTAGGATCGATACCGCATTCCTCAAAGGCTTCCATCCATTTGTCAAACTCGAAATACTCGTCCCATCCGTCAAATTTGCATCCTTTCTTCCATGCGGTATAGAGCACCTTGCCTGTTCTTCTGTCGCCTCTTGCAAAAACAGCCTCAAGCATGCTCAATTTTGCCTCATGATAGTTGTAGGTAATTCTCCGGCTGCCTTTTTTGATTCTGTCTTTTAAGTGATACTGCTTTTGCATCAGGTTGTCAATCTCGTCCATGGGCTCCCACTGGAACGGAGTAAACGGCTTTGGCACAAAGCAGGATGTGCTCAAAGTGATATTGAGTGTTTTTCCGTGGGGCAAGTCCCTGCATGCATGTATCAGCTTTATTCCAAGGTCTGCTATTCCGTCTATGTCTTCCATGGTCTCTGTGGGAAGGCCCATCATGAAATAGAGTTTAACATTATTCCATCCGCCTTCCACAGCCATTCTCACCGAGTTAAGCAAATCCTCCTCGGTAATTCCCTTATTGATAACATCCCGGAGCCTTTGGGTACCTGCCTCCGGGGCAAAGGTAAGACCGCTTTTTCTTACTTTTGACACTTTGTCCATAAGCCCGAGGGAGAAGTTGTCAAGTCTCAATGAAGGCAGAGCCAGACTGACTTTCTGTCCTTCGGTATATTCAATAAGAGCATTGCATAATTCAGGAAGCTGTGAGTAGTCGCTGGTGCTCAGAGATACAAGGGATATTTCCTCATACCCTGTTTTTTCAACAGCAGACTTTGCAAGGTCCAAAAGGTTGTCATAGCTCCTTTCCCTGACAGGGCGGTAGATAAAACCTGCCTGACAGAACCTGCATCCCCTGATGCAGCCCCTGAAAAGCTCAAGCATTATACGGTCATGGACAGTCCCCACAAAGGGCACTATTATTTCATCCGGGAAATCAACAGTGTCAAGATTATTGATTATACGCCTTTTAACCTTCCCGGGAACATTTTCACGGTTTGGAGTTATGCTTTTTATCGTTCCGTCGTCATTATACTCCACATCATAGAAGGAAGGCACATAGACGCCTTCAATAAGGGCAACCCGTTCAAGAAACTTTTCTCTTTTCTCCCCTGCCTTTTTCCATTCCTTATATGCGTCAATTATTTCATTGGTTATCTCTTCCCCTTCACCGATTACAAAAAAGTCGAAGAAATCCGCCAATGGTTCGGGGTTGACGGTACATGGCCCACCGGCAATCACAAAGGGCATACCCTCTTTTCTTTCCTTTGCCAGCACAGGGATTTTCCCAAGATCAAGCATGTTCAGAATATTGCTGTAACTCATTTCATACTGGAGGGTAAAACCTACAATATCGAATTCACACAGCGGAGTATAAGTCTCCAGTGTATAAAGAGGGATATTATTCTCCCTGAGCTTGTCCTCCATGTCAATCCACGGCGCGAAAGCCCTTTCGCAATAAGTATCATCACGCTTGTTGAGGATATGGTAAAGTATCTTCATGCCCAGATGGGACATGCCTATTTCATAGTCATCCGGAAAACAGAAGGCAAACCGTACGGCTACATCCTCCGGATTCTTCCTGACCATGTTCCATTCATTGCCGGTATATTTGGCAGGCTTTTTTACATCCAGTAAAATTTTATCGTTAAGCTCTATTCTCATAATTAATAAGGAAATTAATCCTAACCTCCAAAACTTTCTAATTTAATTTTTTGTCAAATCGATATGTAATAATCAAAATATTGTAAATATAAAACCACTATTTAATATCAAACTTGTATATAATACTTACTTGTGACCTTATATATATCCATAATATATAATAGAAAATTTCAGCGTAATCCTGTCCATATCCTGTGTCCGGTAATACTTTATTCTTTGTCAAACACGAACAATATAAATGATACCCTAACGCATTTCAAATGGCAAGAAACATGCAGATTGCCATTTAAGAGTTTGTGCCATATTAAGTACACCTTTTTTGGAAGAGTATCCGGGATGGAAATCAAAAAAATCGGGTCGCATCTCGCTTTATGATAGCAAGCAATAAACAAAAGACCGTGAAGCGTCTCGCTTCCCGGTCTTTATAAGTTAAATTACTCTGTGTGTTATGAGATTTCGGTGAAATAAAGCATCAAAGCTTATTTACTTATCTATTGCATTGATTTTTGTTGCTCAAGAAAACTCAGCTACTATTAATTATACTATTATTTTTTCTTAAGCTTCTTAACTAAGGGTTCATATTAAGAATTCTTTGCCTCAAATTCTTTCATGAATTCCACAAGAGCTTTTACGCCTTCCACAGGCATTGCATTGTATATGCTTGCTCTCATGCCGCCCACGGTCCTGTAACCTTTAAGGTTTACCAGGCCACGTTCTGTGGCTTCTTTTATAAACTTCTTGTCCAGCTCTTCATTGCCGGTCTTGAAGTTCACGTTCATGATGGAGCGGTCATACTTGTCAACAGTGCCTTTATAGAGGCTGGAGTTGTCTATGCAGTCATACAAAAGTTTAGCCTTTTCTTCATTGATCTTCTGCATTGCCTCTACCCCGCCGTTTTTCTTGACCCACTCGTAAACCAGGCCGCAAATATATATGCTGTAACAAGGCGGTGTATTGTAAAGTGAGTTTTGATCGGCATGGATTTTATACTGGAGCATGGTAGGAACACTGGCGTCAACATCTTTTATAAGGTCTTCCCTGATAATTACAACAGTAACTCCTGCAGGTCCCATATTTTTCTGGGCACCGGCATAAATGATGCCGAACTTGGATACATCGTAGACTTCTGACAGGATATTTGATGACATATCCGCAACCAGAGGCACGTTTTCAAGGCAGACAATATCCTTGTCCCTGAGGCGTGTGCCAAATACGGTGTTATTGGTTGTTATATGGAAATAGTCCGCATCCTCGCTGAGCATTGACTTTTCAATTTTGGGAATATAGCTGTATGTCTTATCCTCAGATGAAGCAACCACGTTGACAGATATGAACTTCTTGGCTTCCGCTGCAGCTTTCTTTCCCCACTGTCCTGCTACAAGGTAATCAGCTTTGCCAGTTTTCTTCAGATTTAACGGAACCATGGCAAACTGCAGATGGGCTCCTCCCTGCAGAAAAAGCACCTTGTAGTTGTCAGGTATGTTCATAATCTCTTTGAGGGTGTTTGCGGCGTTATTGTGAACTTCTTCATACCAGGAAGAGCGGTGGCTCATTTCCATTACCGACATTCCGGAACCTTTGTAATCCAACATCTCTTCCGCAGCTCTCTTTAAAACTTCCTCGGGAAGGGTACCTGGGCCTGCTGAAAAATTATATACTCTTGCCATATCGTGAACTCACTCCATTCTTACAACATTTTTACCGGACTAGTACGTTCCAAAGTAATTGTTATTATTTTAACACTTCATTATGCTAAAGTCCATATAGTATATCCTACAATTTTTATATAAAAATACCCCATGATTTGACATTTTGGCAGATAGAATTTTAGAGATAATTGCCCGGATGTTACAATTCCAAAATAATCTAATTAACCTGTATAGCGGACTAAAGTGTTGAAAAATGTATAGTATTATTATAAACTTAATAATAATAAATTTGGCATAAATTAAAATAAGATATGGAGTGATAATGTTGAACAAGCGAAAATTATCCCTGGTCCTGATTATGGTTTTGACCGTTGTTATGATTTTTGCAGGCTGCGGAAGCAAAACCACATTGAAAATGGCGACTGGTGGTACCACCGGTACATATTACGCATACAGCGGCGCCGTTTCACAGATCTTGGCATCAAAAATTGAAAACCTCAGTTTTGACATCCAGTCCACAGGCGCTTCAAAAGCCAATATCTATCTTGTATCTGACAAAGAAGCCGACATAGCAATAGTACAGAATGACGTTATGTACTATGCATATAATGGAACAGACCTTTTTGCCGGCGAAAAAGTTGAAGGTTTCTCAGCCATGGCAGGGGTATATGCTGAAGTTTGCCAGATTGTCAGCAACAGCAGCATCAAGTCAATCGAAGATTTGAAGGGCAAACGTGTTTCTGTTGGTGATATCGGTTCAGGGTGCGAGTTCAACGCACGCCAGATTCTTGAGGCGTATGGAATGACCTTCGACGATATAGTTGTAAACAACCTGAGCTTCGCAGACAGTGCAACAGCTCTCAAGGATGACAAAATTGACGCTTTCTTCTGCGTTGCAGGAGCTCCTACCACAGCTATTGTTGAACTTGCAACCACTAACTCGATCAATATCCTTGAAGTTGACGATGCGCATGCAGCCAAGCTGATTGAAAAGTATCCTTTCTACACCAAATTCAATGTTCCAGGCGGCGCATACAAGGGTGTTGATTCGGACGTTCAGACCGTGGCAGTTGTTGCTACATATATTGTTTCCAACGACCTGGATGAGGATCTTGTATATAAGATGACCAAAGCGCTCTTCGAGAACGCTGAGGAAATTGCAAAAGCTCATCCCAAGGGAGCCGAATTAGATCCTGAATATGCAGTTTCAGGTATATCCATACCGATTCATCCGGGTGCGGAAAAGTACTACAAAGAAATTGGAGTTCGTTGAGGATTCTGAATGCGAAAAATTATCACCGGGGCCGCGGTTGTGGTCATCGCGGCCTCTGTTATTGTTTATTACCTGATTTCAGTGCCCTGCCTTCTATTGAAGGATTCGGACACAGGAAACACTATTGCAGTTTATCCCTTAAACCAGGGAAAACAGTTTTCAGTTACTTTTGTTCATTCAGTCAACAAAACTCCGGTGACCGATGTATATGAAATACGAAATGGGAAAATTTATGTGGTCCGCACAATCTATTATTCTTTTGGCGCCGGAGTGCAAACCGAAATTGAAGAAAACCAGACACTGGAGTATGGCGAAGACGGTTCAATGATTGTAAGTGGTTTTAATCGTCCGATTGATAACCTGTCATATATAGTTGGTACTGTTTCGGATCACATTCTTGAAATAAACGGGAAATCAATTAATCTTCGTGAACTATGCGGCAAAAACGCGACAGTTCGTTTTGTCCCGGGGCGAAGATTTATTATAAAGTCCTATACAGCTTCAGATTAATTCAACCAAAAGGAGGATAATGCATGTCTCATGGCGAGAACAAAACTACATTGCTGTTTGATGAAATAGAAAAGGTCGATGTCGATGCCGTCATGGCCGAATATGACCGTGAATCAAATACCAGGCACTACAAAGGAGTTCCCAGGGTAATTGTGCGCTACATTCTGGCAGCTTTTTCGGTATATGTTTTTTATATGAATCTTATTAGCGCATGGCCTGAACAAATCAGACGAAGTTCCTTTGTCGGGCTAATAATATTTATGGCATTCATGCTCTTTCCCGCCAGAAAGAAAGCTGCAAAGATAGAAAATTACATTCCCTGGTACGATATTGTTCTTGGGATTTTGGGAACCGGAAGTTTCTTCTACTACACATTTAATTTTTCAAACATGGCCCAAAAGGCGACAAGAATCTCTCAGCTTGATGTGATAATAGGAATTATTGGTATTTTAATAATTGCAGAGATTTGCCGCAGGGTTGTGGGTGTTCCCATACTGGTGGTTGCCTCATGTTTTATCGTCTATGCCTTTGCAGCGGGATATTCATTAAACAGAATAGTCTACACTCTGTTTTATACCCTTGATGGTATAATCGGTACTCCCATCGGGGTATGTTCAACATTTATCGTACTATTCATTATCTTTGGCGCCTTCCTTGAAAAAACCAATATTGGCGCATTCTTTATTGAAATTGCAAACTCAGTGGCAGGGTTTTCAAGTGGCGGTCCTGCAAAAGTTGCAGTTATCTCCAGTGCTCTTGAAGGCATGTATTCCGGAAGTTCAGTTGCCAATACAGTTGGTTCGGGAAGCGTTACCATACCCATAATGAAAAAGACCGGCTATGATCCTGATTTTGCCGCGGCTGTAGAAGCTGCCGCCTCAACCGGCGGTCAGATAATGCCCCCTGTTATGGGTGCAGCGGCATTCTTAATGGCTGAAATGACCGAAATGCCATATTCAGTCATAGCGACAGCGGCCATCTTCCCCGCAGTACTCTATTTTGCGGGCATTTTCCTCATGGTACATTTTGAAGCGAAAAAATTGGGGTTGAAGGGTCTTCCCAAGGAAATGATCCCAAACTTCTTCAAGCTGTTTTTTAAAAAAGGTTATCTGTTTCTCCCTATAGTAGTTCTCATTACAACCATGTCCATTGGTTACACCGCTTCACGTGCTGCGTGTCTTGCAATATTGGCTTCCATTATCGTGAGCCTCTTCCGCAAGGATACCCGTCTTACACCCAAAACATTTATTGAGGCACTTGAGAGTGGCGCCAAGAACACAATAGGTGTTGCCGCTGCCTGCTCAATAGCAGGAATAATAGTAGGTATTGTTTCCCTTACCGGAATTGGACTTAAGCTTGCCGACGGACTGTTACTGCTGTCAGGCGGAATTGATATTATTGCGCTGTTTTTGACCATGATAGCGTGTATTATTCTGGGCATGGGTGTTCCTACAACTGCAAACTACGTAATTATGGCCACCATTACAGCACCTATAATACTTAAGCTCATACCAGAAACACCAGTACTTGCTGCCCACATGTTTGTATTCTATTTCGGTATTGTGGCAGACATAACCCCACCTGTTGCCCTGGCTGCCTACGCAGGTTCGGCCATTTCGGGCGGAAATCCCATACGGACAGGTGTAATTGCAACAAGGCTTGCAATTACCGCTTTTATTATTCCGTATATGTTTGTCCTTAATCCGGCTATGCTTTTAATCAATACCTCCTTCTGGAAAGTAGTTTTAATTGTTATCACTGCATCTACCGGTATGTTTGCCATTGCCGGAGGTCTTGAAGGGTATATGAATAAAAAGCTTCCATGGTGGCAGAGAATAATGGCCATTGTCGGCGGACTCGGTATGATTGATCCAAATCTTTTAACCGACGCAGTGGGATTGATTCTGATACTTATAGTAGTTGTAAATCAGTATTTTATTAAAGATCATGGAAAAAGCGCTGTAAATGCATAGTGAAAAGGTACTGTACAGAGAATCCCAGGCTGGACCCTGATAATGTAAAAATATCAATTTATGAAGCCAAACATATTGTCATAGCTCCCGGCATAATCCGGGAGCATTTTTATTATGAACCTGTCAGCAGATGCCGGTTTCCCCAGGCTATGCAGGCCCAAACACAATAAGGAAGCCAGACACAGATGTAATTGAAATGACAGTTTATATTGTATTTTTTTGACAATTGAGTAAGCTGCGGATATAATTTAGTTAAATGACTATTTACGGAGTGTGGTTTTATGTTCTCCAATAATGCGATTTGGCTGGCACAAAGCGAAAATCCTGTATATCTTCTACCTAAAATGGCCAACCGTCACGGGTTAATTGCAGGCGCCACCGGAACAGGAAAAACAGTTACCCTTAAAGTCCTTGCAGAAGGTTTCAGTGATATGGGAGTCCCTGTTTTTCTGGCAGATATTAAGGGTGATCTTGCGAGTCTGGCAGCCGAAGGAACCGAGTCAACCAATATCCAGGAGAGGCTTAAGATGCTCGGAATCCAGGGATTTGAGTTTAAATCATTTCCTGTAAGATTCTGGGATATATTCGGAGAGAACGGGCATCCGGTCCGGGCAACCATCTCGGAAATGGGACCATTGCTCCTGTCAAGACTTCTTGGCCTTAATGAGACCCAAACTGGAATTTTAAATATAGTCTTCCGCATTGCAGACGAGCAGGGCTTATTGCTGCTGGACCTCAAGGATCTGAAGGAAATGGTCAAATATGTAGGAGAAAATGCCAAAAGCCTTACATTGCAATACGGGCATATTTCACCACAGAGCGTGGGAGCTATCATGCGCAGTCTGATAGCACTGGAAGATCAGGGTGGAAACCAGTTCTTCGGGGAACCGGCACTGGACATTAACGACTGGATCCAGACAACTCCGGAAGGACGCGGGTATATCAATATTCTGCACAGTGTCCGTCTCTTTAACTCACCTTTGCTTTATTCAACATTTTTGCTGTGGATGCTTTCGGAGCTGTATGAGACTCTTCCTGAGACAGGTGATCTGGAAAAACCCAAAATAGTCTTTTTCTTTGATGAAGCCCATTTGCTTTTCGAGGATATTCCAAAGGTTCTCCTCCAGAAAATAGAACAGGTGGTAAGACTAATACGCTCAAAGGGAGTCGGCATATTCTTCATCACTCAAAACCCGGCGGATATCCCCCAGGATGTCCTGGGTCAATTGGGAAACAGAATACAGCACGCCTTAAGAGCCTACACTCCATCGGAGCAAAAGAAGGTAAAGGCTGCAGCAGAAGCCTTCCGTCCAAATCCCAGGTTCAATACCGAAGATGTGATCTCAAACCTTGCAACCGGTGAGGCTTTGGTATCATGCCTGGACGCAGACGGGAGTCCCGCAATGGTCGAGAAGGCATACATCCTTCCTCCCCAAAGCTCATTGGGAACTCTGGATGATTTGACACGGATAGGCATAATTAATAAATCTCCTATGGGAGAAAAATATGATAATGCCATTGACCGGGAATCCGCTTATGAACTCCTGCAGAAAAAAGCCTTGCAGGATCAGGAAAGAATCCGGAAGGAACAGGAAGTAGCCATGAAACAAAAAGAAAGCAAAAGATCACCAGGAAGGCCTAAAACTTCCTTTGTCGAAAAGGCGGCAAACTCGGTAGTAACGGCAATCGGTCGAGAACTTGGAAGATCCCTTGTCAGAGGTTTACTGGGTTCATTAAGAAGATAACGGTTTATATATAAAAACTTGTGCAACCTTATTTCATGATAATTTAAGATGGCCACATAAATTTGAATTGTTAGATTATATATAAACGAAAGGAGTTTTATTATGGGATTGATTAAAGCTGCACTTGGTGCTGCAAAAGGAATGCTTGCCGACCAATGGAAGGAGTTTTTCTATTGCGATGCACTTCCGAACGATGTTCTGGTCAGAAAGGGCCAGAAACGTGTCTCCGGCCGTTCATCCAATGTAAAAGCCAGTGACAATATTATTTCAAACGGTTCAGGTATTGCCGTGGCAGACGGGCAATGTATGATCATTGTTGAACAAGGCAGGGTTGTGGAAATCTGTGCCGTCCCGGGGGAATATACTTATGATATTTCCACCGAGCCAAGTATTTTTACCGGCAATCTCGACGAAAGCATAGTTGAAATTTTCAAATCCACCTTCAGAAGGTTTACCTATGGTGGTGACACCGGAAAAGACCAGAGAATTTACTACTTCAATACAAAGGAGATAGTAGAAAATAAGTTCGGAACACCGAATCCGATTCCTTTCCGCATTGTTGACCGCAACATTGGTCTGGACATCGATGTATCGGTCCGCTGCTCAGGTGTTTATTCATACAGAATTGAGAATCCTATTTTATTCTATACCAATGTATGCGGAAATGTTGAATATGAATATACCAGGGAAGAAATAGACAAGCAGCTTAAAACTGAGTTTATATCAGCTCTTCAGCCTGCATTTGCGAAAATATCCTCCATGCAGATAAGGCCGAACGATTTAGGCGCACATTCCGAGGAACTTGCTGAAGCCATGAATGAAGCTTTGACAAAGAAATGGCTTGAACTGAGAGGTATTGCGGTCGTATCTGTTGCCCTGAACACTATCACTCTTCCTGAAGAAGACGCCGAAATGATTAAGCAGGCGCAGAGAACTGCCATGTTCAGAAATCCGGGTATGGCTGCTGCAAATCTGGTTGACGCACAGGCAGAAGCCATGAAATCAGCCGCTAAAAATGAAGCAGGCGCTATGATGGGATTCATGGGCCTGAATATGGCTCAGCAGGCAGGCGGCCTCAATGCCAACAATCTTTTTGCCATGAGCCAGCAGCAGGCACAACAGCCCGCAGCTCCGCAAGCTCCTGCCGATTCGGATAATGCATGGACATGCGCGTGCGGCACTCAGAATAAAGGCAAGTTCTGCACCAATTGCGGCAATCCGAGACCTGCTTCTCCCGCTCAGTGGACCTGCGAGTGCGGAACCGTGAATAAAGGCAAGTTCTGTTACAACTGCGGCAAACCCGCTCCTTCAGGAAGTGTAAAATACCGCTGCGACAAATGCGGATGGGTACCTGAAAACCCTGCTCAACCGCCCAAGTTCTGTCCCGAATGCGGAGATGTTTTTGACGAGAAAGACAAGGGTTAAGAATTTAATTTTGTGACTGAATGGAGTTGAGGTTTGTGGCGGAATTGCTTGAATACAAATGCCCGGCCTGTGGCGGGGCAATAAATTTTGACAGCAGAACGCAAAAAATGAAATGTCCGTACTGCGATACAGAGTTTGATCTGGAGACGCTCAAAGCCCTTGACGAAGGCCTGAAGGAAGAGTTTACCGACGAAATGGTCTGGGAGACTCAGGCCGGAAGTGAGTGGCAGGAGGGTGAAGCCGAGCACATAAACACTTATGTCTGCAAATCCTGCGGCGGCGAAATTGTGGGCGATGAAAACACTGCCGCTACAAAATGCCCATTTTGCGACAATCCGGTTGTAATGATGGGCAAACTCTCCGGAGTTTTGCGGCCGGACTATGTTATTCCTTTCAAGCTGGATAAAAAGGCGGCAATAGAAGGGCTTAAGAAGCACTTAAAAGGAAAAACGCTTCTTCCTAAAATCTTCAAGGATGAAAACCGTATTGAAGAGATAAAAGGTATCTATGTCCCCTTCTGGCTCTTCAATGCCGATGCAGATGCCAATATCCGGTACAAGGCAACAAGAGTCCGCTCCTGGAGCGACAGCAATTATAACTATACCGAAACCAGCTATTATTCTGTCTGGCGCGCCGGAAGTGTAGGCTATGAGAGAGTTCCCGTGGATGGTTCCACAAAAATGCCCGATGATATGATGGAATCCATTGAACCCTTTAATTTCGGGGATGCGGTAGATTTTCAGACTGCTTACCTGGCCGGATATCTGGCAGACAAGTACGATGTTAACGCGGATGAGAGTATCGACCGCGCAAATGAGCGAATAAGGCGCAGCACCGAACAAATCTTTGCCTCTACCGTAAAAGGCTATACTTCGGTCATACCTGAAAGCACAAGCATCCGCTTGCGGAACGGCAAAGCAAAATATGCACTATACCCGGTCTGGCTTCTAAATACCGTATGGAACGGCAAGAGATATACTTTTGCCATGAACGGACAGACCGGAAAGTTTGTAGGGGATCTTCCCCTTGACAAGGCTGCATATTGGAGATGGTTTGGCGGTCTTACTGCTGCTTGCGGAATTATTACATTCTTAATAACATTTCTTTTGGGGTTGTAAGGAGGTATGGGAATATGAGAAAAATTGTATTGATCTTTCTGTTAGCAGTAATCTTCCTTATGGCCTCAGTATCTTATGTGTTTGCCAATAACGACCGTCACCTTCCCCTGTTGGTAGATGATGCTGATCTTCTTACTGACAGCGAAGAAGAGTTATTGAATGCAAAGCTTGAAAGCATAAGCAGCAAACACAAGTGTGAGGTGGCCATTGTAACGGTGGATTCACTAAATGGTGAGGACCCACAGGATTATGCCGATGACTTTTTTGATTACAACGGCTACGGATATGGAATTAATGACGATGGCATATTGCTTCTAATAAGTATGGAGTATTCTGACTGGCATATCACAACTCATGGCTATGCCATCAAAGCTTTTACCGATGCCGGCCTGGATTATTTGTCCGGTGAGTTTCTGCCATATTTGAGCGACGGAGATTTTAACGGCGCTTTTACCCGTTACGCAGATCTTTGTGATGAGCTTCTGACCATGGCAAGAAACGGATCACCTTATGACGGCAAGGTGCCTATGGCCTTCACAACCCGTATACTTATTTCTCTCGGAGTAGGTATAGTAATTGCCTTAATAGTAACCGGAATTATGAGGGCTCAGCTTAAAAGTGTCCGTTTCCAGCCTGCGGCTGAAAGTTATATAAAGAAAAACAGTTTCAACGTCAGCGTAAGCAGGGATCTCTTCCTGTACTCAAAGGTTGACAGGCGCGCAAAACCAAAGAACACTTCCTCAACCACTCATACATCATCCTCAGGCCGCACCCATGGCGGAAAAGGCGGAAAGTTTTAGTAGTACATATCAATATGTTAAATCAGAACAATCAAAACATGATTTAAAGCAACTGAAAAAAGCCTGTGCTAATCATTCAAATTCATTTGACTGCCGCACAGGCTTTCTAATATCATTGTGAACAATGCCCTTTAATAACCTATCTATTTCATTTTTGCTTTTTGATCTGCCATGCAAAATATAAAGCTATCTCTTCACTGATTTACATACATTCCAATGTGATTAGATTAATACCTCACGGCTGAGGAATCTCAGAATCTGTGTGACTGACTTTACATTCCACTATGATTAGATTAATACTGCGAAGGTCGAGCATAAAAGCTGCGTAGATTACCTCTTTACATTCCACTATGATTAGATTAATACCAAAAGGAGGGATCGTCATGGCATCCAAAACCAGCTTTACATTCCACTATGATTAGATTAATACGGCGTTCGCCCGCTTTGTAATCTGCCATCTGGTATCTCTTTACATTCCACTATGATTAGATTAATACAGTATCAGATCCTGGCCACCCTGGACATGAAAACTTCGGATATATGCCGGGAGCAG
>JAAYLX010000015.1 GCA_012521705.1 Clostridiaceae bacterium | reverse complement strand
AGGTTCAGAAACAGAATACTTCATGTTATGGCTTAAATCTGTAAATGAAACTGGCAGATAACCAAACTTGATCATCTGCCAGTAATTCATAGGTTACTTCATTTTACTTAGGTCCACCCCAACATTTGACGTAGAACCAAAATAATTCCGCATTGCCTTGACAATGGGCCTCTTCTCAATATGAAACCCAATGTCAAGGATCCTACGCGGAATCAGCACCAAAAAATTCTGACTTTATACAATGTCAGTATTGGTGATTCGTTAATCAGACTCTGTGAATATCACAGGTTGCTACTACGGGGACTCCTGTGCCGGCAACATTTTCAATCACAATATCTCCTATATGTACCGGTGCTTCAAGAGTTACTTTGTTGATCTCTTCCATACATGCAAAGATTTTATCCTTCGGAATGTTTGTTTTGGTTTTTACCGAAGCCAAAGGTCTGTGACCGTTATTTACTTTTACGGTTGATGTCACAATTCTTTCAGGGTTGGTCACTTCATTTCTTGCATAAACTTCACCGCGTTTGCATGTATAATTATAGATATTCTTTATTTCTCCGTCTTCCAGTTCAACAGTTACCATACAGCCAAGAGGGCAGCCAATACAAATTAATTCCTTTTTCTCTATCATAAGCCTCACTACTCCTTTTCAACCTCTATGCTGATAGTCTTCAATTCTTTTCGTGCTGCCAGGTCTGCTTTCTGAATCTTAACTTCTTCCATTTCACTGGGAACCATTATCCTGCGCTTTTTGTGTTGAACTCTTTCATCGTCAAAATAAACATTTATGTAAGCATCCGGATAAACATCCCTTACACGGAAACGTATTGTAAGAATGTCATCCATTCTTTCAACATTAATATGTGACGGAACAGTGTAGCGAATTCCGTTCTTCGGGATAATCTCAACAACGTTTCCGGAAGCAGCTTTATTATGATACTCCAGCACGTATCTGGCAGCGTTCTTGCCAGCATTTGTGGCTTCTTCTGAAACGTAGTCAACCAGGTCATGCACATGCAGTACATTTCCGCATGCGAATACTCCTTCGATTGACGTCTCCAGGCTCTCATTTACTACAGGACCATTGGTCAGAGGATTTAGTTCGACTCCCAGTTCCCTTGAAAGTTCATTCTCGGGAATAAGTCCTACAGAAAGCAGCAAGGTGTCACAGGAATAGTACTCCTCAGTGCCTTTTATTGGCTTCATGTTTTCATCTACCTGGGCTATGGTAACCCCGGTTATTCTTTCCTTGCCATGTATTTCAACAACCGTATGGCTTAATTTCAACGGAATACCATAGTCGTTAAGACATTGAACAATATTTCTCTTCAAACCGCCTGAATAGGGCAGAACCTCGGCAACAACCTTAACTTTTGCCCCTTCGAGGGTCATTCTTCTTGCCATAATAAGTCCAATGTCACCCGAGCCAAGAATAACTACTTCCTTGCCCGGCATATAGTTTTCCATGTTAACAAGACGCTGGGCAGTCCCTGCTGAGAATATCCCTGCAGGTCTGTAACCAGGAATGTTCAATGCTCCTCTGGATCTTTCACGGCAACCCATAGCAAGTACAATTGCTTTTGCCTGAATGGTGAAAAGCCCATCCTCCCGGTTTACTGCAGTTACTACCTTGTCTTTATTTATTTCCAGAACCATTGTATTGAGCTTATACGGAATTTTGAGCTCCTCTACTCTTGTAATAAAGCGTTTGGCATACTCCGGTCCTGTCAATTCTTCCTTAAAGGTATGAAGGCCGAAACCGTTATGAATGCACTGGTTCAAGATACCGCCGAGCTCTTTGTCCCTTTCAAGGATCAATATATTGTCAACGCCGTTTTCCTTTGCTGCTACTGCTGCGGCTAAGCCGGCAGGGCCTCCTCCTATGATAACAACGTCATATGATTTCAATAGATTCACCTTCTTCCCCTATTTTGTTCGCCTGGTAACTATAGTAGAGGTTCCGCCAGATTTTGTAACTTGAGTCATTGGAATCTTGAGTTCTCTTGAAAGAATTTCCATGGACCTGGGCATGCAGAAGCCTGCCTGGCATCTTCCCATTCCCGCTCTGGTCCTGCGTTTTATTCCGTCAAGACTCTTTGCTCCCAATGGTCTTCTAATAGCATCAAGTATCTCGCCCTCAGAGACAGTCTCACAGCGGCAAATAATATTACCGTATTCCGGCTTCTCCTTGATAAGCTTGTTGCGTTCTTCCATTGAAAGTTTGCTCGGGTCCAGAATGCCTTTTCTGGTAGGAATAAAATCTTTCTTCAATTCCAGGCCTAATTTATCTCTCAGCATTTCAGCAACTGTAACGCCTATTGCCGGAGCACTTGAAAGGCCGGGAGATTCAATACCTGCAGCATCAATAAATCCTTTCGCGTCCTCAGGTTCTCCAATGATAAATTCATGGCCTGCTTCATGGGCTCTCAAGCCTGCGAAAGAAGTAATGACTTGTCTGATTGGAAGGTTTTTGACCATGTGTTTTGCCTTTGTGATCAGGTCTTCAATTCCTTCCTGTGTAGTCGCGACGGCTTCTTTATCTTCTATATCTACGGCCGTCGGTCCTACTATGAGGTTTCCATGTATAGTTGGAGATACAAGAACACCTTTTCCGTACTTGCCGGGTACTGTAAATATTGTTTTATCTACATAATTTCCGACAGTCTTGTCCAGCAGGCAATAATCTCCTCTTCTTGGTGTTATCTTAATTTTATGTTCACTCACCATGTTATGTAGTTCATCAGAGTAAAGGCCTGCCGCATTTACTACATATTTAGTTCTATATTCCCCCTTGTTGGTTTCTATTACATATTCATTGCCATCCTTAACGATGTTGTGCACGTTTGTATCAAAAAAGAATTCTATTCCATTCATATTGGCGTTCTCAGCCAAAGCGAGTGTCATTTCAAAAGGACACACTATTCCACCGGTAGGTGCATACAAAGCACCAACTACATTGTCAGAAAGATTGGGTTCCAATTCAAGAACCTCTTCCTTATTCAATAATCTCAGCTCTTTAACTCCGTTTGCTATACCTCTTTCGTACAGCTCCACCAATTTAGGTTTGTCCTCTTCGGAAAGACAGATTACCAGTGATCCGTTTCTCCTGAAAGGAATGTCCAGGTCTTTGGCCAGCTGATCCATCATCAGATTACCGGCCACATTCATTTTTGCCATCAATGATCCGTGTGCAGCATCAAATCCGGCATGTATAATAGCGCTGTTGGCTTTTGATGTGCCACAGCAAACATCTTCTTGCCTTTCAATAACGCAGGCTTTGACTTGGTATCTTGAAAGCTCTCTTGCTATTGCTGAACCTGTAACACCCGCGCCAATAATTACTACATCGTACACGTGGCGATCACCTCTGTTCCTTTAGGAATTTGTAAAAATCGTCTTAAAATTGCGCATGGTAAATTGCATTCATTCATTGCGAATTATTGCATATTACCATGCGCATAACCTAATTACTTAACAACAAATCAGTTGTGTTTGTAGAATATTAATTACCAGGGAATTGCATTAAATAAAAGCTGTGCAACAACTGCGCCAATAACAGGACCTACAACAGGGATCCAGGCATAGCCCCAGTTGGAACCGCCCTTTCCTTTAATAGGAAGAACAGCATGAGCAATACGAGGACCAAGGTCACGAGCCGGGTTAATAGCATATCCGGTCAATCCACCAAGTGACATACCGATGGATACGATGACTCCGAATACGAGCAACTTTTCAACACCGGATGCGATGTTGGCAACATTGCCTACGCCAAGGATAGCGAATACAAGAACGAATGTACCAACAGCTTCACTCAGTAAGTTACGGCCTACATTAGGAATGCTTGGGCCGGTTGAGAATACACCCAGTTTTGTACCCGGATCTTCTGTAGCATCAAACTGATCTTTGAACAGCATATAAACAACTACAGCACCCAAGAAAGCACCGAGGAATTCACCTGCAAAGTATATAGGAACGGCTTCCCAAGGTGTAGCTCCGCCTACTGCCAGAGCAAGTGTAAGAGCCGGGTTGAAGTGAGCTCCTGAAGTAGCGCCGAATATGAAAGCCGGCAACAGAACTGCAAGACCCCAGGCAAATGTAATCTGAATAGATCCGGCGCCTTTCATTCCGGACTTATTCAAAGTAACGTTAGCAACAACGCCATCACCTAATAATATGAGCATAAATGTTCCTAATAATTCTGCTATAAATATTTTCATCATAATTACAACCTCCTACCGGAATACTAATCCCTGGAATACTAATCCCTGGAATATTAATCCAAGATTAATTAATCTTTAGCCCAACCATATGAGCATTTAACAGCTTTGCTCCAGCCTTTAACTTTGGCTGTTCTGTCTTCTTCGCTCATCTGAGGCTCAAATACTCTGGATATCTTCCAGTTCTTGATAACATCTTCTTTACTGTTCCAGTATCCAACAGCCAGACCTGCCAGATAAGCAGCACCCATAGCTGTGGTTTCAACACATTCTGGTCTGAGAACAGGAGCGTTGATGATATCAGCCTGGAATTGCATCATGAAGTTGTTTGCACATGCTCCACCGTCAACCTTCAGAGCACTTAATTTAATTCCAGAGTCTTCTTCCATTGCTTTCAGAACATCATATGTCTGATAAGCCAGGGATTCCAGAGTTGCTCTGATAATATGATATTTGTTGGTACCTCTTGTCAAACCAACAATTGCACCTCTGGCGTACTGATCCCAGTGGGGTGCTCCGAGTCCTACGAATGCAGGAACTACATAGCAGCCATTGGTATCGGGTACTTTTGTAGCCATGTATTCTGAATCAGGAGAAGAATCAATTAATTTGAGCTGGTCGCGCAGCCACTGAATAGCGGCACCTGCGATGAATATTGAACCCTCGAGGGCATATTCAACTTTTCCATCCAGACCCCATGCAATGGTAGTAACAAGGCCGTTCTTGGAGAATACCGGTTTTTCACCTGTATTCATGAGCATGAAGCAACCTGTTCCGTATGTATTCTTAGCTTCGCCTGGCTTATAGCATGTCTGACCAAACAGAGCAGCCTGCTGGTCACCAGCGGCACCGGCAATGGGTATCGGTCCACCAAAGAATGATGGATCTGCTTCACCATAAACACAGCTTGAAGGCATTGCTTTCGGGAGCATGCTTCTTGGAATATTGAGTTCTCTGAGAATATCATCGTCCCAATCGAGGTTGATAATGTTGAACAGCAATGTTCTGGAAGCATTTGAGTAGTCGGTTACATGAACCTTACCCTTTGTAAGTTTCCAGATCAGCCATGTTTCAACGGTACCGAAAAGTAATTTTCCGGCTTCTGCTTTTTCTCTTGCACCAGGAACATTGTCAAGGATCCATTTTACTTTTGTTCCTGAGAAGTAAGCATCGATTACAAGACCTGTTTTCTGTCTGATGGTATCAACAAGGCCTTTTGCTTTCAATTCGTCGCATAACTCAGAAGTTCTACGGCATTGCCATACAATAGCGTGATAAACAGGTTCGCCTGTTTCCTTATCCCACACAATAGTTGTTTCACGCTGGTTTGTAATACCTATGGCAGCAATATCGCTCGCTGTTGCTCCGATTTTCTGCATGGCTTCAACTGCAACACCAAGTTGAGTGGACCAAATTTCGTTTGCATCGTGCTCTACCCAGCCCGGTTTCGGGAAATACTGGGTAAATTCCTTCTGTGCAACGCTGCAGACTTCTCCCTTTTCATTGAAAAGGATGCACCGGTTACTTGTAGTACCTGAGTCCAGTGCCATTACATACTTTGCCATATACACAACCTCCTGTGTAATTTTACCAATAGAACCTCTAAATTTTAGGCTCTATTTGGTTATTTAAACATATGCTAAAAGCATATGCTTTAGTACAAGGTTACTCGCGAAAAAAATAACATTTGGGTATTCAGTTGAATTGGACCAAGCAAAAAAATTCACGCAGGAAATAATGAGCAATACCAAGAACAGTAGGATAATTTTTCATTAATTCACCCTTACCTGAAAAAGTATTTGCCCGACACAATGAAGCGAAGTTTGAGTAGACTCTTTTGATGTTTGCGATTTAGCATTGAAAAAATTTTGACATTGATACCTTATAATTTGAAGTTTAGACTTTATTATTTTTTCATTGTTTATCAGTTCATAATATTCACACTACAGATATTGTTTTGAAAGATTGTTTATTCCATGTATGAGACTATTATAACAGAAACATATTAATTGTCAACAAATTTTATTGAAATCCAATATGATTATTAGTCATAATGTACAGTTCGTGATGGTTTGAGGCAAATAAAAAACAGGCTTTCGCCTGTTTAGCCCTTATATTGATTGTAATGGATTTTGTCATAAAGTAATTCATCTTCTCTGTAAGCTCTCTTCTTCTCATCGGGGTATCCTATTGCAATTATGCTTTCAACTTCATAGTTAGGTGGTATGTTCAATACCTCTCTGACAATGTCTCCGGCTTTTCTTCCCTGGGAGTCAAACCTTCCCCTGACCTGTATCCAGCATGAGCCGAGTCCCAGAGATTCTGCCACCAGTTGTATTATTATTGAGGCAATTGAGGTATCTTCTATCCAGGTATCCCCTGTTTCCGGATCAGCTATCACAACGATCCCCAGCGGTGCCTCAGCCAAAAATGTCGCACTGTGTGCCTTGCACTGTGAAAGTTGCTGTAATGAATTTTTATCGTCTACCACAATAAATTCCCATGGTCTTATTGAACGGGATGAAGGAGACAATAAAGCACTTTTTGTGATAATATCTATTTTTTCTTTTTCCACTTCTCTTTTCTGAAATTTTCTTATGCTTCTTCTTGCTTTTATTAGCTCATACATGCCCGGCATCCCCCACTTTTCTTACTGGTATTATTTAATCGGTCACATTTATTATAAGCATTATCCCCGTTTATTACAATATACTTCCAGCAGCACACAAAATGGCCGGAAGGGCTGTCATGGCCGCCAATGTAATTTCAATCCTCAGTTCCCAAATTTTTTCTGTTTACAGAACATATGTTCGGTTATAGAATAAAAACAGATATAGGAACCGGGGTGAAATCATTGGATAAAATTATAATGCATATAGATGCAAACAGTGCTTATCTTTCCTGGGAAGCCGCTTACAGGCTGCAACACGGAGCTTCGGAAGATCTCCGGAAAATTCCGAGTGTGATAGGCGGCGACGAGGAAAGCCGGCATGGAATTGTTCTGGCAAAAAGCATTCCGGCAAAAAAATATGGTATAAAGACCGGTGAGCCTTTGGTTTCGGTCCGTCAAAAATGCCCCCACATAGTGATAGTACCCCCAAACTATTATCTTTATATGCAGTGCCATAATGCAATGTTGGAAATCCTGCGCGACTTTTCGCCAAATGTGCAGGTTTTCAGCATAGATGAGGCATTTATAGACTACACGGGAATGGAAGGAATTCACGGGGACCCGGTCAGTGCGGCAAACAAGCTGAAAAACCGGATCAGAGACGAACTGGGCTTTACCGTAAATATAGGAGTGTCCTGGAACAAACTCCTTGCAAAAATGGCCGGGGAGCTTAAAAAGCCCGACATGGTCCATGCAATTCTCAATGAAGATGAAATGAGGGAAAAAATGTGGCCCCTTCCTGTCGAAGAACTGTTCGGAGTAGGCAGAGCAACCGCTCCGAAACTCCACAGGCTTAACATTTTCACCATCGGCCAGTTAGCCCAGGCCGACAGTGAACTTCTCAGATTCCACCTGAAAAGCTGGGGAATTCTGATTCAGAATTATGCCAACGGAATTGAAAACTCCCTTGTGGCTTCCGGTGTCAGGCCCCCTATTAAAGGAATCGGGAACAGTTGTACAATACCTTTTGACGTCCATACCAGAGAAGAGGCATTAAAGGTGCTGCTTTCCCTCTGTGAAATGGTGGGAATGCGGTTGAGACAAGCGGGTTTCTGCGCAAGGCTTGTATCGGTCTGGCTTCGTAAAACCGATCTTACAGGAAACGGACATCAGCGCAAATTCCTGGTTGCTACAGACAATACCATGAAAATATATAAAATAGCATCTGAACTTATGGATGAACTGTGGTCCGGCAAACCTCTCCGCGGAATAGGAGTAAGAGTTTCGGAGCTTGTACCCTGCGATGTCCTGCAGTTAAGCATCTTTGAGAAATATGATGAAAAGAAGAAAAGACTTGATGAGACCATCGACAGCCTCAGAATGAGGTTCGGCAGCAATGCAGTATTCCGCTCATGTTTTTTGGGGTCAGGGCTGTCCCCTGTCAGCGGCGGCGTCATTGACGGATTCCAGATGATGACCAGTCTGCTGTAAGGCGTGCCAATTATTTTCATTTACCGTGCATGCACATTTATGATACCTTATTAATGTGAACTTATATTATCCGGGGGGTCAGCACTTGAACGAAAAGAATAACACGACAAAACTTCGTTCTTTTTTTAATATCGCATCAAAAAAGTTTATGGGAATGAACAAGGGCAGCAAAATTCTGTTGAAGTTAGGCACTTCCCTGTTTGCTTTGTTTTTGCTGGTGGCTCTTGCTCTTGAAATACTGCTTATATCCGGAACAGTTGTGTTGCAAAACCATATGTATTTAATAGAATGGACAATGATCTATTCATTCAGATTCTGGGTTATGATTGTATTTGGAGCATTTATTCTTGACATTTTGGTTAAAAGATAAGAGATACGAAAAAAATGAATTTTTATGAATAGTAACGCAAAATTCAACTACCTTAAGTAAGGGATTGGTCAATAGCCAAAAATGGCGGCCAATCCCTTTATTGCGCCCTGTTACAGATTTGCGCATCCCATTGAATAGTATGCTATAATAATTCTATTGTGTGGAAAAAGTGTCCAATACAATAACAGAAAACGTGGTTAGAAAATAATCTGACTGACAAAAATTATAGTTGACAGAATTAAATTGAGAATTGCTAAGTATTAAATTTGCAGCTTAGCTCTTGCAGGAGGAGATATATGTTAAAAAAATTACTTCCATGTCTTGGAAAGTATAAAAAGTATGCAATTCTGACTCCAATTTTCGTAATCCTCGAAGTAATACTTGAAATATCCATACCCTTTCTTATGTCCAAAATAATTGATGTGGGCGTAAAAAACGGAGATGTTGATTTCATACTTCAGACTGGCGGCCTCATGGTTTTAATAGCCGTTTTCGCGCTATTGTTCGGCGCAATACACGGGCGTTTCTCGGCTATTGCCAGCGTAGGCTTTGCCAAGGAGTTAAGAAAAAAAATATTTGATAAAATTCAGGACTTTTCTTTCGCCAATATTGACAAGTTCACAACTCCCTCTCTCGTGACAAGGCTTACCACAGACGTGACCAATGCCCAGATGTCTTTTATGATGATTATAAGATTGTTGGTGCGCGCTCCTTTCATGCTGATCAGTGCCACTATCATGGCAATTACTATTAATCCGGGACTTTCCCTGATCTTCCTTTTCGCGATACCAATCCTGGCTTCAGCGCTGTTCATTGTTGCTTCAAAAGCCTTTCCACGTTTCAAAGCGATGCTGAAAAAATATGACAATATGAACGCTTCTGTTCAGGAAAATCTTATTGCGATAAGAGTTGTAAAGGCTTTTGTGCGGGAAGATTACGAGAACAAGAAATTCCTGGATTCGGCAGAGGCAGTGCGTCTTGCTCACTTCAATGCTGAAAAGCTGCTTGTTTGGGCAATGCCTATCATGCAACTTACCATGTATGGTTCTATTACTGCAATTTTCTGGTTCGGCGGAAACCTTATCATTGGTGAAAAAATGCTGTCCGGTGAGCTTTTCGGTTTTATCACATATTCGACTCAGATTCTGGTATCCCTGATGATGATTTCTTTTGTGTTTGTTCAGATTGTCCTTTCACGTGCTTCAGTGTCCAGAATCATTGAGATACTGGATGAGGAAATTGATATCAGGGACGATAGCAATGAAGATCCTGAGGTTAAAGACGGATCGGTAGTTTTTGAGAACGTGTCTTTCAGTTACAGCAAAAACAAAGACAATCTGGTTCTGGAAAACATCAATTTTGAAATCAAGCCCGGGGAGACTGTCGGAATTATAGGCGGAACCGGTTCTGCAAAAACCACACTGGTTCAGCTCATCCCCCGCCTTTACGATGTATTGGAAGGCAGAATCCTTGTGGGCGGAAGAGATGTAAGGGATTATAAAATAAAGACATTAAGAGATTCAGTGGCCATGGTCCTGCAGAAAAATGTTCTGTTTTCAGGCACAATTAAGGATAATCTGAAATGGGGCAATGAAAACGCCACAGACGAAGAAATTATTGAAGCGTGTAAAATTGCGCAGGCCTATGATTTCATCATGTCCTTCCCCAAAGGCTTTGAAACCGAACTTGGCCAGGGAGGCGTCAATGTCTCAGGCGGACAGAAACAAAGGCTGACTATTGCAAGAGCGCTTTTGAAAAAGCCAAAGATTCTAATCCTGGATGACAGCACAAGCGCGGTGGATACAGCCACTGACAGCAAAATCCGCCAGGGTCTGAAAGAGAATGTATCTGATACCACAGTTATTATAATAGCTCAGCGTATTTCATCTGTAAGCGACGCAGACAAGATAATTGTCCTTGACGACGGAAAAATCAATGCAATCGGTACACATGAAGAATTGCTGGCTACCAACTCCATATACAGAGAAGTATATGAATCACAGCAGAAAGGAGTTGCTTGAAAATGCCAGGACCGGGAAGAAGACAACACGGCGGTTTTAAACCCCAGAACACAGGAAAAACCCTTGGAAGGCTTATAAAATACTTGTCTTGTTACAGATTACAGCTAATCACAGCTGCAATATTCATACTTATAAGCGCAGCGGCAAACGTAGTGGGTATCTATTTTCTCAAACCCATTATAAACAATTACATTGTGCCATTTATAGGTCAGAAAAACCCTGACCTTTCAGGATTTATAAAAATGGTGATGCTGCTTTGCCTGGTATACCTCACAGGGGTATCCGGAACATACATTTACAACAGGATTATGCTGAACATTTCAACAGGGACACTAAAAAAACTCAGGGTTGATATGTTCACACACATGCAGTCATTGCCTATTAAATTCTTCGACACCCACACCCACGGCGAACTTATGAGCAGGTTCACAAACGATATCGATACTTTGAGGGAAATGCTCAGCCACGGGATACCCAACCTGTTTCAGTCAAGTATAACGGTGACCGGAGTATTCTTAATGATGCTCATCTTAAGCCCGTTATTGACCATACTGGTAATATTCATGCTCTTCCTTATGTTCCTCACAGTAAGAAAAATCGGCGGCAAAAGTGCCATGTACTTTAAGAAGCAACAGGAGGAAATCGGAAAAGTTAATGGATATATAGAAGAAATGATTGAAGGGCAAAAGGTTGTAAAGGTATTTAACCACGAAAACACTGTCAAAGAAAGATTTGAAGAGCTCAACGAGCAACTTAGACAGGCATCCACAAGCGCCCATACCTTTGCAGGCATCCTTATGCCAATCATGGGTAATCTTTCATACGTCCAGTATGCTATTACAGCGGCAGCCGGAGCGGTAATGGCCGTAAACGGCCTTATAGACCTTGGTACAATAGGATCATTCCTGCAGTACACAAGATCGTTCTCGCAGCCTATAACACAGATTTCACAGCAAATGAACAGTATACTTAATGCTCTGGCAGGTGCGGAAAGAATCTTCCAGTTACTGGACACAGAACCTGAATCCGACAATGGGTATGTGGAACTTGTTTATGCTTCAAAGGACGAAAACGGCAATATAAAGGAATCTGACACACCTACCGGTATCTGGGCATGGAAACACCCCCACTCTGATGGTACTGTCACCTACACGGAACTTAATGGTGATGTCAGGTTTGAAGATGTTACCTTTGGTTATGAAGAGAACAAGACTGTTTTGAAAGGCATATCCCTGTATGCCAAACCCGGCCAGAAAATCGCCTTTGTGGGCTCCACAGGCGCCGGAAAAACAACCATCACCAATCTGATTAACCGTTTTTATGATGTGCCTGACGGAAAAATCCGCTATGACGGAATCAATATCAATAAGATCAAAAAAGCAGATCTGCGCAGGTCCCTTGCCATGGTTCTTCAGGATACCCACCTGTTCACCGGTACTGTAATGGACAATATTCGTTACGGGAGGCTGGATGCAACAGATGAGGAATGTATAGAAGCGGCCAAACTTGCAAATGCCCACTCATTCATCAAGCACCTTCCCCAGGGCTATAACACGATTATACATGCCGACGGCAGCAACTTAAGCCAGGGTCAGAAACAGCTTCTGGCAATCGCAAGGGCTGCAGTGGCCAATCCCCCTGTTCTTATTCTGGATGAAGCGACCAGTTCCATTGATACAAGAACTGAAGCCCTTATAGAAAAAGGCATGGATACCCTTATGGAGGGAAGGACAGTATTTGTAATAGCCCACAGGCTTTCCACCGTCAGAAACGCCAATGCCATCATGGTGCTTGAAAACGGCGAAATCATTGAACGCGGTACCCATGACGACCTTATAGCATTAAAGGGTAAATACTATCAGCTCTATACAGGTATGCTCGAGTTGTCTTGATTCAGATTAAAAATTTAAGCTGTTGACAAAATACGCAGCTCGGTTGAAATCCATTAATAGGTTTCGATTGAGCCTTACAACTTTCCTGAGTCGAGGACGCGTAAAAGGCAGAGCCTTTGCACTTAACAGTTATACTTGGACGTGGATATGAAAAAGACTGTGCCACTTGCACGGCACAGTCTTTCCTATTTTATTTCTACATTTTTCAAGGTGGGAACAAACTCAATCCATGTCTGGCCCCGGTTAAGTGTAACCGGATTGCCGTCTTCGAGGGTAAATGTGGTCTGGGCATCCCTTGCAGTCTTGGCCCACTTGATGGGTACCGCCTTTCCGCCTGTTATGTACAAACCTTTGCCCGAACCGATATTCTTCATATTTCTTCTGCCCTCTTTATCCCCCGGGATAAGAGGAGAATCAACCTCGGCAATAATGATATTGGCTGTTTTTACCTGCTCGTTTGTGTTTCGCTCTATATGAGGTTTGCCCATTCGGAATCTTTCATATAAGTTTGTCTCAGAATTAAAGACAAAACCGCAGTTACTTCCGCTCTTAGCGAACTTAATTGAGATATCAACAGCGCTTTCACCATTTTGGGGTATTACAAGATCATCATGATACTTGAACGGAAATGTCTTCTTGGGCTCAGTCCTGTATTTCAGAGCCTGGATCTGATTTTCTACCCTTTCTTTTGATGTGTATGTATCCTGCCAGTTTTTCTTGTCCTGGGTCAGGTCCCAAAAGGCTTTTCCATGAACAAGACCGTCAATATGGTTGATTTTCAGTGTCTTAATATCATTCTTGGCATATGTACTTCCGCCCACATGGATATAATACGCATCATACTCCATGGCATAGTCCAGAAAATAATGTCTCGAACTTCTGACCGGTCCGATCATTTCGGGCATGGTTCCCCAGAAAAACGCCATATAGCGGGTTATATCACCCTCAACCAGCATTTCATAAACAATCTGAGCCTGACTTATGCCACCCTGGGGCAGCACCCTGTCTCCCTGATTGTCAATCATCACCGACACAGGTCTTATGGACGAATCAGGCACAACAAAATCTTCCCCAAATTTCTTTTCGGGAACCGGTTCCGGAGTCTCTGAAGGAGTTGGCATTGGAGTTTCTTCTACGACCGATGCAGGCTCTTCCGGCTTCTTTCCGCATGCGGAAGTAAACACAAGAATCCCCATCAAAAGCAGGAGGACAATTCTTTTAAACATAGACCTGATGCTCACCTCATTCATCATTTGTATAAAAAGAAACTAAGAGGAGTCTCTTAGTCGAGATCATCCTCTTCGTCGTATTCCTCATCGATCTGCTGTTGGAAAGCTTCAAAAGCTCTGTCCAGTTCATCTTCGTCTTCAACGGGAACGAGATATTCTTCATCGCCGTTTCTGTCAATCTTCATAATAATGACTTCCGCTTCGCATTCAGAACAATCTGCATCAGCGCATTCATGTTCATCAAGGGGCAATAATACGACGTATTCTTCGTCATCCACCAAAACAGTGTCAAGATACTCACATTTAATGGTATCGCCATCCTCGCCGGTTAATTCAATGATATCATTTTCGTAATCCATAATTTTCTCCTTTCAACTTTCCTGTGAAGTTATAATTAGTCTTATTTTACAGAATCGAGATAGTCCTGCAAAATAAATGCAGCTGCCATCTGGTCGATTCTGTTTTTTTGGTTTTTGGCATTGATACCCATATCATGCATGGCCCGCTGAGCCATTACAGTGGTCAGACGTTCGTCATAAGGAATGACATCCACATCACTGATGGAATCTTGAAGGAGCTTAATAAAGTCCCTCGTTTTTAATTCCCGCGGTCCAACCGAGCCATCCATGTTCCTTGGAAGTCCGACCAGAATGGTCTTGCATCCCAGAGAACCAACCAATTCCTTTATTCGTTGGATGGGTTTATTAATATCGTTCCTCCATTTTATTGTCTCCAACATCTGTGCTGTCATTCCTAATGGATCGCTAACTGCGACTCCAATTCTTGCATCCCCATAGTCTAAACATAATATGCGCATAAAAGCTCCGAAATAATTAATTTATTTAAAGGTACGAATATCAGCAAAAATACATAAGGCTGAAATACTGTTAATTAGCAGGGATTGTAAAATCCCCGCTAAAATCATACATTAAGTACTATTAAAAAGCAATACTACAGTATTTCTATCATACTCTTTTCCCACATTTCAGGCGCTTCATACCCTAAAAGATTAACTACGGTTGCAGCAATATTTGCAAGCCCGAATTCGCCTTCCTTGAGTCTGTATTTCCCGGCGTTAACCGTATCATAAATTATAAATGGCACCTTATTGAGGGTATGGCTTGTTTTTGCCTTGTAATTTCCGTCTTTGTCCATTTTGGCTTTTTTGGTCTTCTTGTCGGTTTCATACATTTCGTCGGCATTACCGTGGTCGGCAGTTATGATGGCAACACCTTTAAGTCTTTCAATCTCTTTTAAAAGCCTGCCAAGACAAAGGTCAACTGTTTCAACAGCTATTTTTGCAGCCTGGTAACTGCCTGTGTGCCCTACCATGTCACCGTTGGCAAAGTTTATTCTTGCAAATTTGTAGTTTCCGGTTCTCAACTGCTCGATAGTTTTATCGGTTATTTCAGCAGCCTTCATCCACGGTCTCTGCTCAAAAGGAATAATATCCGAGGGAACCTCAATATATGTCTCTAAAATCTCATCAAATTTACCGGAATTGTTACCATTCCAGAAATATGTCACATGGCCGAATTTCTGAGTCTCGGAGATAGCAAGCTGGGTTACTCCTGTCCTTGCCAGGTATTCACCCATTGTATTTTTAATGGATGGAGGATTTACCAGGTAACGGCTGGGAATATGGAGGTCACCGTCATACTCGAGCATTCCTGCATAGGTTACCTTAGGCCATCTCTTCCTGTCAAAGTAAGTAAAATTAGCTTCTTCAAATGCTCTGGACATTTCTATCGCCCTGTCGCCACGGAAGTTGAAGAAGATAACACTGTCGCCGTCTTCTATGGTTCCGACAGGCTTGCCATTTTCAGCAATGACAAAAGCAGGGAGGTCCTGGTCGATTGCCTTGGTTTCCTTTCTTAATGTCTCAATGGCCTCACGGGCGGAATTAAAGAATCTTCCTTCTCCCAGAACATGGGTTTGCCAGCCACGTTCAACCATGCTCCAGTTGGCTTCGTACCTGTCCATGGTTATGAACATTCTTCCGCCGCCACTGGCAATCTTGACATCAAAACTATCGTCTCTGAGGCTACTTAAGAATTCCTCAAAGGGATCAACATATTCAAGGGCAGATGTTTCCCCTACGTCACGACCGTCCAGGAGTATATGGACTCTTACTCTTTTGATTCCGTCGGCTTTTGCCCTTGTAATCATTGCCTTGAGGTGATCTATATGTGAATGTACGTTACCGTCACTGAAAAGACCTATAAAGTGAAGTGTTGAACTGTTGGAAAGACAATTCTGCTTGATTTCTGTCCAGCCTTTGGCTTTGAACATTTCCCCCGTTTCAATCGCTTCGGTAACAAGCTTTGCACCCTGTGAAAAAATCTGCCCTGCGCCTATGGCATTGTGTCCAACCTCAGAGTTGCCCATATCATCATCACTGGGCAGCCCGACTGCGGTTCCATGTGCCTTCAAAAGGGTATAGGGGCATGTATTCATAAGTCTGTCCAGATTCGGAGTATAAGCATCCCGCACGGCATTTCCTTCTGTAATATCGGTAATGCCTACACCATCCATCACTATAAGAAGGACAGGACCTTCGCAAGGTGTATAACCGTTCTTTTTCAGCATATTATTCAACCTTTCTATCTAAGTTTCTTATTCTACATTTTATATCAAATCAATTTTATATGCAGACACAAAACCCCCCGGTGTTTAATGCCGGAGGGCAAAGAGTCAAATAACTTTAAGCATCATGCTTGACGATCTTCTCAAATTCATCAAGTTTAAGGCTTGCTCCGCCAACAAGTCCACCATCTATATTAGGCATTGCAAAAAGTTCTTTGGCATTATCAGCTTTAACACTTCCGCCATAAAGGATTCTGGTTTTTTCAGCAGTATCCTTACCATATAATTCTACCAAAAGTTCACGGATTATGCCACAAACTTCTTCAGCCTGCTCGGTGGTAGCGGTTTTGCCTGTTCCGATAGCCCAGATGGGTTCGTAGGCTATAACAATTCTTGATACTTCTTCAGCACTCAGTCCAAGAAGAGCAACTTTTATCTGATAGCGGACATGCTCTGCTGTTACTCCCTGTTCTCTCTGGGTGAGAGATTCACCGCAGCAGATAATGGGGGTCATGCCGGCATCAAGTATTGCCCTGGCCTTTTTATTAATCATTTCATTAGTCTCTGCGAAATATTCACGTCTTTCGGAGTGACCAATAATTACATAATCAACACCAAGATCCTTCAGCATTTTACAGGAAACTTCACCTGTATAAGCGCCGTTTGGTTCCCAGTGAACATTCTGGGCAGCAACTTTTATATTTGAGCCTTTAACAGCCTCAATAACTCCGGGGATGCATACAAATGGAACACCCACTACAACTTCGGCTGTGCTTCCGGCAACACGGTCCTTTAAACTGTTAACAAACTCAACAGCTTCACTGGGGGTTTTATTCATTTTCCAGTTACCTGCTGCCATAATAACACGTTTAGACATTGAAATATCCACCTTTCATATATAATCAGGGAAATAGAATATTACTTTTCATTAAGCACTGCAATACCAGGAAGTTCCTTGCCTTCGAGGAATTCCAGAGAAGCTCCGCCGCCTGTTGAAATATGAGTGATCTTGTCAGCAAATCCAAGCTGTTCAACAGCAGCTGCAGAGTCACCGCCACCAACTATTGAAATAGCGCCTGACTCAGCCAAAGCCTCTGCAATCTTCTTGGTTCCGACTGCAAAGTTTTCAAACTCAAAAACGCCCATAGGACCGTTCCAAACAACTGTCTTTGCGCCCTTGACAGCCTCGGAGAATATCTTAACGGTCTCAGGACCGATGTCAAGGCCCATCCAACCTTCAGGAATTTCATTGGAAGCAACTACTTTGTATTCTGTATCAGCCTTGAATTCCTTACCGATTACTGTATCAACCGGAAGCAGAAGATTTACATTCTTTTCCTTTGCTTTCTTCAGAAGTTCATTTGCAAGGTCTACTTTATCAAGTTCGCAGATTGATGTACCTACATCATAACCCTGGGCTTTGAAGAATGTATAAGCCATTCCGCCGCCGATAATAAGGGTGTCAACCTTGTCAAGAAGATTTTCAATAACGCTGATCTTATCGGAAACCTTTGCTCCGCCAAGGATTGCAACGAAAGGTCTTTCAGGGTTGTTCAGAGCTTTGCCCATTACGTCCAGCTCTTTCTTTATAAGATATCCACAGCAGGAAGGAAGATAATCGGCCAGACCAGCGGTGGAAGCGTGTGCTCTGTGCGCTGTACCGAAAGCATCGTTACAATAAATGTCTGCCATGCTTGCCAGTTCTTTTGCAAATTCAGGGTCATTCTTTGTTTCTTCCTTATGGAAACGTACGTTTTCAAGCATAAGGATTTCGCCTTCTTTAAGGTTTGCAGCTTTGGTTTTTGCATCTTCGCCAATTACATCGGCTGCAAGAATAACTTCTTTGCCCAATAACTGGCTCAAACGATCTGCAGCGGGTTTCATGCTGAATTTTGCTTCAGGACCGTTCTTGGGTCTTCCAAGGTGAGAAACAAGAATAAGCTTTCCGCCGTTCTCAATAATATACTTAATGGTCGGGAGAGCTCCTCTTATTCTCTTGTCATCGGTAACATTTCCGTTCTCATCAAGAGGAACATTGAAATCCACACGTGCAATAACGCGCTTACCCTTTACATCCATATCAGAAATACTCTTTTTGTTCATCATACTCATGGAATCACAACTCCTTTTCCGGCTTTTATTTTGCCCATTAACATATCCATCTGCTTTGTCTGTCTTGTCTTATTATTGTGTCTTATAATTGAAATTTTAATTTTATCAGGATAATTTACAATAGACTCCATTAATAATTGTGAATGGAAAACAAGGCTTTTAAGTAAAAGGAGCAGTGTAAAACCGCTCCTTATATAAATGCCTGATTAATTTTTATTTAAATTATTTGTGATCAACTGTTGACATGTAGCAAATGAGGTCAATCAGTTTGTTGGAGTAACCCCACTCATTGTCGTACCAGGATACGAGTTTTACGAAGTTAGGATTGAGTGAAATACCTGCTTTTGCGTCGAAGATAGAGGTACGAGGATCTGTAATGAAGTCAGAAGATACAACATCGTCTTCTGTGTATCCAAGGATACCTTTGAGTTCGCCCTCAGAAGCTTCCTTGATAACTTTGCAGATTTCTTCATAGGTAGCAGGCTTTTCAAGACGGCAGGTCAGGTCAACAACTGAAACGTCGAGAGTAGGAACTCTGAATGCCATACCTGTCAGTTTGCCGTTGAGTTCAGGAATAACCTTACCAACTGCTTTAGCAGCACCGGTAGAAGAAGGAATTATGTTACCTGCTGCAGCACGGCCGCCTCTCCAGTCTTTCTTGGAAGGACCGTCAACAGTTTTCTGTGTAGCTGTTGTAGCATGTACTGTGGTCATGAGACCTTCAACAAGTCCGAAGTTGTCATTAATAACTTTTGCAAGAGGTGCAAGACAGTTGGTTGTACAAGAAGCGTTTGATACGATGTTCATATCAGGAGTATATGTTTTGTGGTTAACACCCATTACGAACATAGGAGCATCTTTTGAAGGTGCGGAAATAACAACTTTCTTGGCACCTGCCTGGAGGTGAGCCTGAGCTTTATCGGTGGTTGTGAATACACCGGTTGATTCTATAACATATTCAGCGCCGCATTCTGTCCAGGGAATCTCTTCCGGCTTCATGCAAGCGTACACTTTTGTTTCTTTGCCGTTTACAACGAGTTTATCATCTTTAATTTCAATGGTCCCATCGAATTGGCCATGAATAGTATCATATTTAAGCATGTACTTCATGTACTCAAGATCGATAAAAGGATCGTTTATACCAACAACATGAATTTGAGGATTGTTAACTGCCGCTCTGAAAGCAAGACGTCCGATTCTGCCGAAACCGTTAATACCAATTTTAATAATTGACATGATTATACCTCCTAGAAAATATTTAAATTTTGTTAATATAATCACAAAACTCTCATAGAATTGTATTATATTTATTGGCATTTTTCAAGGACTTTAAAAAAATTTGTCCAAAAATCGGAAATGCCAACCTTCCGGCTGATTTTTTTGGTGGAATTAACAATACTGCTTATTTACTCTTCTGTAATTGCCTCATGGACTCATAGAGCAATATGGATGCAGCGGCGGAAGCGTTCAGGGATTCCGCTCCCCCAAGCATGGGTATCATAACTCTTTTGTCGGACAACTTCATCATGCGCTCTGTAATGCCGTTCCCCTCATTTCCTATTACAATGGCCAGTTTACCTGAAAGATCCATATCATAGCAATATTCAGCATCACGGGGATGCGCTGCGATTATACTGACCCCTCTATTTTTAAGTTTTTCAGCAACAGAGTACATGTCCTGGTAAACCATTACCGGAAGATGGAAAAGTGAGCCCATGGTCGAGCGTATTACCTTTGAGTTAAAGGGATCAACACTTTCTTTGGAAAACAATACGGCATCAAAACCGAAAGCATCGGCAGTTCTGATAATCGTACCTGCATTGCCCGGATCCTGTATATTTTCCAGGATTATTATCCGCTCTGACTGCAAGATTATTCCCTCATCGTGCATTGGAATTCTGGCAACGGCCATGATTCCCTGAGGGTTATCGGTCTCGCATGTCTTTTTGAATAACTCGTCGGGGAGCAGGACTACTTTTGCAGCAGGAAATCCTTCGGGCAAAGTCCGGTTCTTGGCTATAAAGCTATCGGATATAATGAAGTAGAGTATTTGGGCTCCTGAGTTCACCGCATCAGTTACCAGCCGGATTCCTTCAAGAACAATTGCCTTCTCCTTAAGACGGCCTTTTTTATCGTGCAGACTGCGTATTAATTTGATTAGATTATTTGAGGCCGAAGTTATCCTTTGAAAGTCCATAATACACTCCTTCAGCAACACGAAACCTAAAGTGCCCTTTATTTACAGAAAAGACCCTTGCACAGTGTGAAGGGTCTTTTTAACAAATACTTAAAGCAGTATTATTTAACTTTTTCAACAAGCATTCTGAAGCCTTCAGCATCATTAACTGCCATATCGGCAAGAACTTTTCTGTTAAGTGTAATACCAGCTTTTTTAAGAGCATTCATAAATTTGCTGTATGATATACCATTCATGCGAGCTGCAGCATTGATACGTGCAATCCAGAGCTTTCTGTATTCACGTTTCTTTTGCTTTCTGTCCCTGTATGCATAACTGAGGGACTTCATAACAGCCTGGTTAGCTATTCTATAAAGTTTGCTTTTTGCACCAAAATAACCTTTTGCAAGCTTAAGAACTTTTTTATGTCTTGCGCGTGTACGCACGCCACCTTTTACTCGAGCCATTATTCACACACCTCTCTTTCAATTATGCGTAAGGGAGCATCTTCTTAACTGTAGCAGCATTGGCGTCTGAAGCAACCAATCCCTTACGAAGCTGTCTCTTTCTCTTTGTAGATTTCTTTGTGAGTATATGGTTTTTGAATGCCTGGCGTCTTAAAACTTTACCTGAACCGGTAATTTTAAATCTTTTCTTGGAACCACTATGGCTTTTAAGCTTGGCCATATCATTAACCTCCTTTGGTGTATCACTTTTTATTAGGAACTATAATCATTGACATAGTTCTTCCATCCATTGCCGGTGGTTTTTCAATTTTCCCATACTCTGCAACAGTTTCCGCAAATCGCATCATAACATCCTTGCCAAGAGCGGCATAAGCAACTTCACGGCCTCTGAAGCGTATGGAAACCTTTACTTTGTCACCGTCCTGAAGAAATTTAATGGCATTTTTAACTTTGAAACCAAAGTCATGCTCTTCAATCTTCGCAGAAAGCCTTATTTCTTTGACCTCAATTATGGTCTGCTTTTTCCTGGCTTCTTTCTCCCTCTTGTTCTGCTCATACAGGTATTTCCCGTAGTCCATTATCTTGCAAACAGGCGGATTAGCATTTGGAGATATTTTTACCAGATCCAATTCCCTCTCATTTGCTATAAGTTGAGCCTCCCGTGCTGAGACAATTCCAATCATCGTTCCGTCCACATCGATCAGTCTGACCTCTTTGTCACGAATCGCTGAATTGATCTGTACATTGTCCTTGTTAATAAACAACACCTCCGAAAAAATAAAACAGATGAAGCACAAACTCCACCTGTTATCGTCAAAAACGAATCCCTAAAGAATACGCTATTGACCCGCCGACATTTGCCGAACAAGGTGAGAAGCCGTGCGCTTCTGCTTGATTCCTTTATAATATACTCCATGTAATTAATCCTGTCAAGCTGGAATTTCAGACCTCGGGTATATTTTTCAGTGTTCGCCTGAGTAGCTGGGACCTGTTTTGATGATTTAAAAAGGCTGTCTTCCGACAGCCTGTTATCAATCAAGGAAATCTCTGAGCTTTTTGCTTCTGCTGGGATGTCTGAGCTTTCTTAAAGCCTTTGCCTCAATCTGGCGGATTCTTTCCCTGGTAACATTGAATTCCCGGCCGACTTCTTCAAGCGTCCTTGCTCTTCCGTCATCCAGGCCGAATCTCAGCCTCAGAACTTTCTCCTCCCTTGGGGTAAGAGTATCCAGCACATCTATAAGCTGTTCTTTAAGCAGGGTGAAGGCAGCTGACTCTGCCGGAGCAGGCGCCTCATCATCCGGTATAAAATCTCCCAGATGGCTGTCTTCCTCTTCGCCTATTGGAGTCTCCAGGGATACAGGCTCCTGGGATATTTTCATGATATCCCTTACTTTTTCTTCGCTCAATCCCATCTCTTTGGCAATTTCTTCGGGGGTCGGGTCTCTTCCCAGCTCCTGGAGCAATTGCCTTGATACACGAATAAGTTTATTGATGGTTTCAACCATGTGTACCGGAATACGTATGGTTCTTGCCTGGTCAGCTATCGCTCTGGTTATAGCCTGTCTTATCCACCAGGTCGCATAGGTACTGAATTTGAATCCTTTGCGGAAATCAAATTTCTCAACGGCCTTTATAAGACCCAGATTACCTTCCTGAATCAGATCAAGAAAGAGCATACCTCTTCCTACATAGCGTTTTGCGATACTTACAACAAGACGCAAATTTGCTTCGGCAAGGCGCTTTTTGGCAAGCTCGTCTCCCTGTTCCATCCTCTTTGCGAGCTCAATTTCTTCTTCACTTGTAAGCAAAGGCACTTTTCCTATTTCCTTCAGATACATCCTTACCGGATCATCAATGCTGACTCCCTCAGGTATTGAGATGTCAATTTCTGTTTCTTCAGTCTCAACGATATCATCCGGTTCGGGCAAAGGAACGTCATCAAAATCTTCGTCGTCTATCATCATGTTTTCTGCAACAACGTCTATGCCAAGCTTTTCAAGAACTTCATAAATCTTTTCTATTTGCTCGGGAGTAATATCAATCTTTTCGAAAGCATCTTCGATTTCGCTGTAAGTCAGCATACCCTTGGCTTTTCCTTCCTGGGCAAGCTCTTTCAGGATGGCTTTCGGTTCCTGATTCTTTAATATATCATTTTTGGGTGCCTGGTTCCCGTCAGTTTTCTGGCTAACTTTTTCTACAGCCACAACCTCACTACTTTCTTGTTCGGTTTTCTTTGTTGTCTTTGCTTTTGAATTGCCTGTACCTTTTTTCTTTGTTTCTGCCATCTTCTATTTCTCCACCCCTCGGTTTTTTGAATCATCAGGCCATTTTCTTTAGTGTAGCTATACGCTCTGCCCTTTTACTGAACTCGAGCCCGAGCTCCTGCCTTTTGATTCCGTCTTGTTCATTCTTTATTCTCTCAATAGTCTGTTTCTGTAAATCCTCAAGATACAAAATCTCAAGTTTCTGTAACAGATGTAAAATAGCCTTTTCTGTGTCCTCGACATTGCATTTTTTTGATGCCAGCCCTGTCAAATATGAAGATAATGAAGGACTCAGTTCACTTAAAAGTTCTGCCAGCACGCAACTGTTGTTATGTTCAAGTTTGGCAAATAACCTCTTTGCCACTTCTTTTGCCCCTTCATCTTTAAAAGATTCAATTCCATATTTTTTCGCGACAGTTGAATATAGGCGATTTTCCATGCACAACATAATTATCAGCATATATTCAAGCTCGCCATACCGGTTATCCACCCGAGGCAAATCTGAAGATGCGGGGCTATTGATTTTTCTTGGTCCTTCGGATCTATGGTTTTTGTTCATTCTTTTCCGGATTTCATCCTGGAGCGATTCCAGTGAAATACCGTACTGTCGGGCATAATCCTGGGCATATAATTCCCGTTCTATGCTGTTGTCGTGCTCCGCCAGAATATCCGCAATGCTGTTCAATAGTTCTAGTCTGTCTTCAACAGTATTCTGGTTATACATGTTCTTCTTGACTCTGATTTTATAATCTAACAGGGATAATGCCCCATCAATAAGATTCTTAAACTTCTCAGGACCATTATTTCTTATATATTCGTCCGGGTCCTTTCCTTCAGGCATAAGAAGCACTTTTGTCCTGCATCCGACCTTCTCAAGTATCTCAAGTCCGCGCACAGTTGCATTCTGGCCGGCAGCATCAGAGTCATAACATATTATTACCTCATCAGCATACTTTTTAAGAATCCAGGCCTGGGACTGTGTCAAAGCAGTACCTAAAGACGCCACAGCAAAATCTATGCCCGCCTGGTGCAGTGAGATCACATCCATATACCCTTCAACAATAAGAAGTTTACTTGACTTACTTTTACGGGCGTAATTAAGGCCGTACAACTCGCGACTTTTATTATAAATCAGCGTCTCCGGAGAATTCATGTATTTGGGAAGCGAATCATCAAGGACTCTGCCTCCAAATCCAATAATGTCGCCTCGGATATTAAAAATCGGGAACATCAGCCTGTTTCTGAATCTGTCTGTCAAAGTACCGTTTTCCGACCTTATTGACAGCCCTGAGTCCACAAGAAGCCCGCCGTCTGCCCCTTCTGCCATTAAATATCTGGTCAGCTCATCCCGTCCGCCCGGAGAAACCCCCAGACCAAACTTGCGTACGGTCTTTTCTGTTAAACCACGTTTTTTTAAATAGTTCCGGGCAAGGACGCCCTGATTGCCTGTAAGCAACGAAAAGAAGTAACGTGCTGCCTTTTTGTTGATTTCCAGAATCTCTTTGCGCCGCCTTGATTTTTCCCTTTCACCAGGATCTTCGGGCTCGGGAAGAACAATTCCTGCTCTGTCCGCCAGAAGCTTCAGAGCATCGGTAAATTCCAGATGCTCAATATCCATTATGAATTGGATTACACTTCCGCCCTTATTACATCCAAAACAGTAAAAAAACTGCTTAGCAGGTTCGACACTGAATGAAGGTGTTTTCTCACTGTGAAAGGGACAAAGGCCGAAATAAGTTTTGCCCTTGCGCTCCAGCTTAAGATAACTGGAAATTACATCAACAATATCATTTCTAAGTCTGACTTCCTCAATCAGCTCTTCAGGGTATAACATCGCATAACCTCATAAAATTTATTATTCGACAGATTGCTCATTTTTCCTTCCACGAAAAAAATATTTATACAAACAACTTTTGAAGCATGTAATTTAAAAACCATATTATATAATTCCACAGTTATATAAATATAAATAATTAATTGACATTAAGCAAATTATTATCAGACAGGAATTCTATGATTTATTTCTCAAAGCAAATATCGGGTAAAATATCATTTCTTGGTGTCGGATAATTATGTCCGGTAATTTGAGTTATTCATTTATCCAGGAAACCGGAACGAAAATTTCCTGAAATTTTTTAACAGCATAACGGTCGGTCATACCCGCAACATAATCTAAGACGACCTGTTCAGTTCCGTCAGATTCAATATATTCCTGAAAATCGGCGGGAAGGTATTTCGTGTTGTTTATAATGGTTAAAAATAATTCCCGTATCATCCTTTCCGCCTTTGCCTCTTCCTTTTTGGCTATTGAGCCTATATAAACTTTATCGAACATAAAAGTTCTCAGCCTGTTGGTAGCTTCCTGGAAATCCCGGCTCATTCTGATTCCTTTTCCATCATTACTATTCTCTATAATATTGACAATCATATTGTTAATGCGCTGGGAGTGCGTATTTCCCAAAATATCCGTGCAATCCTTAGGAATATCGCTTTGGGATATGACTCCTCCTCTTAAGGCATCCTCAATATCATGATTAATATATGCTATTTTATCTGCAAAACGAACTATCTGGCCTTCGAGGGTTGTAGGCATATCCTTGCCTGTGTGGCATCTTATGCCATCCCTTACCTCAAAAGTCAGGTTAAGACCCTTTCTGGATTTTTCAAGAACTTCAACCACGCGAACACTTTGCTCATTATGTTTAAAGCCTTTGGAGCAGATCTGGTTTAAAACCCTCTCGCCGGCATGGCCGAAGGGTGTATGTCCTAAATCATGCCCAAGAGCAATGGCTTCTGTCAGATCTTCGTTGAGTTTTAAACACCGTGCAATGGTCCTTGCAATCTGGGAGACTTCCAAAGTATGAGTAAGCCTGGTCCGGTAGTGGTCGCCTTCCGGGGATATGAAAACCTGGGTCTTGTGTTTCAGCCTTCTGAAGGCTTTTGAATAGATTATCCGGTCCCTGTCCCTTTGAAATTCTGTGCGCACGTCGCACTTCTTTTCTTCCCGTTCTCTTCCCCGGCTTCTGCTTGACAAGCAGGCAAACTTTGAAAGGCTTTTTTCCTCTTGCTCCTCTAAATATTCGCGGATTGACATTTGGACCTCCAGTAAAAAAGTCTTCTTAATTATATATACCAAAAAAATACGGCGGACTATCCGCCGTATGTAGTAATTTATAGTCAAAAATGTAATTAACACATTGGCAAATTACATGTCCTTCAAACAATCCGTACAAACTACCTTGCCTTTAAAATCAATTACATCCTTCTTGGCCACGTCGCAAAATACACATCTGGGAATATACTTATCGAGCACCACGTTTCCGTTCTCGTCTACATACATCTCAATGTCATCACCTTCGTTGATGTTCAGCTCTTTACGCAATGATTTTGGCAGAACAATCCTTCCCAGTGAATCCAGTTTCCTTACATAACCAGTTGCTCGCATAGATTATCCTCCTTGAAAAATAAAATGGTTATTTGACTGCATTGAATAAATTATATCATAATTTGTCATTTTGTGAACAATAAAGTTAAAAAAATATAGGTTTTCCATAAGTCAGAACAGTTTTTCTTAACAATAACATGATTGTAAAAAGTTTTATCCTGTAAAGCCTGAAATTCGAAATTACTTTGTAATAGAGTCTTAATGGTTATTTAACGGGGGCAATAAAATAATTGGAATAATATTATATACAAATACAAGATTAGGAGGTAAAAAATGAGAAATTTTAAATTATTCAGGAAAAGAGGGTTACTGATTTTCCTGACATTCTTGATTGCCTTTACAATGATTGCCCCCACCCTCGTCCATTCATTTGCGGCCAGCTCATCCGACACAGCAATCCGGCTTAAAGCTGAAGTCAGCAAAGACAGCATAACCCTAAGCTGGAACAGCATAACACATAAAAAAGGTGTCAACGGGTATTATGTGTTCAGAGCGACCAAGTCAGGAGGTCAAACATCCACACCCGAAACAGACTTCTGGATTAAAGGAACAACTTATACAGACAAAAAGATTGAGCCAGGCAAAACTTATTATTATATTGTAAGACCTGTTTTAGGTGACGGGTCATTAGGCAATCCTTCAAATGAGGTATCAGTATACTACCAGAAAGACTATAAGCCAATCACACTTAAAG
This sequence comes from Clostridiaceae bacterium, assembly GCA_012521705.1. Taxonomy (GTDB): domain Bacteria; phylum Bacillota; class Clostridia; order DSM-8532; family DSM-8532; genus DTU059. The sequence continues at coordinate 11,962 of JAAYLX010000015.1, read as the reverse complement.
CCACAGTAAACGCCGGAAGCATTACCCTTCAGTGGAACAAACTCAGCGATGTTCAGGGCTATTATGTTTACAGGGCTACAAAGTCCGGTGGACAGACAAAAACTCCTGAAACAGATTTCTGGATTAAAGGCACAACCTACACTGACATCAAGGTGGTCCCCGGTACAACTTATTATTATATTGTCAGGCCGGTACTCAGTGACGGCAAGCTTGGAGAACCTTCCAATGAAGTAAAAGTAAAATATCAGGAAATTTACGGAAACATTTCTTTGACCATTGGCAATTCAGTAATGCTTGTAAACGGAAAATTAATGGAGATTGATCCCGGAAAAAGAACAGCGCCGGTTCTTAAAGACGCCAGAACAATGCTGCCCATACGTGCTGTAATTGAGGCAATGGGCGGAACTGTTGACTACACTTCCGGCGAAATGAAGGTAACTATTAAATATAAGGGAAAAACTATATATATGTGGATTGGAAGCAAAACCATCCAGGTAGACGGAGTCAAGAAAACCATTGATGTTGCGCCGTACTTCTCCGAAACGGGCAGGACCATGATACCCATACGATTCGTAGTTGAAAATCTTGACTGCGAAGTCAAATGGGATGGAAATACCCAGACTGTTTATATTTCCTATCTTTTGGACAACGACAACAATTACCCGAAGACCCCTCCCAAGCAGGTTCCCGATGAGAATTCCTGGACTGGCACATGGTACACCAACAGAGGAGTCCTTAAGCTCGTTCAGACAGGATATTTTGTAACCGGCACTTACGGAGATGATTATAATCTCCAGGGTGTTGTTTATATAGATGACGGCAAGAACAAGCTTGTCGGAACCTATGATGAAGATGGAACCACCGGAGATCTTGAATTTGTTCTGTCCAAAGACGGTGATGAATTTGACGGAAAATACGCTGTCAAAAACAAGCAGAAAAAAACTTGGCTGGATTGGGACGGAACCCGGGAAAAAGATCCCCTGCTCAAATATCTGAGGGAGCTTTCAAAGCCCGCGGTATTTACAGGCACCTGGGATATAAATTTTGGTGACCTCTTAATTTTCCAGAAGGATGCAGAGGTCTATGCCGTCAATAAAGAAATCGGATTAATCAAAGGCAAGGTTGCCAACAACAGATTCACCGGAACGTACAGAAATCAAAAAGACTCCGGCTCCATCGAAATCTATATGCTGGAAGGAAACAAAAACATCATTGGACATTATGGAAACAACGATGATCCCAAGCAGGACTGGAAACAGTTTAAAGGTACACTCAAGTCCTCTAAAGTAAGTGAAAACCTCTTGAGATGGAATAACTGGTCAGACTGGAATAATCTTAAGAACAAGATGAACTGGGACGACTGGTTTGATTTTGATGACTGGGATGACTGGTGGAACGACTGGTTTGGCAGGGCCGACTGGAATAATTGGTTCTGGGGCAAAGACAACAAAGGCAAAAAATGACTGACAGGTAAGCATTATAAAATTTATGCTGTTTACAATCTGAAAAGATATGTAATGAAAGGCCATAATATAGGAGTATATTATGGCCTTTTTATAATCTTATAGAAAATATCCTAAATATATTCGGATTATTCCAAATTTTTCTTTTAATCTATAACAATAAATGGTAATATATTTAATATTTCACCTATCCCGTCCCCTATATAAAAAAAGAAATATATAAATGGAGGAATAAGAGAATATGAAGAAAATTTTGCAGGCAGTTTTAAGTCTGCTCTGTATTGCATGTCTTTTTCTGCTGTCAGGATGCAGCGAATCCAATGTGGCAAAGGTTGAAGAAGAGCCTATTCTATTATCAATGCCGGAAGAAGAAGGTATATTTATTGACGAGATAGGTGAAAACTCTTTACTTTTGGTAAGACTTAACACTGACTATGGTTTTGAGGATTATTTAAACAAAGGAGCATCAAGTCTTGAAGATCAGCTAAAATACTTTGATGAATCAGGAATCGTTTATCATCAGAACCTGATGAAACTTAGCGCTCCAAACTGCACAACATTTACGGCAAAAAACGGATCGGGTGAATACATATACGGAAGGAACAATGATTGGGTTGCTGAAGATACTATTATTGTATTGTACACAAAACCCAGGAACGGCTATGCCTCAGTTTCCATAACCGACGGAGTATATTTTGGATATGAAAATGAAAACGTTGGTTCGGATGAAATCAAAAAATACATGCTTTCAGCAGCCTATTTCCCCTGTGACGGGATAAATGAGAAAGGTGTGGTAATTGCTTCAAACTCTGTTCATTCAACACCTGAAGTTGACCCGGAAAAAACAACAATCGGCTCTTTTCAGGCCACCCGCCTGATACTGGACTATGCAAAAAATGTGGATGAGGCAATTGAGCTTTTCAAAAAATACAATATATATTTTATAAACCCTGAATTGGAAAGCCACTACTTAATATCCGATGCTTCTGGAAAATCAGTTATAGTGGAATTTATTAATCAGGAAATGAGAGTAATCGAACCAAACCAGCCGTGGCAGGTCAACACGAATTTTGCCCTGTGCCATTTTGAAGAGGAAGAGGATGCCTTTGGAGCCTGCCCGAGATTCAAAAATGCTTTTAATTATCTTAAGAAGAAAAACGGGATACTGGAAAGCAACGAATCCTTTGAAATACTCAAAAAGACGTCCCAGTCAATCACTTTGTACTCTGCGGTATACAATAACACTAACGGAGATATTAAATTAGCCACCAGGAAAAATTTCGACAGAATCTTCAACTTTAAACTTGATATGGCAAACTGATAACCCCTGTCGATTTTTCACACAGATTATTAAAGCAGGAGCATAATAAGTGTAAAAGTAATAGAAAAAGCGGGTATCAGAAATTCTGAAACCCGCTTTTTTAACTGGTCGGAGTGACTGGACTTGAACCAGCGACCTCTTGCACCCCAAGCAAGCACTCTCATCCACCTGAGCTACACCCCGACGCGACAAATGATATTATAATGCATATTTTAAAAAACTACAATACCTTTTTTTATACCTTTTTGTATTTTATTATTTTGGTTTATTTCTCCTTAACTCAGCATCAGAAGTTGTCCTTGTATTTATCCCACCATGCCAGTGCTTTGTCCACCATAATCCTATGGGTCTCCGGGTTAAAATTGAGAGTCACATCAATATACTCGCCATTGGTGAATTCTTTTACGTTTTCGTGCTGGCTCGCAAGAAGAAGTGCATACAGAGCAAGGGCACGCTCATAATCATCGTCGGTTTCCAGTTTTTCAATCAGTCCGGGAATAGCTGGCTTTCCAACCATTCCAAGTTCCTCTGCTGCAGTATACCATACTTTTGGCTCCTCACCGTCACCATATGTTCCGGTAAAGGACTTGTCTTTAAGCTTTTCAAGATAGTATTCTACCGAATTCTCTTTATCGGCCGGAGAATCTGCCGGTAAATCATGGAGATCTTCCCCGTTTTCTTCAGCTCTTAGCGGTTCAGTTTTTTCAGCTTGTGAAGAATCAGCCATGGTTTCAGGTTTTTCGGCCGAGGTCGAATTCAATTCATTTCTGTCCTTTGAATTAGTAAGTGTAGCACAGCCTGCAAGCAAAGACATCATAAATACTAAAACTAATGAAAAAGCTATTTTCCTCCTGATTCCCGAAATCATATTATATCCTCCTCATTTACTCTTTTCATCTGACAGCCGGCATATTCCTGCATATTCTGATATATCCGGAACAATCAAAATTTTCCTTTCAATAATATTAGACGAACAAATTCGGGTAAGGTTTCAATTTATTTGGGATTATCGGTTAAAAATACCCCGCTCTGATAAAAGTAATTTTTTTATTGTATAATAAATCTTGAAATTCAAAAACCGTTACAAGGAGGACAAAATGAGCCTTAAGAGGCGGCGTAAAAAATCAGAAGCATCTTTTACAACATCATATTGGAAAAAATTTTTATATCTGCTTCTTATACCCCTGTCATTCCTGTTAAAATGGCTGATGGGCACAAACCCTGAATTTACAGAGAATTATTATTCAAGGGGAATTTACCCTTTTATTATGCAACCTCTGAGCAGGCTGACAGGACTTATCCCGTTTTCTTTAGCCGAGATACTGGTAATTATCCTTATTATATATATATTGTATAGTCTCGTTTCTTCTGTCATTAAATCCATACGCCACAGAAAATGGATATATATTGTTACCTTTGCGGTATTTATGGCAAAGCTGTTCTCCATATTGTTCCTGCTGCAAACTTTATTATGGGGCATTAATTACGAAAGGCTGACATTTGCCCAAAACGCGGGAATTCAAGTCCGTGAATCGTCGGTGGACGAACTTGAAGAGCTCTGTAAAAGTCTTATTCATGACGCGAACACATTGCGGAATCAGGTAAAACTTGACCAGTCCGGGGTCATGAAGAATAACGGCAATTTTAAGGACCTTACCCGTCGCGCTCCTTTGGGCTATAAAGAGGCACAAAAGGAATATCCTTTCCTCCGGGGTGATTACGGACGGCCAAAACCGGTACTCTTGTCAAGGTTAATGTCACACAGCAATATAATAGGAATCTATACGGGTATTACCGGAGAAGCCAATATTGACATTGACATAACCGACATGGAACTTCCTTCAACCATCATGCACGAAATGGCTCATCAACGAGGTTTTGCCCACGAGGACGAAGCAAACTTCATATCCTATATTACCTGCATGGCTCATCCCGATATTGATTTCAAATACTCAGGAACGATGCTGGCTCTTATTCATTCAATGAACGCCCTGTATAACGCTGATCCGGAAAGATACCAGATGCTTATGGCAGAATATGGCGAAGGGCTTTTGAATGACCTTAGAAATCAGCAGCAATACTGGAGTCAGTTCCAGGGACCGGCAAAAAAAGTTGCTGATAAAATAAATGATACCTATCTTAAGTTGCATGGAGAAGAAGACGGTGTCCAAAGTTATGGCAGGATGGTGGATTTGTTGCTTGCAGTGTACCGGAAAAAATAGATTTATGCCTGTTTATGATACTCTTCATTGTTAAAAAATTATTGTTTACACCTGCTTGTAATCGTGGTAGTTTATTTAAAGTGCTTAAATATACTTCGAAAAATTACGACTTAATATACGAAAGGTGTATTTAACATGCTGAAGCCGAAATTAATTTCCGTATTACAGGATGGATATAAAAAGGAACAACTATTTAAAGATATTTCAGCCGGCATCATTGCCGGTTTAATCACTGTCCCCCTTTCTGCCGCACTTGCCGCGTTTACCGGAGTTTCCCCGGGAAACGTTTTGGTTGCAGCAATCATAGCCGGATTCATTGTCTCCCTGTTAGGCGGAAGCAATGTTCAAATCTCCGGTCCAACGGGAACAATGGCGGTTATTGCATATGAAATTATTGTGGACAGAGGTTATCCCGCCCTATTTGTTACTGCAGTTCTTGCGGGGATAATTCTGATATTATTAGGTTTACTAAAAACAGGCAATTTGTTGAAATTAATACCCTATCCCATTACAACCGGGTTCACCAGCGGTATCGCGATAATATTATTCGTCCGGCAACTAAAGGATTTTCTGGGACTTGATATGGCGGAAGTTCCTTTAAAAATAATTCCGGGACTCACAATGTACATAAAATCCTTGGGGACAATTTCATTCAACAGTTTAATCCCTGGAATTATTGCATTACTTATAATCATTTCCTGGCCTCTTATCAACAAGAGGATCCCGGGTACTTTGATGGCCATAATCATTACCACCGGCCTTACCCAGCTGTTAAGAATTGATGCAGAAACCCTGGGCGACCGCATCAGTCAGTTGTCCTTCCGGTTGACGCCGGTTCAATTATCCGGATTTAACCTGATTAATATTGCCGAACTAATTCCTGCCTCATTAACAATAGCATTAGTGGCAGGTGCCGAATCACTCTTCTCTGCAGTTGTGGCTGAGGGAATGACCGGCGACAGGCATAATTCAAATACGGAGCTTATTTCCCAGGGTATAGCAAACATTCTTGCAGGTCTTGCTGCTGGTATTCCCGTAACCGGTTCAATTTCAAGAACAGCGGCAAGTATTAAAAACGGCGGAAGAACTCCTGTGGCAGGAATAATCCATGCAATAACCATTATTGCAGCAATGCTTCTTATGATGCCTTTTGCAGGATTAATTCCTCTTTCCGTTCTCTCAGCAATATTAATGATGGTTGCCTGGAATATGGCCGAATGGGTGACATTCAAAAACCTTTTCAAAGCTCCAAAATCCGATATTGCAGTACTTCTTTTGACTCTTGTATTTACCCTCTTTTTGGGTCCTGCAGCGGCTGTCGGACTGGGAGTAATAATGGCATGTTTCCTTATTATGAAGCGAAAAACTTCTATGGATTCTTCTGCAAATAACATACTTACAGCAGATATGACAGATTATGTTCTGGACAAGAAGAATGGAATTGACCCGTCCATACAGATATTTCAGATATCCGAATCCTTCTTTTTCGGGGCCGCCGATAAGTTTACCAACATCATTCAGCGCAACATTACTCCTACACACGCAATAATTCTCAATATGAAGTATGTATCCTTCATTGACGAGACCGATTATCACGCCATCTTTAAGACATATTCATATTGCAGAAAGCACAGGATACTTCTCTTGTTTGTCAATGTCCAGATGCAGCCGCTGAGTGTCATGGAAAAGAACGGATTTATCGAACTAATCAGCCGCGACAATTTCTTAAGTAGTACGGATGCCGCTGTTGAGCGGGCAAAAGCATATATCGAACTCACAAAACAAGCCAGAAAGAATGAAAACAGAAAAAGAAAAGCGAAAAATGAGCAAACAGGTACATAGAAATTATATAACAGCTAAGGATTAAAGGATAAAAACAGAAATGAACACCTGCATATAAAAGCTTCTATTAAAAAAGTTTTGGATAATAAACAGGAAGCATAGATAATAGAACGCTTATACTATAAAAATGATTCCGGAGCAAAGCCCCGGAATCATTAATTTCTGAATTCATTATCTTTAATATTAAACCTTTTACTTTTTAATTATACAGCTGATTACAGTATTTATGCTCGTCGAATAATCCGGAAACATATTTCCCTGCTAATTATTTGACAGCTCCTTGATTGAAGTTACAAGCGAAGCTATGTTCTGAATGTCAGATGGAATAATTATCTTTGTGGCTTTTCCGTCAGCAGCTTTTTCAAATGCTTCAAGGCTTCTTATTGCAATAACTTCTTTACTGAGCTCCTGCTCTTTAATCATTCTGAGGCCCTGGGCAGTAGCATGCTGTATTTTAAGTATGGCTTCAGCCTGACCTTCAGCTTCCCTGATGGCTGCTTCTTTCTTTGCTTCAGCACGCAGAATTGCAGCTTCTTTTTCAGCCTCGGCTTCCAGAATGAGGGACTGTTTCTTACCCTCTGCCACAAGAATATTGGATGTCTTTTCTCCTTCAGCTTTAAGAATTGCTTCACGTCTTTCACGTTCAGCACGCATCTGTTTTTCCATGGCATTCTGGATATCTGCAGGTGGAATAATATTCTTAACTTCCACACGATTAATTTTGATTCCCCACGGGTCGGTTGCTTCATCCAGAATAATGCGCATCTTGTTATTAATAATATCTCTGGATGTTAAAGTCTCATCCAGTTCCAGATCTCCAATAATATTACGCAATGTGGTAGCAGTCAAAGTCTCAATAGCCAGTATGGGCCGCTCTACGCCATAGGTATAAAGCTTTGGATCTGTAATCTGAAAATACACAACAGTGTCAATCTGCATAGTAACATTATCTTTTGTTATAACAGGCTGGGGAGCGAAGTCAAGGATTCTTTCCTTGAGTGATACACGATTTGCAACCTTGTCAATCAAAGGTACTTTTATGTGGAGCCCCACACCCCATGTTTCCTTGTATGCGCCCAAACGTTCAATAATGAATGCATGAGCCTGGGGAACAACCTTTACATTAGAAATAAAAATAATGATACCTACTAAAATTAAAAAAGGAATTAAGAATGCACCCATGTTTTTTTACCTCCATTATTTAATCATTTACTTTCTGTATTTTCTCCACAACTAATTTTACTCCCTGAATGTCCTTAATAAACACTTCTGTATCTTTCTCCAGAGTTTCACCGGTTGTACTTACTGCCGTCCATACCTGTCCCTTTACTTTTACCTGGCCTGCATTATGCTCTGTAATATCGTTGATGACAATACCTTTTTCACCAATCAGAGCATCAGCATTTGTTTTTTGCCCGCGGACTTTCAGGTATTTTACCGCCAAAGGACGGGTGAACACAAGCAAAACAACAGATACTGCCAAAAAACAGGTGATCTGCACCCAGATAGGGAGCTTAAGCATGGCCAAAATAAATGACACCAATGAACCTGCTGCCAGCCAGATTGTTGTCAGGCTTACAGTAGCAGCTTCTATGACAATGAGCACAAGTACAAGTCCCAACCAGATATAAGCTTCCATTTTCATCCCTCCCCCAATTGAAACTCTTTAGGAAGTTTATTTGCCAACAATCTATATTATGATTGATCCAGCAATTTAAGATAACATCTTCTTCTTCTGTGTACCCGGGTATTGTAATTCTTCCACATGGACTGGACGGCAAGATTTGTCTCAAGTTCAGGTGAGGCGATTGCCCTTACAACCCCATTTTTCATAGCAGTTCTGGTGAGTTCATCCAGCATGATATAGGGAACGCCTTTCATTTTCAACTCCGGCCTTACAGCGACAAGATAAAGGTCCAGAGTATCATTTTTCCTGATCGCTTTTAAAAACTCCATGAACCCGAATGGGAAAAGGCGTCCTTTACTCTTTCTCGCAGCCTCTGACAGTGATGGAAAAATAATTCCGAATCCGGCGAGCTTTCCGTCCGAATCCTTTACAAGGCTTATATAATCCACATTAACAAATGAGAAGAACTGTTTTACATAAGACTGAACCTGTTTTTCGGTAATGGGTACTACCCCGTAAAGATCCTTATAAGCCTCATTCAAAAGGTCAAAAACTTCAGGCACATAAGGGATGACATCCTTGCTTTTCTTTAAAGGCACTACGCTTAAACCGTATTTCTCCTTTGCCCTTTCTGCCAGCGCGGAAATCTTATCGGCAAAATCACCCGACTCGGGAAGAGTAATGTCAATCTCTATCCAATCCACATCTTTCTGATATCCATAACGTTCAATATGCTTCATATAATATGGGTAATTATAGATGGTTATAAAGGTCCCCATTTCATTAAATCCTTCAACCAGCATGCCCTGCTTATCCAAATCACAAAAACCCAGGGGTCCGTGAATTCCAGACATGCCTTTTTCCCTTGCCCATTTTTCAACAGTGTCAAAAAGGGCAGCAGAGACCTCGTAGTCATCTATAAAATCTATCCAGCCAAAACGGGCATAGGATTTCCCCCATTTTTTTATATAGCTGTGGTTTATTATGCCTGCTATGCGGCCAACCACTTCCCCATCTTTATATGCAAGCCACAGCTCTGCCTCACTGTATTCGAATGCAGGATTCTTTTTTTCGGACAAAGTGAAGATTTCATCGGCAATTAAAGGAGGAACCCAATAGGGATTATTGTCGTAGAGTTTAAAAGGAAATTTGATAAATGTCCTGAGTTGGCTTTTGTTTTCAACTTTCACTATTTGAACCATTATGTACACTTCCTTAACAATGCCGGTCTTTTGTCAAATTACAATTATTATTACTATTAATACTCCTGCATTACAATAATTGGAATCTGCCCAATTACATGCTTTTTTCCGCAATTCTGGCAAGCGGGCTTCTTTCTACTTGCTTTAACGCAACATGGCCAGTTATATCAAAAGTTTTCATTTTTTCAACAGTATATACAAGGCCATTGCTTCGGGCATCCACCAATACGTTATCAATCTGGTTGTCGGTGGGATCGCCAAGAAATACAAATTTTGACCCGAATCCTGCTCTGGTGAGCATAAGTTTAGCAAGGTGCGGAGTAAGTTCCTGGGCCTCGTCCACTATGACCATGGCATTGCTCAAGGTTCTTCCCCTCATATATGTGAAAGTCTTTGTTTCAATTATTCCTCTGGACTTATAGGTCTCAATGAAACTTTCCACTGAAAAATTTGGTTTTCTCCCGATTTTCCCTAATCTTGAATGATCCTCTTTGTCGCTGCTTCTGAAACCCATGAGGTTTTCAATTGCATCGTAAAAGCTTCCCATCCAAGGCCTTAATTTCTCGTCTTCAGTTCCGGGAAGATATCCGATATCGTTTCCTGCAGCAATTGTTGGCCTTACGAAAACTATTTTACTGTACTCGTTCTGCTCTATAACCTTTTCGAGGGCAACAGCGGTAGCAAGTATGGTTTTTCCCGAACCAGCGCCACCGGTGATAGTCACAAATGGTACACTATTGTCCATTAATAGTTCAAATGCCATCTTCTGCTCCCTGTTAATGGGAGTAAGCCCCCAGGCGGTGTGTTTCTGATACTTCAGCGGCACAATATTCTTGCCGTCAAAGCGGGTCAGAACCTGGTGTGTTGAGTCATCGGTACTTGTTATATTTAAAAATTCATTGGGAAGAAGGGGTTCATCCAACTCCAGTTCTTTTTCTGACAATCCACCGTTAAAGATCTGGTTTATTTTCTCGGATGAAGCATAAATATCCCTGTATCCTTTATAGATCTCATCGGCAAGTATTTTGTCATTGTGATAATCCTGGACGGGAATACCGAAAGAATCCGCCTTTATGGCCATATACACGTCTTTTGTAACCAAAATTGTCGGTATATCTTTGTTTTCGTCCATGAGGTTTTTTGCCATGGCCAGTATTTTGGTATCATTCTTGCTTGTATCTATTCCGGGCGGAACAAAGTGCATATCCATATGGTCAAGTTCAATGCGGATAGTGCCGCCTTTTTCAGTCCTGATTCCTTCAGACAGGTTGCCGAATTCCCTGAGTTTGTTTAGTTCCCTTGCTGCCACTCTTGCATGGTAGCCGACCATTCCCTCTCTCTTTTTAATATTATCCAGCTCTTCTATGGCAATTATCGGGATAATAATGTTGTTATCTTCGAAATTATAAAAACAGAAAGGATCATGAATAATTACATTGGTGTCAAGTATGTAATTTTTTACCATACCATCTCCTCCAGCTCAGTATATAAATCTAATTTATCTTATGAGTAAATTAATTAAATCGGTCAGGAAATATCAGGTTTATATATACTTCTTCGATCCAGCGACCATACCGGATCGGAAAACTGTCCGGCCTCAATGTTTTTTGTTGCATTCTGGTAATCGTAGATTCTGGCATCAATAAGGTCCAGATGATGCAACAGTTCAGCCTCAAGGAACATGGGTTTTTTCGGACTCCCATACTCGGCTTCGTAGTGGTGGGAAACTATCATGTGCTTAAGAAGGAGCATAATTTCATCGGATACACCCAATTCATTTCCCGCTTTTTCAAGTTCAATTACTCCCAATACGATATGACCCAGGAGCTGCCCTTCTTTGGAGTATTCGGCAATACCCAGGTTATTGCTTGTCAACTCCCCTATCTTGGCAAGGTCATGAATTATTATTCCTGAGTAGAGGAGATCTGTATTAAGACCTTCATAAACCCCGCTTAAGGCCTCGGCGGAGCGAAGCATCCTCACAATATGGTACAGAAGTCCGCTTCTTATGGAATGGTGGAGACTTTTGGCCGCAGGATAATATATGAGCTTTTCCTCTTTTTCATCCAAAAGCTTCATGACCAGAGCACGCATTTCGGTATTTGAGATTTTTGCAGCATAGGAATAGATTTCGTCCAGCATTTCCTGCGGGGTCAGAGGTGCCGAAGGAACAAATTCACTTATGCGTTTCTGGTCTTCTTCATCGGCAAGCTGGATTTTATTAATTGACAACTGCAGACTGTCCCTCCAGGTATCAACCCGGGCATTTACATAATACAGCTTGT
>JAAYLX010000014.1 GCA_012521705.1 Clostridiaceae bacterium | reverse complement strand
CGGCTGCCATATTAACTTCCTGCAATCCAAGGTCGGTACCACCTGTAATATTGAGAAGCACACCTTTGGCGCCTTCAATGGATGTTTCAAGGAGAGGACTGGAAATAGCCTGTCTTGCTGCTTCCTCAGCCTTGTTCTCACCTGTTCCGCGCCCGATTCCCATGTGGGCAAGACCAGTCTCAAGCATAATGGTCTTAACATCGGCAAAGTCCAGGTTTATGAGTCCGGGAACAGCAATCAGGTCTGAAATACCCTGAACGCCCTGTCTTAATACGTCATCAGCCAAGGTGAACGCTTTGAGCAGGGGCATTTTTTTGTCCCCCATCTGGAGAAGTCTGTCATTGGGAATTGTTACAAGGGTATCAACCACGCTCTTTAACGCTGCGATTCCCTCTTCTGCATTCTGCATTCTCTTTTTGCCTTCAAACAGGAAAGGTTTTGTAACAACACCCACAGTAAGTATTCCCATTTCCTTGGCTATCTGGGCTATAACAGGAGCGGCTCCCGTACCTGTTCCGCCTCCCATACCTGCTGTAACAAAGACCATATCAGCATCCTTTATAGCCATTGCTATTTCGTCCCGGCTTTCATTGGCCGCCTTTTCACCTATTTCAGGATTGGCTCCTGCGCCAAGACCTTTTGTTAATTTTTCACCTATCTGAATTTTAGTATTTGCCTGGGAAAGAAACAATGCTTGTTTATCAGTATTTACAGCAATAAATTCCACGCCACGAAGGCCTGCCGCAATCATTCTGTTTACAGCGTTGTTACCGCCGCCACCTACACCGATAACCTTAATACGGGCAAAGTTATCCATATCAATATCGAATTCCAACACTTCAGTATCCTCCTTACCAAGTCATCTTCAGTACCAAATAACAGAACACACTATAGAAAATATACTTATCTTAATTATATTACAATGGCATATAAAAGCAATATTTTCTTTGGAAAAGTACCGGTTAACAACCCAATATCTTGAGTGTTTCGCAGGAAGAATTTACATTTTTTCAATACATATTGTGTGTTATTTGAAATCTTTTATTTTTAACACTCTTCGCCTTATATTGCCAAAATTAATAAATATGCGGTTACCGAAAGCAAATACTGCCGCCAGATGTATCTGAATCCCCAGCTTATCTCCTATATAGGCCAGGAGAGCAGCCAAAAGCGAGTTGCCGAAAAAGCCTGTGAGGAAAATCTTTATATTGAATTTGCCTTCAAGGGAAGATCTGAGTCCACCCAGAACCGAATCCAGAGCGGCAAGAATTGCTACAGCAGCATAATTGGAGTATTCCGGAGGTATATGATATGGAATGAATATACCTATAATAAGACCGGCTATAAGTCCAAGCAAAGGTATCATAAGTATCCTCCTGTTCTAAGGAACGTTATTCAGGAATAAAGTTCGGGTTCTGCCCTTCCGGGAACAGTATTCTTCCTGTTTCCTTGGAGTTCAGCTTTTTAAAAAAGATCTCCTTGGTGAAATCTATTGTGTACTGAAGCTTGGCGGCGGGATTAAACTGAACCAGTATTCTGCCATCCAGCGATAACATTGCATTGTTGCTGTCAATAATGTCAACCCAGTCCATAACGTCATAAAGTTTAAAAGTATCGTTGCTGTCCGAACTTTTAATGGCATCGATTATACTGACAGCTAATTTGACAATCCCGATATCCTGAGCTTCAAGCTGTCCTCCAATGGAATATTTTGCGAACTCAATTCCTTTTATCTCTTTATAAATTTTCTCAGGGCGCTCAGCCATTACTTCCAATACAAAGCCTTCCCTGTCAACTATCAGGTAACTGTCCAGGTACTTTATAAAAGCCTCGGCCTTTCTCTCTGTCACAGTGATTTCCACCCTGTCAGGAAATCTTAGGCGGACACGGCTGCTTTTTATATAGGGAAGCTGGTTTATTTTTGTCTCACTGTCAACAAGCCTGAGTTCCAGTATGGATTCAGGAGTTAGTTTCAGTTTTCTGAAACCGTTCTCCCCCGGAACAAGTCCCGACCTCTGTTTTATCTCTTCCGCCGAGTATTTTGTGCTTCCTGAAACTGTTATGGCAGATATATTAAAAATCGGCGCATAAAGTATTATTAACAGGATTAAGGATAATCCTATCAATGTCAAAAAGATCACTGCGCCAATTTTTCTTCCTTTTTTTGCAGAACTCATTCAATGCACCGCATTTTTACAGTTTTAAAATTAATCTCATTATATCAAGTTAGTTTTTATCATTCAACTCTCCTGATCTTCGCTCCGACCTTTGAAAGCACCTCTTCAACCCGTTCATAACCACGGTCAATATATCCCACTCCGGAAATTTTAGTTTCTCCTTCAGCAGCCAAACCGGCAATAATAAGCGCCGCACCTCCACGCAAGTCTCTGGCTTCCACCTCAGCACCTCTCAATTTTTCAACACCGCGGATGATGGCGGCCCTGCCCTGAACACTTATATCCGCGCCAAGCTTCTGCAGTTGTTCTGTGTAACGGAATCTGTTTTCAAAGACAGTTTCGACTACCACACTGGTACCCGCGCTCCTGCTTAAAACTGAGACAATCTGAGGCTGCATATCAGTAGGGAAACCAGGGTAAGGAGATGTTCTGAGCAAATCCAAAGGCTTTAGTCTGGCCGGTGCTTCAAGGGTTACTACCCCTCCCTGATAATTCTTAACAGTACAACCTATACGTTTCAGACAATATAGAATGGAGCCAATATGATCATATTCCACGCCTGCTACAACCAGACTCCCTCCTGTAGCCGCTGCGGCAGCAAGGTAGGTTCCGGCGACAATTCTATCAGGAATAATTTTGTGAACCGGTTCGGCCTTAATTTCTTTTCCGCCCTGGATTCTGATTACTCCGGTTCCTGCACCTGTCACATTCACGCCCAGTTTCTTCATGAATTCCTGGAGATCTTCTATTTCAGGCTCTTTAGCCGCATTGCGAATAATTGTTTCGCCTTCAGCGAAAGTGGCAGCAAGCATTATATTTTCTGTCGCCCCTACGCTGGGATAGTCCAGCAGGATTTCACAGCCATGGAGTTTTGAAGCGGTTACTTTTAACATGCCATGATTAAGACCATCGACTTCAGCCCCCATCTGTTCCAAAGCTCTTAAATGCATGTCGATTGGCCTTAAACCTATCTCACAGCCACCCGGATAACTTACCAGGACCTCACCGCACCGGGCAAGTACAGCTCCCAGAATAATGATGGATGACCTCATCCTCTTGGCAAGTACCTCCGGAATAACTGAACTGGTTAAATTGCTTGCATCGACCTCAATCCGAGGCCCTTCTCTTTTGGTCCTGCATCCTAAAGCTGTCAGTATTTCAAGCATTGTCAAGACATCGTCCAATTCCGGGCAATTCTCAAGAATGCTGGTTCCGTTGTTCAAGAGCGTGGCGGCAAGCACTGGCAAAACGGCATTTTTAGCCCCCGGTATTTCTATAATGCCACTTAGCCTTGAACCTCCGGTCACTATGAGATTGCTCACGCAAAACACCCCCGGAAGCAAATATTGAACACATTTTATAATATGCTTCCGGCAAAATGGTGTTACAAAAGGGCTTGGGTACAGTGTTAGAGGGACCTGCCCTTCATTGCTGATTTGATAAGGGAATAAATATCTGATACTGCATCGCGCTTTCCAAGCTTCTTTGCGCTGGACGCCATTTTTATAAGAAGTTCCTTGTTAGAAATCAGCTTTAATAACTGACCATACAGAATCTCTGAATCAAGCTGGTTCTGAAGGATAACAACCGCCGCACCCTTTTGTTCAAGGGCACGGGCATTATACTCCTGGTGGTTTTCAGCTACAAAAGGTGAAGGAATTATTATTGAAGGTACGCCCAAAGCGGACAACTCGCTGACAGTGATTGCGCCTCCCCGGCAAACAACCAGATCCGCGCTTGCCAGTACCTCACCCATATTGTATAAATACGGCTCAATCCTGATGTATGAAGGCAACTTAACCTCAATTTTACCTGTGACTTTATCGTAGTGTTTCATTCCTGTTGCAAGAATAAGGTTAAAGGGTAATTCTTCACAGTGGTCATTTACCAATTTTGTTACGCACTCATTAATATGCTCCGCTCCCAAACTGCCACCGAAAACTACAACCAGCGGCCTTCCCTCGGGCATATTGAGCTTAGCTTTCGCAGTGTTTTTGTCCAGATCAAAAAGTTCGCTTCTTACAGGATTTCCGGTCAGAACAATTTTGGCTTTGCTTTTGAATCTCTGTCTGGATTCTTCAAAACTAATGGCAACAGCATCCACGTATTTTGAGAGAATCTTGTTGGTAACTCCGGGGAAAGCGTTTTGTTCATGAATTATAGTAGGTATTTTTCTCAGGGCAGCGCTGAATACCACGGGACCACAAACGTACCCTCCGGTTCCGATAACAGCGTCAGGTTTAAACTCGTTCAGAATTTTTCTGATTCTGCCAAAGCTCCTGAAAAGCCTTAGCAGTGTTTTGATATTGTCAAAAGACAGCTTTCTTTTAAAGCCGCTGACTTCAATGAACTCAATATTAAATCCTTCCCTGGATACAAGTTGACCTTCAAGGCCATGTTTTGTACCCACAAAAAGGATTTCAGCATCTGGCTCATTTTTCAAGATTTCTTTTGCAATGGCCAGGCCGGGATATATGTGTCCGCCTGTACCGCCACCTGAAATTATATATCTCATAATATCAAGAATACACCTGCTTCCGTTCAGGAAAACTCACGCTTTGACGAGATTTCCTTTTTGTTAATGGGCGCCTTCACCAGACTGTAGGATGAAGCTGACGACCCTTTTGAGATATTAAGCAGAATTCCAATGGATGTCAAGAGAAAAAGCGTGGATGTACCTCCATAACTGAAGAAGGGAAGAGGCATTCCGGTTGCGGGAATGGTGGACGTTACAACCGCGATGTTTATTACAGCTTCCAATGCCACAAGGGATGTAATGCCTGCCGCAATCAGACTTCCCATCATATCAGGGGCGTTCATGGATATTTTCAAACCTCTCCAGATAAAGAGCATAAACAGTATTATTACAGTCACCGCTCCCACAAAACCCAACTCTTCTGCCAGTACCGAGAAAATAAAGTCATTGTGAGGCTCAGGAAGGTAAAGATATTTCTGAAGGCTTTTACCCAGCCCCCTGCCAAATACAGAACCTGAGGCGATGGCGTAAAGGGAGTTTATAACCTGGTAACCACTGTCCTGTGCGTATTTAAATGGATCCATAAAAGATAAAATACGCTGTACGCGATATTCATCGCTGACAATAAGTATCCATCCCCCTATGGATGCAGGAATTGCCAGAAGCATGAAATGCCAGATTCTTGCCCCTGCGCAGAACAGTATAACCACTGAAACAAGGGTCACAAGAATTATGGCGCTCATGTGGGGCTCCAGGTACAAAAGTAGATCAACTATTCCAACAATAATAAGATATGGTACAAGCCCGGTAAAGAATTTATCAAGCTTATGGCTGTTTTTCGAAAGGCTCAGGGACAAAAACAGTATCATGGCTATTTTGGTGAATTCCGAAGGCTGGAATGAAAATGCCCCGAAATTAAACCAACGCCATGATCCGTTTACTTTGGACCCTATTCCCGGAATTCGCACAAGTATCAGCAAAACCGTGCTTATACCCATCAGAACAGGCGAGCTGAGCGCTATTCTGCGGTAGTCCAGTTTTGAAAATATATACATGCTTATAAGACCCAGGGTAACCCAGATAACCTGCCTTATAAGATAGTGGTATTTGTTTCCCATAAAGTTAAGAGCATTGTATGAACTGGCGCTGAATACCATGATAGTGCCCAATGCCAATAACATTATTACAGTAAACAGAAGCCAGAAGTCATACTCTCTCTTCCTCATCCAATCACCTCAAAAGCGCCAGAGCCAGAAGTCCACCTATAATAGTCACAAGTGTAAATACGGATACAATCTTTATTTCACTCCATCCTTTGTGCTCAAAGTGATGATGGAGCGGGGACATCAGGAAAATCCTCTTCCTTGTTTTTTTGAAGTAATATACCTGTATCATTACAGATAATGTCTCAACCACATAGATTATTCCTGTAATACCCAAAAAAATGGGTGTCCCTGTTACAATTGACAATGCCGCAAGGGCGCCGCCCAGGGCCAGTGAACCTGTATCTCCCATAAAAACCTTGGCAGGATACAGATTATATACCAGAAACCCAAGTATGCCCCCTGCCAGAACTGAGCTGAACAGGCGTATATAATCCCAGTCAGGGTTGAATCTGCTGATTACGGTATAAAAAAGAAGTACTATGGTTGTAACCGAACCTGCAAGGCCGTCAAGGCCGTCAGTAAGGTTTACCGCATTTGTAAAGGCAGCCAGCACAAAAATATTGAACGGTATTGAAAGCACCAATGGCAAAGTTATCGGGGAATCCATACCTAAAAACGGAAGTATGAGAGTTCCTGCTTCAGTGGTGTAGGTGGATGCATACCATGTAAAAATACCTGCGACAATTAGGATGCTCACCATCTTTTGCTTCGGGGTAAGACCTTCATTGTGCTTTCTTTTGATTTTTAGAAAGTCATCCAAAAAACCTATCAGAGCAAACCCAAGGGTTACCAGAACCAGCGGCAGAATCCGCAAATCCTTGAACGAGAAGTAAGTACCTAAAATCACAACGGGAACAAGAAATATGAAACCGCCCATAGTGGGTGTTCCCGCTTTTACCTTGTGGCTTTGAGGGCCTTCTTCCCTTTCAATCTGGCCGAATTTCAACCTTCTCAATAAAGGTATCAAAACTCTTCCGGCTACCACAGAAATGAACAAACTTATCAGATAAACAGCAACCTGTGCAGGGATTGCCTTTTGTATAGCGTCCATTGATTATCCATTCCTTCCTAAAGCAACTCCTGAACCAATATATCAAGATTCATGCGGCGTGACCCCTTGAACAGGAGCACATCCCCTTCCTGCATTAATGTCTTGATATATGGCTTGGCATCGCTGATAGAAGCAAAAAGTATAGGGGTCGTCTTGTTTCCCTTGTTTTCTTCCGCTCCTTTAATATACCACCTGGCTAATGAGCCTATGCCTACAAGATAGTCTATGCTCATCATGGAGACAAGTCTACCTATTTCTTTATGTGCTTCTTCAGCCCACTCTCCCAATTCCAGCATATCACCCAGGACAGCCCATTTTCTCTTGCCTTTTCCTATTTCACAGAGCACGTCCAGGGCTGCTTTCATCGAGGAAGGTGCAGCATTATATGAATCATTGATGAATTTTATTCCGTTTTTTACTTCAATGTTCATCCTTAGTCTTGAGGATGAGAAACTCATAAGCCCCTCCCTTATCTCAGCTTCGGAGAGGTTGAGGGTCTGCGCCACGGCAATTCCCGCAAGCGCATTATAAACATTATGGATTCCGGGAGCGGGGATGAACAATTCCATTTCGCTTGTTTGGGTCTGAATTGTGAAATTGACCCCTTCTTCTCCCTGGGAACTTAAGTCGCAAGCCCAAATATCCTGGCCTTCATTTATTCCGTAGAACAAGGTTTTATATGGCAAAAGGCCTCTCAACCCGGATAACAGCTCATCATCACCGTTGAGAATTACTGTACCGTTCTTCTTAAGCCCGTCCAGTATTTCAAGCTTGGCCTTAAGAATATTCTGACGGCTTCCGAGGCGCTCAATATGGGATATTCCGACATTGGTTATAACTGCAATATCAGGTTTAACTATCCCGGAGAGTTCGCTTATTTCACCAAAGCCCCTCATGCCAAGCTCAAAAACGGCAACCTCATGGGTTTCATCCATTTCCAGAACTGACAGGGGGACTCCGATCTCATTATTGAAATTTCCTTTTGTCTTATGAACTTTGAAATGCGTGGACAAAATGGAGGCAATCATGTCCTTGGTGCTTGTTTTTCCGACACTTCCGGTTACCGCTATAACAGGAATGTCAAACATATCCCTGTAGGCCGATGCCAGCTTACCCAATGCCTTGATGGTATCGGGCACAAATATGGCAGGAACAGTATCGGGAATATTTTTACCCTCCAGGGCCAGGACAAGCACGGCGCCATTTTGTACAGCCTGCTCAGCAAAATCATGGCCGTCGAACCGTTCCCCGGAAATGGCTACGAAAAGTGAGTTTTTTTCCATATTTCTTGTGTCTGTCGAGATATGGGAAACCATTATGCTTTCCGGGCCATTTAACCTTCCATCGACCATTTCTGCGATAGTTTTAGCACTAAGAACTTTCAAAACTATCCCTCCAGTATTTTTTCCACTACTTCGCGCTCATCATAGTGTATGGTTTTATCTTTGAATATTTGATAGGTCTCATGACCTTTACCCGACAGAACAATAATATCACCGGGTAAAGCATGCTCCATGGCATAACGGATGGCCTCAGTTCTGTCTTCAATAACCAGGTATTGCCCGCTGGTATTCTTAATTCCGTTCTCGATATCTTTTAGTATCTGCGAAGGCTCTTCAGTACGCGGATTGTCCGAGGTGATAATGGTCAGGTCGGCAATTCTTCCTGATACTTCACCCATAAGCGGGCGTTTGGTCCTGTCCCTGTCTCCTCCGCATCCGAATACACTTATAAGCCGTCCTTTAACAAATTCTTTTACGGTGGAGAGAATATTCTCAAGGCTCTCTGGTGTATGGGCATAATCTATCATTACTGTATAGGGTTTTCCCGGGGTAGGTACAACTTCTGCCCTTCCCGGAACCTGAACATTCAAGAGTCCTTCTTTAATGAATTCGACCGCTACCTCTTTCAAGCCGCAGATACTGATTGCGGCAAGAGCATTGTAAACGCTGAAGTAACCCGGAACAGAAACTTTTATATGTTCCTTAAACCAGGGTGATACAACGTCAAATTCAACTGAATCTGAATGAGTTTCAATATTTTTAGCCATGACATCGGCCTGGTTTTTGATGCCGTAAGTCACAATCGGGCATTTTGCTTCCTTTATTACAAGTTCGGCTTTGTCCGAATCCATGTTCACAATACCTTCTTTGCACATTGTGAACAGTTTTAGCTTGGACTTGAAATAATCTTCCATATCGGGATGTTCATATCCGCCTATGTGATCCTTGGAGAAATTGGTGAACACACCTATATCAAAATCACAGAAAGAAACCCTGTGAAGTTTAAGACCCTGGGAAGATACTTCCATAACCACAGTATCGGCGCCCTTGTCCTTCATCTTTTCCAGCATTTCATTGAGGTCATAGGATTCAGGAGTGGTGCGCCTTGCAGGAATTTTTTCAGTTCCGATACAGTTGGCGACTGTACCTATAAGGCCCACTGTATGACCCGCTTTTTCAAGAATTGAACGGACCATGTAAGTGGTTGTAGTTTTACCCTTTGTGCCGGTAATCCCTATAAAATACAGGCCCTTTGAAGGGTTGCCGAACCATTCGGCAGATATGGCTGCCAAAGCCTCGCGGGAATCCCTGACCTTTATAATTGTGACCTCACCGATAACTGATATATCCTTTTGGACCACCAGAACAACCGCCCCGTTATCCACGGCTTGCTGGGCATATTTGTGGCCGTCGGTGGAAAAGCCGTCGATACATACAAACATATATCCAGGAAGTGCCTTTCTTGAATCATAGGCTACTCCTCTTATTTCTATATCAAGACTTCCTTTGACTTCTACCGGTTCTACGTTTCTGATTAAGTCTTTTAACAACATTGTTTTCCCTCCCGGAAATTCTACTGTCTAATAGATTATATCCTTAAAAGTTTCTGTTAACAACTTTCCTGTATAATCCGGCTCACAGTGCATATTCGCGCCTGTTAATCCACCTCTGTCTCCACAAAGGTTACCTCAACCACATCACCTTTTCTGAGTTTGGTACCCGGTTCGTATTGCTGTTTTTGAACCTTACCGGTTCCCCTGATGCGGATGTTCAGACCTAACTGTTTTAATGTTGCGGTCGCCTCGTCCACTGACTTGTTGGTTAAGTCGGGCATTTGAACTGTCATTTCTTCATGGTTCTCATCGGTGTAAAGGATTACCGTTGCACTTTGAGGAACTGAAAAATCAGCTTTAGGTGTCTGGTTGTAAACTATGGCATTCTCACTCTGATTTGTTCCTTCAACTATATACTTAAGACCAAAGGCACTTAATTTTTCTTCAGCCTCTTTAAGGGTAAGGCCTGTAACATTGGGCACGTAAACTTCCTGAGTCATTTCACTCTTGTCTTTATCGGTATATTGCCTTTCCACCCTCAGATACTCAAGTATTTCCTCTGTGAGTTTTCCGGCTACTGGCGCTGCAAGAATACCGCCAGATCTTAAATGCATGGGTACCTGCGGAAAGTCCAGAGCTACCAAAACGCATACCTGCGGATCATCTGCAGGGGCAAAGGACATGAAAGACACAATATATCTTCCGTCACTGTCGGTTGTCAATGTCTCGGATGTACCGGTCTTACCGCCTATACGGTAACCGCTGATATAGGCATTTTTACCTGTACCCTCTTTAACAACACCCTCAAGTATTGTTCTTATAGTCTTTGATGTCTCCTCAGAAATAACTTTTCTTATTACCTGGGGCTCAAATTTCTTGATTATATTTCCGTCATTATCTGTAATCTGTTTTATGATGGTCGGCTTTAAGAGATTTCCTCCGTTTGCTATTGCCGAATAAGCGGTTATCATCTGCAAAGGACTTATCTGGAAGCGCTGTCCGAAAGAAGAAACCGCAAGGTCTATCTCCTTCGGGTCGGAGTGCCACAGGCGTTTGAACTCCTCAGATGAAGGCTCTCCCTGAAGCTCGATGCCCGTCTTTTCCTGGAAACCAAAAAGCCTTACATATTTGTAGAACTTCTCGATGCCAAGATCGAGAGCGGTTTTAACGAATACAGGGTTGCAGGAATTGTAAACGGCTTCGGTGAAATTTTCGGCACCGTGTCCGCCGCTTCTCCAGCAATTGATGGTGTGTCCGGCAATGGAAATGGGTTTACAGTATTCCGGGGTAGTAGGGGTTACAACTCCTTCCTCGATTGCTGCGGCTGCTGTAATTGCCTTAAAAACGGAACCTGGTTCGTATGTATCCATAACAGCCTTGTTTCTGAAAACTGTCTGCCAGAGAAGTTTACTGTCCTCTTCATCAGAGAATCCGCCCCAATCGGGATCATCAATAAAATCAGGTTTCCCTCCCGGGTCGTTTGGGTCAAAATCAGGATATGAAGCCATTGCCAAAACTTCACCTGTTTTGGGGTTCATCACTATAACCATTCCGCCATTTTTAAGATTGTAGTCAAGAACTGCCTGCTGAAGCGTCTTTTCAGCAAAATGCTGGATGGTCTCGTCAATGGTCAGGTATACATTATAGCCATCTATAGCGTCGATGTAACGTTCCTGGGAATAACTTATCTGTCTTCCCAGTACATCCACCTCATTCATTATCTTGCCGGGAACACCCTTGAGCGTGTTATCCAGCTCAAGTTCGATTCCGCTCAGACCCTGATCATCTATTCCTGTAAATCCCAGTACATGGGACGCAAGTTTTCCGTTGGGATAATAGCGTTTTGAATCTTCATCCACATATATGTTGGTAATTTTCTTTTCAGATAAATATGCCCTTACCTGGGTTCCGATTTCCCTCTCAATTTTTCTTTTTATAAATTCATAACGGGAATTCTTATTGAATTTTGCCATTATGGTTTCGCTGTCCATTCCAAGCATTGTGGCAAGATCGTTGGCAAGGGTGCGAAGCTTTGTTTCATCGCCTTTTAGCTCATCTCTGAGTGCCTTGGGATTTACTCCCACAGTATCAACAGAAGCGCTGATGGCAAGTCCTTTACCGTTTCTGTCGTAGATGGTACCCCTTTTGGGGTTGATCTGCCTTTTCTGGGTCTGGTTAAGGTATGCCATCTCCCTGTATTTTTCACCTTTGACGAATTGAATCTCCGCGACTTTGTAGATTAACAAAAGCAATGATAAAGTAAAAAAGAGCAGTAAAACAAACTCCCTCTTTTTATACCTGGTTGTATTAGGCTTTCCCAGCGCGTCAGCTTTTGAACGGCCGGATTTACGCAATTTATCTGAACTGGCACTACTTCTTCTGGTGTTGTTAATCCTGCTGATATGCGTACCGCCTTTCATTTTTTTAGTCTCCTGCAAAAAAAGGACCGACAGACTGATTTTATTCGGGTAATATCAATCTATAGTCCTGTTTATCTCTAATGATATATATATTAGCTCAAATGCCTTATCATTCTTGTCTTGTACAGAGGATTCCTCCAACCGGGATACCGGATCCTCAAGGCAGAATTGCCTTAAAAAAGTTGACTATATTACTCATAAGAGAAGTATTTCCTGTAGCACCGTCTATATAGGACTGGTCTACAACAACACTGTAATCACTTTTGGGAACATCAACCAAAACAAGCTGATAATTGTCGGGTTTATGCATTCTAAGATTTGTCTCTGCGTACTCTTTAACATAATCCAGATTGATACTTGTTTCGATATCAACCTTAAGAGCTCTGTTCTCATCTCTGAGCTTGTCGTATTCCTGAGTCAGCATTCCCATTTTATAATTCATTTCTGAAATTGTAGTATACCGATACAGGATGACAAAGCTTACAGCTACCATAAAGACCACAATGAATATCATCTGCACCTTGGGAATTGAAGACTGTGACGGCATTGCCTTTTGGGGAACACTACGGGTCACCTTTTTCCTTTCAGGGTACCTTCCGGTTTCCTGAGGGATTTTTGGTGCAACACTGCCATAGATATAGCTGCTATTCCTCTCCACAATTTCTCCTCCTCCAAAGATCAAATACAGCTGCCCAAAGGCAACTTTGGGGGCCTTTCAACGGCCCCCCGATGTGCAGAGCTACAGTTTAATAATTGGTCTTTTGTGTTTTTTGTTGAATCATTTGTAGATTTTTTAACTTTTTCCTTTGTAAATCTTTCTTTTGTTTTTATCTTCCGTATAATTCGCGAATGATTAAGATTCTTAATCATCTGTTTCGCTTTGGTAAATAATCATTTTTTCTTTAGTAACGTTAAATCTTATGTATCTGACTATTAAGTTTTCAGTTTGTAAATTAATAATGCTTATCTTTGGTTTGTCGGTATTTTGTTTACCTTTAGTTTCTTCCTGATTAAAGTTCTTTTGTATTTTTTAAATTCTTTGGTATCTCAATTATCTTATCTTTTGTAACTTGGTCTTTTATCCTTTGTTATATATGGTCTGTAGTGTTATTTGCCGTTTCATAATTTCTCTGCCACTCTGAGCTTTGAAGATCTCGCCCTGGGGTTTTTCTGAAGCTCATCTTCCGACGGAGTCACCGGTTTCCGGGTAATAATCTTAACCTTTGGTTTTACTCCGCACACACACTGTGGCAAGTCCTTGGGACAAATGCATCCCTGAGCCAGTTCTTTAAATGCACTTTTTACGATTCTGTCCTCCAGGGAATGGAATGTAATTATCACAACTCTGCCGCCCGGGCTCAGTATATCCGCCACATCCTTTAATAAGTTCTCCAGAACTTCAAGTTCACGGTTTACCGCTATTCTGATTGCCTGGAAAGTTCTTTTGGCGGGATGCGGCCCCGTACGGCGTGCTGCAGCCGGAATTGCTGCCTTAATGATTTCCACCAGTTCGCCGGTTGTCTCAATTTCTTTTTTCTCCCGGCTCATGACAATGAAATCCGCTATCCTGGAAGCCCATTTTTCTTCGCCATAATCACTAATTATCCGGGTAAGCTCTTTTTGGCTCCAGGTGTTCACAAGAGTCCTGGCATCCAGGGGGTTTTCGCGGTTCATCCTCATGTCCAGCGGAGCGTCATGTTGATAAGAAAAACCTCTTTCGCCTTCATCCAACTGGTGGGAGGATACTCCCAGATCCAAAAGTACACCGTCAACTGAATCTCTCTTGTGCTTTTTAATCACTTCTCTTATGTTTTCAAAGTTCGTATGCTCAATTACGAAACTACCTTTTGTGTCAATCCCGGATAGCTTTTTCTCAGCAGCCCTGACAGCATTTGCATCCTGATCCATTCCAATCAGAAGACCATTTGCGCCAAGTCGCTTCAGTATTTCGGAAGAATGCCCCGCCCCTCCTATGGTTCCATCAACGTAGGTGCCGTCAGGACGGATGTTCAGGAATTCTATACATTCCTTCAGCATTATGGGCTTGTGTTCAAACTCCATTTACCTGCCTCTTTCTTCCCCCGTTAAAAATCAATGTCCAAAGATTCAAGCAACTCGTCAATGTCTTCCGCTTCTGCTGTCTGAATATTATCCGCACTCCAGATTTCTATTTTGTTCACCGTACCGATGAACACCACTTCTTTTTTTAATTCCGCCTTCTCTCTCAGTTCCTGAGGTATAAGGATTCTTCCCTGGTTGTCCATGGTACAGTTGGTGGCGTTTGCACAAAAGTGACGGATAATCATTCTGCTGGTTTTCTTTGATGTAGGGAGCTGTTGAAGTTTCTGTACAAAGTTTTCCCATTCATCCATGGGATAAATGTAGAGGCTTTTCTCTTCGGAGCCGCGTGTCAGTACAAACTGTTCACCGAGGTCTCCACGGAAAGCTGCCGGCACAAATACACGCCCTTTGGCATCAAGCGTATTAGTATACTTGCCTATCAGCACTCCGTTCACCTCCACCACTTTGAACCACTTATCTCCACTTGGCTATTATTTTACCCTTAGTATCGGCACCCGTCAACCCCTTCTTTAGTCCCAAAAGGCAAAAAAATGGAAGGCATTTTTATTGAAAATGCCTTCCTCAATTTTGTAAATTTTTTCATGTACTACATATTGTATGCTGGAGATTTTTCTCCTACAAAATATTATTGCTTAAAACTTTTTCCAGGTCATATAATAAAGTTATTGGCATAAAATTTTGTAACATAAATTTAATATTTTATACTATTGCACTTCAAACATTGGCCGTTCCCGTCGCATGGAAATGCCCATAATGATTCCCACGGCAATATAACTTACCAGGACCGACGAGCCCCCGTAACTGATGAAAGGAAGCGGAATTCCTGTTACAGGAAGCAAACCGATATTCATACCTATATTCTCAAGGAAATGGAACAAAAACATGGACATAAGCCCAATAACTATATAAGTTCCAAACTTATCTCTTGCAAAACGGGCAATGTAGAGGCACCTTAAAAGGAAAATTGCAAAAAGCAGTACTACAGTTACAGTACCGACAAACCCCCATTCTTCGCCTATTACGGCAAATATAGAGTCGGTTGCAGCTTCGGGCACATTTCTGGCGGCCTTTTCGGTTCCGGGCTCAACTCCAAAGAGAGTTCCTGAGCCTATGTACCGGATGGACATAAGAACCTGGTAGGCACCCGTTCTGGCATAAGCTTCGGGATTCAGGAATGAAAGAATCCTCTCAATCTGATAAGAGCCAAATATTTTCTCCAGAAGCCCGAACATGAATATGGGGAGTGTTACCAGTGCCGCACCCATGATTATCAGTATTGTACGATAACGTATGCCAAAAACGAAAATCATACAGGCAAACATAAACATGTACACTACTGATGTTCCGAAGTCCGGCTGAAGGAGAATCAGACCTACAAGGCTTCCTGTAGTGGCAAAAAGCCATAAATAGTTGAGGTTTCCATTCTCCTGCTTGATGCGTTCAAGAAAGTAAGCCGCAATTATTGAAAGAGTGACCTTTCCCAATTCCGAAGGTTGGAATGAAAATGGACCTAAAATAATCCAGCCATTAGTACCCACTTCCTCCAGGCCTACCCCGGCTATAAGGACAAAGAGCAGAAGAATAACAGTACCTATGTATGCGGGTATGCTTAAAAGCCGCAAGTCCTTATAGTCTATGAGCATCATTATCACCATGCAGGCTAACCCCAATAACGAGGCTATAAGCTGTTTTGTAAATAGCGAAGGTTGATTCAAGTGAACAGAGACACTCCTTACAGCAATGAGCCCCAGTATATTCAGGGTCAGTGCCACTGCCAACAAAATCCAGTCAATATTTTTGACAAGTGACGGGCCCCTGTTCTTTTCTATTGTTACCATATATCACTCTTCCTTGTGTTCCCCCGCTTCTGCGTCATTTAATGCTTCTGCAGAGGCAGAGGATTCTGTCAGATTATTTGTGTTGACTTCCTCTTCATTAATACTATGCAGAACTTCCGAGTAAGCGCTTGGTGCCAATTCCTCTTCGCCCTGGTTCACATCTTTCTTATGGTTATTTACTAACCATAAAAGCCAAATGAGGGCGCCAAAGAAAATCATTGCTGCAATTACCTGGTTATAACGTATTGAACCGGTACCGAATTCATCAACTCTGATGAATTCCATTAAAAAGCGGATAAAGCTGTAGGACATAAGATATGTCGCAAACACAGAACCTTTTACTTTGTTTCTCTTTCTCAGCCTGATCAGGATTGTGAAAACTATTAAATTCAGTAAGGACTCATATAAAAAGGTTGGATGAACCAGTTTTGAGCCGTCAACCCCCGGATCTGGGAATGCCTGAATCCTGTTTCCCGTCATCCCCCAGGGAAGGTCGGTATTTCTGCCATACAGTTCCTGGTTGGTAAAATTGCCCCACCTTCCTATAGCCTGGGCCAGAGGAAGATAAACGCAGGCAAAATCGCAAAGGTAAAGCATATCAATTTTTCTCATCCGGGAGAAAATGAATACCGAGATGACCGCGCCAATTATGGCTCCATATATGGCAAGGCCCCCCTCCCAGACTCTGAATATCCCAAGAAGATCATTTTTGTACATGTCCCATGTGAACACTACAAAGAATAATCTGGCAGATATTATTGAAATGGGCAGAGCCATCAAAAACATATCAATGAGATCGTCCTCTTTGATATTGAATTTTTTGCTATGCCTCATTGCCAGAGAAAATGCAACCATAATAGCGGTTGCTATAATAATCCCATACCAGTGGACAGTTATAGTCCTGTCCGGTCCCAAGGGTATGGAAAAAGCGATTGGACTTATATTTAATCTAATACCTAATTTCGGAAATTCGATAAAGTCGACCCCCATAGTCGCCTGCCTCCATTTCTTATAACGGATTTATAACCGACAAAGCGGCTTTGTTATTGAAAACCTCTCTTATGACGTTATTGGTATAGGATACATCCAACTCCTCATAGATTTTCCCCACATCAAAATAACTTGTTCCATTGAAGCAGGTGTCCATAACCTCCCGGGCGATGGTGTCCACAGAGTTGAAACTTCTAATATACATGCCCTGGTATGATTTCTTTATCCTTGTAAAGGATTTTTCATCAATACCTTTTTCAGCAAGTTCTTTCAGCACTCCCGAAATTATTTCGGCTGTCTTCTTCGGGTCAACCGACTGTCCGCCCCATGCGACAAATCCAAAAGCCTGGTCCAGTGAAGCCTCAAAGCGGAATGAATCGTTGATGAGACCTTCTTCGTAAAGCCTGTTGTAAAGGGTTGAACTTCTGCCCATGGTATCATTAAGCGCAATACTGAGAGCAATTCTTCGTTTTAAAAGCTCAGCGCCGGAAACCCTCTTATTATCTTTAATTCCCATATAGAACAAAGGCATTGAAACCGAAAGTTTCTGTTCCCTGTATTCACTGTTGAGTTCTTCAGGCTCGTCAGGATATCTTTTCTCAACTTTGCCCCTGTCCTTAAATTTTATCATATCATCAACAATTGAAAATACTCCTTCCGGTTCCAGATCACCAACTACTACCACAATCATGTTGGAAGGCGTATAAAAAGTATGATAACAGTCATAAAGAAGTTCTTTTGTTATTTTTGAGATACTTTCAATTGATCCTGCTATTTCAAGTTTTGCCGGATGTTTGACATAAAGGCATTCCAGGAGGTTGAAAAACACCCTCCATTCCGCATTGTCCTCATACATGCGTATCTCCTGGCCGATTATACCTTTTTCTTTCTCAACATTTTCGTCGGTCAGCCAGGGATTTTGCACATAGTCAAGAAGCATCCTGAAATTATCTTCAAAAAGATCGGTGCATGAAAAATAGTATACTGTCTGGGTAAACGAAGTAAAAGCATTTGGTGAAGCGCCAAGTCGCGAAAACTTGTCAAGCATGTTTCCGTCTTTCTGCTCAAAGAGTTTATGTTCAAGGAAATGGGCAATGCCGTCAGGTACTTCAATTTCCCTGTCGCTTCCCTGTACTTTGAAAACATTGTCAATAGAGCCGTAATTGGTTCCGAACATTGCAGTTTTCTTATTATATCCGGCCTTTTTTACGAAGAACACTTTCAACCCTGATTCATGCCGGTATTCATAGAGGGTCTCTCCGACTTTTTCATAGAATTGAGTATTATAGTTCATTCATTCCCCTCCCCACTTGCTTTTTCATTTGGCTTCAGGAAATATACAGTATCAAGCTGAACATTCTGCGCTATTCTGACCACATCATCCATGGAAACACTCTTGAATTTCTCAGCCTGGGAATCGAAATCCTCGGTACAATTGGTAAGATGCTGGCTCATAAAGAAATCGACAATTGAGCCCTGGCTGTCCTGCATGGATTTCATTCCGGTCTCCAGAGCTTTTTTGGTGGCCTCAATCTCTTCCTTTGAGATATTTCCATTTTTCATTTCTTCGACCTGTTTTAATATAATCTCTTCGGCCTTGCCTCGGTTTTCGGCTTCTATACCGCTTAAAATAATCATGAGTCCTTTATATTTTTCCAGTATGGACTGGGCATAGTACGCAAGGCTCGCCTTCTCCCTTACATTCTGGAACAGTTTCGAATGTGTGTCACCGCCTAAAATACCGTTATACACTACGAGGGGATAGTAATCTGGCGAGCAGGCGTCAACCTGGGTTCTGAAGCCCAGACATAATTTCCCTTGATTCACATCCATGCTCTCATCAATTCTTTTTACTTCGCTCACATTTTTCTGTACCGGGGAAGTCTTAAGAGATTTGATATTTCCTCTTCCCATCGAGATGAAATTATCAATGAAATTCTGGATACTGATATCGTCAACTTCTCCTGAAATATAGACGTATGCAGGATAAGTCTGGATCATTTCCCTGTACAATTCAAGGGTATTCTGCGGAGTCAGAAGCAACGCATCGGCTTCCGAACCGACTTCAGAGATGGCATAGGGTTCTCCCTTACACATCTCCTCAATGCACCTTGTCATGGAAAAACGCATTTTATTGTTGACCCGGCTCCGGATATAATCTATAAGGTTGTCTCTTTCTTTGGCAAACACGGATTTTTTAAATCCGTTCTCCTCAATAAGCGGTTTTTCCAGTATGCACATCAACAGCTGGCTGCACTCATCAAATAGCTTTTCATTCCCCAGGGTATATCTGTCAGAAATATGGGACATATGAAATGATATTAGCTGGGTTTCACCTTTTTTCAGGGAACCTCCGTCTATATCAGCCCCGTATAATTCTTCAAGTTTCCGTTCAAACTCTGTGACACTGGGATAGCTTGCGCATCCCCTTTTAAGAATTGACGGCAACAGCGCGTTTCCGCTTGCCCTGTCCCTTTCAAGATTATCCATGAAAAACAGATCAATTCTCGTTGTCTTGAATTTATCCGATTTTATACGATAAAATTGAACACCATTTTTTTCTGCAAGTTTTTCAACCGAAGTCTTTCCGGCAGGCAAACCCATTCAAACCCCTCCTGTTCTCATCATATACAAGGTATTTTTTCTTTTTACTGCTATCTTATACCTAAACATACCTCTGTCAATAGTAAACCATTTTACGGCTTGTAAAACAAGGGCCCCATTTTTCCGATATTAAGGACAGACAAATATTTTAATTCGGAGGCCCAGATGCTGTTTTTTTACCTTGAGAATCAGATGTTTCTTTTAATATCAGTTATTTTTTCTGCTTATTTTATTATAAACGCTTTGGTGGTCAAATTTCAGCCGCTGAAAACAAGGGCGTTCGGTCTTAATTTTGTTATCCCTCTGTTTTTTAATATTGCAGCTTTCTTAGCTGCACCCTATGATAAATCCCATGCATTAAATTTACTGTTTCTGGGACATATATTGCTGACAGTTTTTTGCACCTCCACCCTGCTTTTCAAAGAAGGTGAGGGACTAAAAATATATTATATGTTCCCTTTTCTTGTCACAGGAGTCGCATATTTTAATGCAAATCTATTGGAATACAGCTCAAAATTGGTGCTTTTTATAATTGTAATCACAGCAGTTCTTCTGACAAATGCATTCATGATATTTTATTGTTTCTATAATAAAAAGAAATATTATTGTATCGCATATTTCGGTCTTTTCATGATTAGTGCCGCACTGGGAGTGTGGCTCTTAACAGATACAATCACCGCGGAGACAGTTTTCCTCACCGGTGCGGGTTTCTTGCTTTGTTCAGTTTTCGTATATCAGAACTCACTCGGGCAACTTTTCAGGGAATACTCCAAAAATGTTGATGATCTCAGGCGAATGAATTTCTCAATTCAATCCGAAGTCATAAAACGGGTAAACGAAATAGAGCGATCAAACCGCAGGCTTTTGGAAAAGTCCAAAAAAGACAGTCTGACGGATCTGTACTCAAATTCTGCCATCACCGGCAGCCTTGAAGCAATACTTAAAAGAACACCCCATTATATGCTGTCGGTTATTATGATGGATATAGATGATTTTAAGAATATAAACGATACAATGGGCCACCGGGCTGGAGACAGGTGCATAAAAATGGTAGCAAACCTTGCCAAATCCTCTTTCAGGCAGGATGATGTCATCGGACGCTACGGCGGTGACGAGTTTTTGGTGATACTCCCGTCAACGCCGCCCGCCAGAGCATTTACAATTGCGGAACAATTCAGGAGATTAGTGCAGACCAACACTTCCCCTAAGTTAACTGTGTCAGTTGGAATTTCGTCATACCCGGATGACGGAAAAACTGCTTCAGAACTTATAGAAGCAGCTGACAGAGCGCTTTATAAATCCAAGGAAAAGGGGAAAAACACAATAACCCTCTATTCGGAAATCAAATCCCAGCCTTAAAAAGCCTATTTACACCTGCCAGCTTCCAAGATATCTTTCCTGTTCATCAGTCAGCTTATCTATTTCAACGCCTATGCTTTTGAGCTTGCGCAGGGCAATATTCCTGTCAATTTCCTCAGGGATATCAAACACTTTAGGCATGAGTCTGTCCCTGTTCTCCTTTATATAAAGGGCGCTCATTGCCTGAACGGCAAAACTCATATCCATAATTTCCGCAGGATGTCCGTCTCCGCATGCCAGATTGACAAGGCGGCCTTCTCCAAGAAGGTAAAGTGTGCGGCCGTCTTCCATAGTATAGCCCATGATATTTTTTCTGTATTCCCTTGCAGTTACAGACAGCTTTTCAAGGTCGGGAATGGATATCTCAACGTTGAAATGTCCGGCGTTGCAGAGAATCGCGCCGTCTTTCATTTTCTTGAAATGTTCCTCATGGATTACTTTTATGCATCCTGTAACCGTGATAAAGATATCACCCAAAGGAGCCGCCTCATCCATGGTCATTACTGTAAATCCGTCCATTACTGCCTCTATTGCCTTTACAGGGTCAATTTCGGTAATGATTACTTTTGCGCCAAGTCCCAGGGCTCTTAGGGCAACACCCTTGCCGCACCATCCATACCCTGCCACAACTACCGTTTTCCCGGCCACAATAAGGTTGGTAGTTCTGTTTATGCCGTCCCAAACCGACTGGCCGGTTCCGTACCGGTTATCAAACAGGTGCTTGCACATGGCGTCATTTACTGCCATCATGGGAATTTTCAGCACTCCGTCCCGCTCCATTGCCTTTAACCTGAGAATACCTGTGGTGGTCTCTTCGCATCCGCCCCAAACGTTAGGTATCAGGTCCTGCTTTTTGGTATGCAGGGCAGAAACAAGGTCTCCCCCGTCATCAATTATTATGTTGGGACCGTGTTCCAGAGTCATTTCTATATGCCTTGCATACTCCTCCTCAGTTGAGCCGTGCCAGGCAAAAACCTGAATGCCGTCTGCCACAAGAGCTGCTGCAACATCGTCCTGGGTGGAAAGGGGATTGCTGCCTGTAACAGACATCTGTGCCCCGCCTGCCGCCAGAACCTTTGACAAATAAGCGGTCTTGGCTTCCAAATGAACCGAAAGGGAGATTTTTACTCCCTCAAAAGGTTTGGTTTTACTGAACTCTTCTTCAAGCTCAGACAGAATTGGCATGTATTGTTTAACCCATTCTATTTTCTTTCGTCCGGACTCAGCCAGAGTTATATCACGAATCTGATAATCCACTTTGCTCCTCCGCTCTTTTAAATCGAATTAGTTTTGTGATTCACAATTTAAACACTCTAAGTTTTTTCACCAATTAAACAATAAGTTTTTCACGCAAAAAAGCTCTATGTTCTTACACCAATAGAAACTCCAAGTTCTCTATAGATATATTGAAGTTATTAGCCCCAGCAGGATACTATTTCACTGACAAGTCCTGAGAACTTTCTTTCAACCATCTTTCCGGTTTCCATTACTTCTTTGTGATCAAGTGGCTGGTCCAGAATTCCTGCGGCCATATTGGTTATGCATGATATTCCCAGTATCTTCATACCCATATGCCTTGCTGCAATAACTTCCGGAACTGTGGACATGCCAACTGCGTCAGCGCCTAAAACCCTTATTGCCCTTATTTCTGCAGGCGATTCATAGGATGGACCTTTACAATAGCAGTAAATGCCTGTTTTTAATTCAATGCCTGCTTTTTCAGCACAATTCAGGGCAAGTTTCTGTACCTCGCG
Source organism: Clostridiaceae bacterium (assembly GCA_012521705.1). Lineage (GTDB taxonomy): Bacteria > Bacillota > Clostridia > DSM-8532 > DSM-8532 > DTU059. Next base: position 30,747 of record JAAYLX010000014.1, on the reverse strand, counting down.
GTCATAAGCCATGGTCATATCAGGGAATCTCGGCCCTAATTCGTCAGGGTTTTCACCGCGTAAAGGATTCTCACAGAAAAGGCCAATGTGGTCTGTTATAAGCATGAGATCACCAGGTTTGAATTCTTTGTTTACGCCGCCTGCGGCATTGGTTACAATTATTTTCTCAATTCCGAGCTTTTTGAAGACCCGAATCGGATATACCACCGAGTCCATTTCATTTCCCTCGTAATAATGGAACCTGCCCTTCATGGCAAGAACTCTTTTACCTCTTAAATTTCCTGCAATAAGCTTTCCCTCATGCCCGGCAACAGTGGTCACTGGAAAGCCGGGAATAATTTCATAGGGTATTTCAACTTTGTCTGTTATAAGGTCTGCAAGGCTTCCGAGACCGGAGCCCAAAATTATTGCTATTTCGGGGATTTGATTAAGTTTTTCTTTAAGAAATTCCACAGTGTTTTCAAGTCTTTTTACCAGCTCCTGCATATTAAACCTCCTGGAAAATTACTCATTAAACAAAAGAAATCGAGTTTTATCATAGCTGTGAACTTCCGAAGCCAATTAAATGCACCGATCAGAATTAGTAATATGCCAAAGATGTCCCGGTAAGTATCAAATATCAAGTATTATATCCTTAAGCTTTCTTTTGGGGACATGGTGGACGCCGTTTTCGTCCCTCCAATATTTAATATCCCCTGTTTCGTTTAAATCTTCAAGTACAACTTTTTCTTTCGGCTTGCCAAGAGCTATAACCACCAATATGTCATATCTTTCGGGGATATCTAATTTCTCCGCCAGTCCCTTTTTGTCCACGCTTCCAAACATGCAGCCACCAAGACCTTTTTCACAAGCTCCAAGAAGAATGCTCTGGCAGGCAATTCCGTGATCCCAGAAGAAATTACCTGAGATTTCCTTGTCCCCAAGAACAATTATATATGCCGAAGGCTTTTCCCCTTCCTCTGGCCCGTTCCAGTCTTTAAGATAAGCCGCCCATTTTAAATGCCGAAATATGATTTCATTTTTATCGGGCTCATTGGATAAAACGTATTTTAAAGGCTGGAGGTTTGCTCCTGAGGAAGAGAGTCTTGCCAAATCCACCAATTCTTCAAGCAAGGTTCTTTCTATCTTCTCATTTTGGTAAAACCTTCTGTATGACCTGTTTTTCAGTACAAGTTCCCTGATACTCACGGGATTCACCGTCCTTTCACTGAAAGTTAATCTCTTCTTTCTTTCAGTATTCTTGCTTTATGCCTGAAATATTAAACCGTATTTGCCAATACGGATAAAGGTACTCAGAACAGGCTAAGCTGGCTGCTTTGGTCAAGGCCGTCAAGACAGCCGTTGTCTTCCATTATTTCAATTACTGCTTTGGACACTCCTGCTCTCGCCTTGAGGTCTTCCACAGAAATAAAGTTGCCACCTTTGTCTCTGGCTTCCACAATATTACGCGCCGCGGCAGCTCCCAGTCCGGGTAGTGCTGTAAATGGAGGAAGAAGTCCATCCTTTGTTATCTGGAATTTGTCAGCCGAGGATTTATATAAGTCAACAGGAAGACATTTTATGCCTCTGGCAGTCATTTCAAGGGCGACTTCCAATATTGTAAGCAGGTCTTTTTCCTTGTTTGTGGCGAGATTACCCTTCTTTTCTATATCCTCTATGGCCTGTTTAATGGCGTTATAGCCTTTTGAGATTATTCCCACATCAAATGTATCCGCCCTTACGGTGAAATATGTGGCATAAAAAGCTTCCGGGTAATACACTTTAAACCAAGCAATCCTGAATGCCATCATAACATAGGCTGCCGCGTGGGCTTTTGGGAACATGTATTTTATCCTTTTGCACGATTCTATGTACCATTCGGGGACGTTATTCTCCCTCATAAGCGCCTCATCATCCGCGCTCAGCCCTTTTCCTTTACGTACCGATTCCATTATCTTGAAGGAAGTCAGAGGCGGAAGACCCTTCTGAATAAGATAAATCATAATGTCGTCACGACAGGCAATTACATTGGGAAGGGTGGTAACTCCTTCCCTGATGAGGTCCTGGGCATTGTTCAGCCAGACATCGGTACCGTGGGAAAGCCCCGATATACGGATGAGTTCGGCAAATGTTGTAGGCATTGTATCTACCAGCATCTGTCGGACAAATTTGGTGCCAAACTCAGGCACACCATAAGTTCCTACCTCACTTCGAATCTGTTCGGGAGTCACTCCCAGCGGCTCCGTACCGGAGAATATGCCCATTGTCTTCTTTTCCCCGATAGGTATTGATTTTGCGTCAACACCTGTCAGGTCCTCAAGCATACGTATTACCGTAGGGTCGTCGTGACCCAGTATATCAAGTTTCAATATGCGGCCGCTTATGGAATGGTAGTCAAAATGGGTGGTTATAATATCCGATTCGGTATCGTCAGCGGGCCTCTGTATTGGGGTGAAATCATATATATCTTTGTGGTGGGGACATACCATGACTCCCCCCGGATGCTGACCGGTGGTTCTTTTTATTCCGGTACATCCGCTTGCAAGCCGTTCAATCTCCGCCCGGGTGCCAATAATATTCTGCTCTTCAAGATACTTCTTGGCAAATCCGTATGCTGTCTTTTCCGCTATTGTCGCAATAGTTCCAGCTCTAAAGACATAGCCTTCGCCAAAGAGTTCCTCGGTATATTTATGGGCTCTTGGCTGGTATTCACCCGAGAAGTTAAGATCTATATCTGGCTCTTTATCTCCGTCAAATCCCAGGAATGTTTCAAATGGTATATCATAACCGTCCTTAATGAGGGGTTCCCCGCATACGGGGCAGTTTTTGTCCGGAAGGTCAAATCCGCATGCCACTGCCTCATTGTTCTCGTGAAACTCCGAATACTTGCATTTGCCGCACCGGTAGTGGGCAGGCAAAGAGTTTACCTCTGTAATTCCAATAAGATAAGCCACCAAGCTTGAGCCAACCGAACCTCTGGAGCCAACGAGATACCCGTCACTTAACGACTTATGGACAAGTTTCTGGGCAATCATGTACATAACCGAAAATCCGTTTTTGATAATTGATCCCAATTCCCTGTCGACACGCGCCCGAACAATTTCAGGAAGCGGGTCCCCGTATAGTTCGCGGACCTTTTCCTCGCTCATTCTTTTAATGTCTTCTTCCGCTCCCTCAATATGGGGCGGGAAGGTTCCCTGGGGTATTGGCTCAATCCAATCCATCATATCAGCGATTTTGTTGGTGTTGGTTACAACAACCTCGTAGGCTTTTTCTTCGCCAAGGTACGCAAATTCCTTCAACATTTCTTCAGTGGTCCTGAAGAAAACAGGAGGCTGATAAGCGGCGTCCTTATACCCCTGTCCGGTCTGAAGGATTTCCCTGAATATTCTGTCCTCAGGGTCCAGAAAATGAACATCACACGTTGCGACAACAGGTTTGTTCAGTTTCTCCCCAAGCTCCACTATCCGACGGTTATATTCTCTCAGAGTCTCTTCGTCAGGCACCTGTCCGCTTCTGATCATAAAGGCGTTATTGGCAATGGGCTGAATTTCAAGATAGTCATAATATGAAGCTATTCTAATAAGCTCCTCCTCAGAAGCCCCGTTCAAAACAGCCCTGAATAATTCCCCGGCTTCACAGGCGCTTCCTATTACAAGGCCCTCCCTGTACTTTTCAAAGAGGGATTTGGGCACTCTCGGCCTTTTGTAAAAGTAATTAAGATGGCTTTCAGATACTATTTTATACAGGTTCTTAAGCCCTGTTTGGTTCTTTACAAGTATAACGGCGTGGAAAGTCTCGGATTGTCTGAAATCCAGCTCTCCTTTTGAGTATCTCTCATTGGCAATAAAATAGCTTTCCAGGCCATAGATAACTTTAACTTCCTTGCCCTTCTTTTTAAGGGCGTTTACGGTGTTCTGGGCATCGGGGAATGCCTGGACAACACCATGATCGGTAATTGCTACAGCTTTGTGTCCCCAGCTTGCCGCCCTGTTGATAATATCTTTTACAGCACTTACAGCATCCAGTTGGCTCATCTGGGTGTGCAAATGAAGCTCAACCCTCTTTTCGGGAGCATTGTCTGATCTGCTTTTGTTTTCAACATCAATAAGCAGAATATCCCGGGCAAGGATTACAAGCTCTTTTGCGAACATATCATATTGAGCTTCTCCGCTAAGCCTTATATATTGCCCTTTCACAAGTTTCTCCTTCACAATTTCAAGCTCTTCTTCATTGGGAAAAAGCTTGCATGTAAGGGAATATGAAAAGTCTGTTATATCAAAGGTAAACAGGGTTGACCCGGTTTTCAGAACTCTCTGGTCGGTCTTAAGTATTTGCCCTTCTATGGTTACCATACCGGAATTTATATCCACCTGGTTCATCTTAACAGGCTCGCCCCTGATGCCCCTGCCAAAAATGATGTTGGGGTCTTTCGGGGCTTTGTTTTTTCCGGAAGCTTTATATCCGTTGTTTGATTTGCCGTTTCTGGTATATCCGCCGTTTTCCTGAACAAAATCCCTTGCCAAATTAGCTTTATTTTGTTGTTCCTGCTCATTTGCTTCCGCCAGCATTTGGGCTATGATGCGCTCTTCTTCTTCCTGTTTCTTTTCAAGGTAATCAACAGCCTGAACATCTGACGGAGCATCTTTAAAACTTACCCTGACCACTTGACCGAACAGGTCAAACATGGCTTTTTCTATAACCTGGCCAACTCCCGAAGAAACAAGAATGGCAGAAGATTGATTCTTAAGAAGGATTTTGAGATCTGGTCCTGAAAGCCTGAATTCCGCATTCTCAAGAAAATGGCACATGTGTGGCTTTTCTTCCTGGATCTGATAAATTAAATAATCTTTCTGCCAGTCCTGAATTTCAGAAAAATTGACGGTTTTGAATTTAGGATAAATATTGACGCAAACCTGAAAGAACTTCGAAAGGGCCTTTTTCAGCTCCTTTAATTGCTGAGGTCCCATTTTTATATCACATTCAACATACAGATCAATGCATCTGTGATTCTTATGATAGCAAAGTCCGGTTATGTATGCAGATGAAAAAGAATTATTCAATTTATATTGTTCCAAAACAGCTTTGAACGCTTCACAAAGCGAAGGCCTGCAAAGAACGTCTTTATCCATCAGGTATTTCCTTTCATATCTTATGTGAATCTATTTATGCGACTTTACGAATGTAATGATGGTTGCCGCTTCAAGACCGTAAAACGACTTTTCACTTGATATTTTATCACAACGCTCCCCGGGGGTAAACCAGTCACGCGTCTCCCGATACAGGACGCTGAATTTTGATAATGTCTATGTGCAAATAGCTCTGCCTTTGAGCAATCCGCATGCAAAGGCTTAAAGCTGTTGGCGAAATTCGAAGTTAGGTTGGGGGCGATCGACAGGACGTCGATCGAGCGGTGTTAGGCTGGATAACAATGTTCATGTGCAAGTGGCAAAGTCTTTAAGCAATCTGCAGGCGAAGGTTAAAAGTTGTTTGCGAAATACGAAGTTCGATTGGGGGCAGTCGGCAGGACGTCGACTGAGCGGCGCTTGCCCGGATGGCAAGTTCGCCCGCGTACCCAAGAGAACAAGCATTGAGCTTTACAACTTTCCTGAGCCGAGGACGCGAAAAGACTTTGCCACTTGCACAGCACAACTATCTTTGAGCAGAAGCCATGAAAAGGCTGTGCCACTTGTATGGCACAGCCGAAGACGCGAAAAGTTTGCGTAGCTTTTCTTACCTGACAAATCCTGCTTTGTCAAGCGGAAAGACTCTCAACCAGCACTTTCCGATAATCCGGTTTTCATTGACAGGCCCATAAGTCCTTGAATCCCTGCTTTTATCCGGCAGCCTGTTATCACCAAGTACATAGACACAGCCCTCAGGCACAACCAGATCATCATATAACGAATTGCCGATTAACGTTTCATTGCCGTTGATATATCCTTCGCTCAGGATTTTCCCGTCCACAGATACTTTCCCGTCAGCAATTATTACATGCTGACCCTGGGTGGCAATAACACGCTTTACGGCATATTTCTTTTTCCCGCCCATTAACTCGGGAATTTTCATAATCACTATATCGCCGGAGTTTATCTTCCCAAAATACCTGCTGATGCTTTCTACAATAATCACATCATTGTCATTTAGAGTAGGGGCCATGGAATATCCGTCCACTATTGCAATGCGCCCGACAAAGACAATGATAACAACAGACACAACACCCGCAATGATTAACTGAATGACAAAGCTCTTCAGTTCTTTTGAAGCATTATTGGTCACCGGGATCCACCGTCTTGATACAAAGCTCTTCAAGCTGTTTTTCGTCCACTATATCGGGTGCATTTGTCATAAGATCCGATGCATTCTGGACCTTTGGAAAAGCAATAACATCACGGATATTATCTGTCCCGGCAAGAAGCATAACAAGCCTGTCAAAGCCGAAGGCCAATCCGCCGTGAGGAGGAGGTCCAAACTTAAAGGCTTCCAGAAGGAATCCAAAACGCTCCCTGGCCTGCTCAGCGGTAAAGCCTATGATATTAAACATTTTGTTCTGTAGTTCCTGATTATGGATTCTGATACTTCCACCACCTATTTCATAGCCGTTCAATATAATATCATATGCTTTTGCCCTGACTTTTGACGGATCGGTATCCAGATATTCTATATCTTCATCCATAGGCGAAGTGAAAGGATGGTGTTTTGCAACCCAGCGTTTTTCTTCCTCGTCCCATTCCAGAAGCGGGAATTCGGTAACCCATAAGACATCGTATTTGCTGTTGTCTATGAGGTTAAGCTTCTTACCCAAATCCAGCCTCAGATGGCCAAGGGCGTCAAACACAATTTCATTCTTGTCGGCAACGAATAACAGAAGATCTCCCTTTTCCCCATTGAGACGGTTAATTAAATCAGATAACTCCTTCTCTGAAAGGAATTTGGATATTGGCGATTTAACTCCGTCCTCTTCAATTACAATCCAGGCAAGACCCTTTGCCTTATATGTTTTTACTACTTCGCCAAGGGCGTCAATTTGCTTTCTTGAAAAGCTTCCAGCACCCTTTGCGTTAATGGCGCGGACACTTCCGCCCCCCGCTACTGCGTCAGCAAAAACCTTAAATCCGGAATCCTTCACAAGATCCGAAACATCTACAAGTTCCAGTCCAAAGCGGGTATCAGGCTTATCCGAACCGTAACGTTCCATAGCCTCCTTAAAGGTCAGCCGTTTGAATGGTGTGGGAATCTCAATACCCAGTACTTCCCTGAAGACTGTCTGGATGAAACCTTCATTAATCCTTATAACATCCTCAACATCCACAAAACTCATTTCAAGGTCTATCTGGGTAAATTCAGGCTGACGGTCAGCTCTTAAATCTTCATCTCTGAAACATTTTGTTATTTGCATATACCTGTCAAACCCTGATACCATCAAGAGCTGCTTGAAAAGCTGCGGAGACTGTGGCAGGGCATAGAACTTGCCAGGATGCACACGGCTCGGAACCAAATAGTCCCTGGCCCCTTCGGGAGTGCTCTTGGTAAGTACAGGGGTCTCGATTTCCAAAAATCCGTTGGCGTCAAAATAGTCGCGGGTTATCTTGGCCACCCTGTGCCTTAACATAATATTTCTCTGAAGGTCCGGCCTTCTTAAATCCAGATAGCGGTATTTAAGTCTTAAAGCCTCGTTGGCGTCAGAGTTTTCTTCAATAAAAAAGGGTGGTGTCTCACTCTTGCTCAAAAGTCTTAATTCAGTTGCAAGTACTTCCAGTTCCCCAGTAGGCATATCTCTGTTTATGTCCTTGGGACTTCTCAAAGCAAGAGTACCTCTGACTGCCACAACATACTCACTTCTCAGTTGAAATGCTTTTTGATGAAGCTCAGGATTTGTGTCACTGTTGAAAACAATCTGCATTATCCCGCTTCTGTCACGTAAAGTTATGAAAATAAGGGCTCCCAGGTCTCTTCTTCTTTGCACCCAGCCCATTAAAACAACTTCTTTTCCAGCATCATTCACTGTCAGTTCAGCACAGCGATGAGTTCTTTTCATTCCCTGTAAAGTCTCCATGTTCTATCCTCCAACACTTAAAAGCTCACGCTTTATTCTTTATAAGTCTGTCTATAAGTGTATCCAGGGTGATGTCTTTTGTATCACCGGTTCTCATATCCTTAAGCTTTGCCTTGTTGGTTTCTATTTCATCATCGCCCAGTATGAGAACATAATTGGCTCCGATTTTATCGGCATATTTCATCTGGGCTTTTACGCTTCTGCCCATTATGTCCTTTATGCATGTTATATTATGCTGGCGAAGCTGCCAGGCAAGTCTCTCACTAACAAGTTCAGCTTTTTCACCTATTGCACCTATATAGATATCGGGAGCTTCGGGCTTAGGTATTTCAATGCCCTGATTCTGCATTTCAAGGAGCAGTCTTTCAACTCCCAGCGCAAATCCTATACCCGGCGTAGGCGGTCCTCCGCATTCTTCCACCAGGCCATCATAGCGGCCGCCACCGCAGACCGTTCCCTGGGAACCAATGTTTCTGGACACAAATTCAAATACGGTTTTTGTATAGTAATCAAGTCCACGGACAATACCTTTGTCAATATTATAAATGATGCCTATTGCATTTAACTTGTCTGTCACTTTTTTAAAGTGATCCCGGCATTCATCGCAAATGTTGTCAAGAAGGGCTGGTGCGTCTTTTACTATACTCTTGCATGTTTCTTCCTTGCAGTCCAGGATTCTTAATGGGTTTCTATGAAACCTGTCCTTGCAGGTATCGCACATCCCTTCAATCTTCGATTCAAGATAGGCTCTTAATTTTTTGTTGTACTCCCCACGGCATTTGGGACAACCGATACTGTTAAGGTTCAATTCAAGGTTTTTGATACCAAGATCCTGGAAAAACAAAGCCAGTAAGGTTATTATCTCAACATCGGCAGCAGGGTCGGACGCTCCTAAAAGCTCCGCCCCAAACTGGTTGAATTCGCGGTATCTTCCCTTCTGGACATTTTCATACCTGTAAGCGGTTATCTGGTAAAAAAGCTTTACAGGCTGGGGCAAAGATGACATACCATGCTCGATAAAACTTCTTACTACACCTGCAGTACCTTCAGGGCGAAGGGAAATACTCCGTCCCCCTTTATCCAAAAAGGTATACATCTCTTTCTGAACTATATCGGTAGTATCTCCTACTCCCCGCTGAAAAAGCTCGGTATGTTCGAAGACTGGTATCCTTATCTCTTTATATCCAAATCTTTTACACAGATTTGCAAACTTCTCTTCAACAAAATTCCATTGATAAATGTCTTCCGGCAATATATCCCTGGTTCCTTTTGGCGCCTTAATCGGCATATAGCTCACTCCTGTCCGGATAGAATAGGGCTTTGGACCCATTATCCATAAATGTAATTGTATCCATACGATTCTTCATTGTCAACAAAACCGCATAAATGTTGAAACACAGCTATTTGCACTGGGAAGAGCTATTATTGGATTTGCGTCTCTTCAATCGTTCTTCCCTTCGTTTCATAGCTTCCTGGTACTCTTTTTGCTCTTCCTCTGTCTCCACTATCAGTGGCGGTACCGGTTGCGGTTTTCCGTTCTCGTCCAATGCTACAAAAGTGAGGTATGCCCTGTTGGCAAGGTGGGTTTCCCCGGTCAGGAAATTGTCCGAGCATACTTCTACCAGCACTTCCATTGAAGTTCTGCCCACCCAGGTCAGCTTTGCCTTTAAAACAACCATTTCCCCCGCACGGACAGGCATATTGAAATCAACGCTGTCAATAGCGGCTGTTGCAACAATGGACTGAGAATGCTTTGACGCAGCCATTGCGCCCGCAACGTCAATCCAGTGCAGGAGTGTGCCTCCCAGCAAATTGCCCAGTAAGTTGGTGTCATTGGGGAGAACAAGCTCCCTCATTTCTATTTTTGATTCTGATACTTTCTTTCCCTGCATATAACTCTCCATTCCGTATTTATTAATCCCGTATTAATCAATAATCGTATATAAAACTCCACTTTTTGTATAGTTTACAATGAAAGAAATCATATCTTCAATATTATTATTGCCACACAGCAAGTAGTCCCACTATATGGTGGATTTCTTATTCAATTTTATAGCAGTTTTCTCCAAAAAGATATATTAAAATCAGGAGACCATACATAAAGGCAAAATATGCATTGCTTTAGCCAGGTATTGTGCTAAAATTATCAGATAATATCCTTTATTATTTATCATTATTTATCTTGACTATTGCGGAGGTACATACATTGCAGCAAAAAGTGAAGGCACTGAAAACAGCATTCCCTTATACTATTCCTGTCCTGCCCGGATACCTGTTCACAGGAATTGCCTTTGGAATTCTTCTTTCAAGCAAGGGCTACCATTTTGCATGGGCAATTGCCATGAGTTTGTTTATTTATGCCGGTTCAATCCAGATTGTGGCTGTTAATCTGCTTACTTCAGCCTTCAATCCACTGAATGCCTTTATCATTACCCTGATGGTAAATGCAAGACATCTGTTCTATGGATTGTCAATGTTAGTCAGGTTCAGGGGAACAGGAAAGTACAAGCCATATCTTATCTTCGGACTGACCGATGAAACTTATTCACTTTTATGCTCCGCAGAAATTCCTGATGGTGTGGATAAAGACCAGGTCATGTTTTTTATAACCCTCATAAATCATATATACTGGATCGCTGCCTCTGCCATAGGTGCTTTGCTGGGCTCTGTGTTTTCATTTAATACCAAAGGCATAGACTTCGTCATGACAGCTTTGTTTATAGTTATTTTCATAAACCAGTGGAGGGCTCAGAAGAATCACGTCCCCGCATTAATCGGCCTTGGAGGCTCAATACTTTGCCTGTTATTGTTTGGACCTGATAGTTTCATTATTCCGTCCATGGTTTTGATTATCGCATCATTGACCGTATTCAGAAAACCCATTGAAAAGGGGGTAGCTCAATGACGCTTAATTCCTTTGAAACTTTTATAATAATTGCATTGGTAGCATTGGGAACATTGCTTACCAGGGTTCTTCCCTTTATTCTGTTGCCTGATAACAAAAAAACCCCGGCATTTATTGATTATCTTGGAAAAGTGCTGCCCTACCCGGTAATGGGGATGCTGGTTGTATTTTGTCTGAAGAATGTCTCCCTCTTAATAAGCCCTTATGGAATACCCGAAGCAATTGCGATTCTCTGCGTCGTGTTTCTCCACCTCTGGAAAAACAATACGTTATTAAGTATAGGAGTCGGAACTGTAGTGTATATGGTATTGGTACAGGGTGTGTTTTAAATTGCGTGGGAAATCGTTCACATCATGTTTACCGGAAATTCACAGTTTGGACATATTCTTTTTTTATGATATACTTATTCGTATTGATTTCTTATGAAAGCTAAAAAGGAGAAAAGTAATGGAAAATATGGAAAACAACTTTTTCAGAAGCAAAGTGGCATTATTTGTCACAATACTTATTGTGGCAGCCGCAGTGCTAATTGTAGCCCTTTCCCTAAATAATGGTGAGGTAGTGGCGAAGATCGGTGAAGAGGAAATCTCCAAAGATCAATTCTATGACAGGCTTGTAGAAATGTATGGTTCCCAGGTTCTCGATTCAATGATTACAGAGAAGATTGTAGAATTGGAAGCAAAGAAAGCCAAGATTTCCGTAACCGATAAAGACGTTCAGAAGGAACTTGATAAAATGATTGAACAGGTCGGCGGAGAGGAAATGTTCAATTTTCAGCTTGCATACTCAGGCTATACTATGGACCAGATGAAAGAGGAACTTAAAAACTATTTGACCATTGTGAAAATTCTTGAGCCAAAAATCGAGATAACCGATGAAGAAATAAATTCTTATTTTGAAGAAAATAAAGACAGATTTGCTCAGGAAGAAGAGGTTCAGGCAAGCCATATACTTGTGGATGACGAAGAGACAGCCAATAAGGTTAAAAAGCTTTTGGATGACGGCGGAGATTTCGCCGCACTCGCAAAAGAGTATTCCAAAGACGGAAGTGCCCAGAGCGGGGGCGATCTTGGTTATTTCACAAAAGGTGAAATGGTACAGGAGTTTGAGGACGCAGCCTTCTCCATGGAAATCGGACAGGTCAGCGAGCCTGTAAAATCAGAATACGGGTATCATATCATTAAAGTAACCGACAAAAAAGAGGCACAGGAAGCCACCCTTGAAAACAGCAAGGATGAGATAAAGGATATTCTGAGAAACCAGAAGGTTAACGAATTGTACCCAACCTGGATTACCGAGATGCAGGAGCAATATGATATTAAAAACAATCTGAAATAGCATTTGTTTTCTGATAATTCATGAGTATTAAATAATAGTATTACGGATAAAGCAAAATACTCTCTTCAGCTAATTTGAAGAGAGTATTTTTTTCTGGATTCTCTTCTCCCTCAAACTTAATAGTTTATTATATAAAATTGAAAAACCATAATTGGACGTAACAATGAGATACGGATAAACTGGAAAAACATACCGGGGCTTGATTTCCCATAATGTATAGAACCCGATAAACCCCAAAAACACTATTGCAGGCAGCAGGAAGGGGTATTCCCTTCTGCCGGTAATTGAATAAATCAGGCCGAACAAGGTCAGAAAAAGCAGCAGGAGATTTGACCCATGAAGAAACCACCTTAATAGATCCCTGAATAATTGATTATGTTCAAGTACCTTTGTGGCGACAGTATGATACAAATATCCCCAGGAACCAATTCCATAGTATTCTGCCTGATATGTCCCTTCTGTCCACAACCAGATATTCTTTTTAACATAAGTATTGGCAATTCCTTTTATACCATTTTTCCTCAAGTTCTCCCTTATAAGGGACTTGTAAATCTCTGCACTCTTTTCTTTATCCCACTGGCCTTCGTTAGTATAAACACGGTAGGATTCAGAGTCGTCCCAGTACCCGATCTTACGGTGGTTCATTCCGATATTGAGCCACATGTAAACGGGAATGGAGTTCTTGCCCAGAGGCTCGGTTATTTCCCCTGAGGATAACAGGAAGGTATTGACGGCAAACAACGGAAGCTGTAACAATATTAGTCCAATCCCCAGAAAGGCAAGAGCCTTTCTTATTTTCATTTTTTTAAGAATGAAATATATAGTGAGTGCCAGAAGAAAAATTACACCCATCTGACGCAAGAAATTCCCTGCCACAATAAGCAAGCAGGCATATACTATTCTTATGTTTCTTTTTGTTTTTACATGCATAACCGCGTTATATACAGCTCCGGCAAACAACGCCGCCGAATAGATGTCGTTGTATACCATGTTGTTAAGAAGTATCATGGGAGGAAAAAATGATGACAGAATTAAACTTAAATAGCTTGGCTCATATTCTTCATTATTAGATTCCTCATATATTCTGAATGTCAAATAAGATGTAGCCGTAGAAAAGACTATATTCATAAGTTTCGGAAGAAGAAGCGGTGCAGGGTATATCCTGTATAACAGAGACAGGAATAAAGTAATCCCTACATTATTGGGGAATCTGTAAAGATAACCTTTTTGCCGGAATTGTGAGAAGTTCCCTTCTATAACCTGCATTGCGATTCGGTTGACCGAGTCCTGATCAGCAAACTGTCTGGCAGGGAAAAGCAGAATAAAGGAAATCTGAATCAATGCTGAAAAAAACAAGACATAATAGATCACCTGGTCCCGGTCAAAGAGACTAAGTCTTCTGTTCAACGACTGCAGCACCAAAAAATACAGAAACACCAGATTAACAATAAATAAGACCGTGAAAAAATCCTGCCTTGCCCAAACAGGATTATCACTGTACCGATATGCGCAATATTCTGCACGAACCATTAATGATGCTGTCAGTACAAAAGTAAGAAACATTGCCAAAAGGCAGACAGGTATTTTTTGAAGAACCTTAAGCATATTGTTGCGGCTATCTCCTGTAATCAAAATACCAACCTCTTAAATCGCATATTCATAACAGGTGAGCTACAACTTATTATTCACCTTTCTTCCGATTCAATATGCAACCGGGAAATTGGCATGCCGCAACAATGCCTAAAGTATTGAATTATTTATTCAGACTTCTGATTATGTCATATTGGGTGTCGAAGCTTTCAATAAATCCGTCAATCTTGGTTGCAATGCCCTCATAATTATTAAATTTAACGAAGGCTTCCCTGAGCGTCTTGATAAGCTCTTCAGGGAAATCTCTTCTTGCGGCCAACGCATCTTTGGGGATTTCGTCGGTCTTGGCAATAATATTGAGATCATCCACAGGAAGTCCTTTTTCCTTAGCTTTTATGTATGCTTCATCATAGGTGGCTCCTGCATCAACTTCCTTCTTGAGAACTGATTCGATAACATTATCATGGTTGCCCAGGAAAACAACCTTGCTGAATATCTTGTCCGGGTCCATATTGTGGGTTTTGATAATATGCCTTGCATATAAATAACCCGATGCGCTCTTCTCGTCAACATACCCGAAGCACTTGCCTTTAAGGTCATTAATGCTCTTAACCGGACTGTCTTTATGAGAAATTATATAGCCATAATATGTACTCTTTCCATTTACCTTTGGAGTTACCACAGGTATAGCTCCGCATTTCTCTCGTGCGTTAACATAGGCAAAGGGAGAGAACCATCCGATATCAATAATGCCTTTGTCAAGACTGTCACTCAATGCGTCATAGCTTCTGACAATAATTATTCTTGCCATCAACCCAATACTTTCGCATACGCGCTCAAGGATGGGCACATACATTTTTTTGATACTGTCAGGCTCCATGAAAGGATTGACGCCGAATATGATTTCATTATTCTTTTTGAAGGTGGCCGCATTTGTTTGCAACAAGTCGGTAACTTCACTGATCTTATTGCAATAATCAAGTATTTCCTTGTTCTTTTTATTTTGCAGTTCCACCATCTGAATAGATTGGTTGGTTATATAATATGTATCCTGTACCGCTCCGGCAACATCTTCTATTGCCTTTTCTATCTCCATGGCAGTATTCTTCTGCATTGAAGACAGTTCTCTTAAATTGGAGAGATTTGACTTGACATCATTCAGAATGGTGCTGATTTCATCAATAACTGCCGCGGATTCATGAACTATAGTATCCGCATTGTTCATCTTAACGCCAATTTCATTCATGGCATCGTTGGATGCAGTTATTTTACCCAGGATATTTTTAATGACTTCCACAATTACCGAAATCGCCTGATCGGTCTGTTCGGCAAGTTTGCGGATTTCACCTGCGACAACTGAAAAACCTCTTCCTGCTTCCCCTGCTTTGGCAGCTTCAATAGCCGCATTGAGCGAGAGCAGGTTGGTCTGGTTGGATATTTTTCTGATATAGTCAACTATTTCATTAATTTTGTTTGATGAATTATACAACTGAGTGTTATTATCAAGAGCGACCCTGATGACATCTGACAGGCTATTGAAAAAGCCACCTATGCTTTCTATGGTCTGTTTGTTCTTATTGAGCATTTCTATGGACGTATCAGAATGTTTTTCAATCTCGATTACGTTTGAGTTTAGATTTGTAGAAGCTTCAACTAATGAATAGATACTTGCGTTTATTTCTTCGGAGCTCGCAGCGTTCTGTTCGCTGAACTTTTCAATTTCATAGGATATCTTGGCGAGTTGGTCAAATGTATTGATGTTGTCTTTTGCAAGCCATAAAAGCTGCTGGGAATTGAAACCTAAGTTTTCAGAAATATCGAACAAAGTTTCATATAGTTTTTCTTTGTCCTTGTCAACAAGAAGAGGAGGTCCTACTGTAAGAGATTTTTCTTTTGCTTTTTGATCCGATCGATTTCTGTTTAATATCAGATCCCATAGGAAAACGGCCAACAGGCTTCCTATCGAGGAAAACAAGAAAAGTGCTATGCCTTTTAGCTTAAGACAAGACACCCCTTGAATCGTTAGCACGCTAACAATGCTTAACAAATAAAATAAATATTTTCGATTCACGGTTAACACTCCATGCATTTTAAATTGAGAAAATGTTGAGCTAATCTGTCTTCAAATATTAAGCTGTCCTACTGTCTTATAAATTAATTGTATGTATTTATAACAAATTGTCAAGTAAAAAACAAACAATTTTTGTACTCTTTTGCCCTAAAAATGTCGAAATAATGCTGTTTTTATTGTCCTTACCTATAAAGTTCTCTTGTTTTGGACCTATTTTCGCCTGCTTCATACTGTTGGCACAAAAAGGAAAATAAAAACCGCCTAAAATATTTGTTTTAGGCAGTTTTACAGCTATCCCCCCATCTTCAACATGACAAATGACGGTTTTGACTATTTTATACTTTTAAACGCAGGATATAGGCTTAAATATCTGCTGTATATACTGTCATAGAGTTCCGCCGATTTGGCTTTCGGCTTATAGCATATACAATTGTCAGACTTCTGTAGTGAATCTGTGAAAGCATGGTAGTCTGGAATTCTTCCCTCTCCGACCAGCGCTGCGGCTGCTATTGCAACAGCAGGAAGAATTTCTGCGTTTTTGTATACTAATATCTCATGATTAAGAACATCAGCAAAAATCTGACACCATACCCGGACCTGGGCGCCTCCGCCGATCATAGAAATCTTCATTGGTCTTCGCCCGATACTTTCAATGCCTTGTCTGATAGAAAAAGCTACTCCTTCCAGGCAGGAACGCGCCATGTCCTGTTTGGTCGTTTCAGGGCTGATTCCATAATAACCTCCCCTGATCCCGGTGTCCACAACAGGGAAACGTTCACCTGCAAGATATGGCAAAAACATAAGACCATTACTTCCTGGCACGCTTTGTTCCAATATCCTGTCCACATAATCATACTTTAAATGCTGCTCATCATCTTTTGTAAGAGTTTTGCTTATCCATTTATGTACATTTCCCGCATTAAAAAACGGTACCACATTTATATAGCTGTCCCTCGGCATTGCCGAAAGATTAAATACATTTTCCTTTGCCAATATGTCTGAAGATACACAGGCGACCCAACCGGAAGTACCCAGGTTAATATTAAATTCTCCGTCCTTGGTAATTCCGCTTGCCAATGTTGTAGCGCCGGCGTCCCCTGTGCCTGCATATACCGGTGTACCTGCTTTATACCCTGTCTCCGATGATGCTTTATTGGTAACTTCACCTGCCTTCTCATCAGCATAAAGCAACTTAGGAAGCACAGCCTTATCTATTCCGACAGCATCAGCCCATGCATCATTCCAAAGTTTTTTGTGTATATCCATTAGACCAGATGTAGAGGCTGAGGTAACATCAGTAACGAAAAAGGCTGTTAATTTCAAAATCACATAATCTTTCGAGCTGATTAAAACCTTGTAAATCCTTTCAAAAACATTCGGCTGATTTTGTTTTATCCAGAGTAGTTTTGAAAAGGGCAATGAACCGTCAAAATTGTTTCCGGTGCTTTCTGCAATATTCCTCAACCCAATTATTTTTCCAATCTCCCTGGCTTGCTCATCAGCCCTCCCATCCGAATATAAAATTGCATTGCATACAGGCCGCCCACTTTTGTCAACAGGTATCAAATCCTGCATCTGCCCGCTCATTACAATACCAGTTATATCATCAGGAGCAAAGCCTTGAGCAAAAAACTCTTTTGAAATGGCACAAAAGGCTTCATACCAGTCGTTTGGACGCTGCTCCTTGAAATTGTCTTCATATATTGTTTCTATGCCTATGCTTCTGGAATAGGCCGGAGCACCGTTAACGTCTATTAATACCCCTTTAACTGCAGTTGTTCCGATATCAAAAGTTGCAATGTACTTCATTTTTTCAACCTGCCTTTTTCGTGGAATTAGCAAGTTCCTTTACAAAAGCAATCAGCTCATGTTCCGATTCATTAAGTTTATTAATCATTGCCGTACCCAGAATCGCGCCGTCAAATCCTTCTGAAACCAGCTGGCTAACCCGTTTTGAAGTACTAATGCCAAATCCGGCAAAAACTTTGGTATGTTCAAATTTTCGAGCCTTTTTCAATATTTCGGCATAGCCATCTGATACCACCGGCATACCCGTTCTTCCATAATAAAGCTGCTGATAAACAAGAGCCGTTGAAGAAAAGCATTGCTCCAGTTCAGGGTCTTTCATTTCCGGGTTGACAAAACCAACAATATCCACTCCATAACCTTCAAGTTCATCACTTAGTTTTAGGCGATCCTTAAAACTGATATCAGGTATCACCAAAGCATCCATTATCCGCATTTTTGCAAGGGTTCTGTAAAAGCCGGTATCCAACAAATCCCTTTTGTATCCCATCAGCCAGATTGGCCTGGAGATAGTTTTGCGTATTGCTTCCCAGTATTCTACATCATTGCGGACGGATGAGTCTACCATGTAATGGGCCTTTCTTATTACCTCTCCGTCACTAAATGGATTCTCTGACGGAAAACCTATCTCAAAAATGTCCAAACCAGCGGCTTCACAATCTGAAGCAACTTTTAGGAATTGCTCCTTATTGGGATATCCTGCAAGCAGGTAACCCACCAGTAATTTTTTACCGCTGTTTAATGCTGTCAAATTACGTTCAGATACTATTTTTGTCACTTTGAATCACCACGTCCGATCTTTTGAACAATTACGGCCAGAATAATAATACAACCCGTCAGCAAATCCTGCATAAAAGTCGGCACCTGCAGGATAGTCAATCCATTTGCGAGAATACCCAGAATTGCCGCCCCTACAAAAGTACCCCAGATATTTGGAACACCTTCCTTAAATACAGTCCTGCCGAGAAATGCCGCAGCATAAGAACTGAGGAAAAGTCCATCTCCACCGGTAGGATGAGCAGACCCCAGGCGGGATGCCATCATTACACCTGTTAAACCTGCAAGTGCTGCACATATTGCAAAAGCGAGATTTTTGTGTTTCTTTACATTAATGCCGGCAACCCTTGAAGCTGCTTCATTCCCGCCAATAGCGTAAAGTTTTCTGCCGAAAGCTGTGTGGCGCATTATAAACCAGAACAGTACTGTCAAAAACAGCATGATAATAGAAAGCAATGGGATATTAAGGATACTCTTGGTACCTATGTATGTAAACTCTTTGGGAATGTTCTGAAATACTGTCGCACCACCCGTAAACCAGAATGTAAATCCCCCAATAATCGTGCTGACTGCAAGAGTAGTAATGAAAGAAAGGACCTTAAACTTGGTAACAATCCAGCCATTTGCCAGCCCTATAAAGAAGCAGATTATAACTGGCAAGATAAAGCATAGAGAAATGGGCAACCCTGCAACAGCCATTTTGGCACCTATTACTCCCCCCAAACTTGCCAGAGCGCCTACTGACAAATCAAATTCGTCCACACACATTACGAGGGTTGCACCCAACGCTATAACAACCAGTAATGAAATCTGTCGTGTAATGTTAATGAAATTGCTGAATGTAAAAAACGCATCCGGTCTTAGAATACTAAACACTATGACTATCAGTATACCTGCGAAGATAGTACCGTAAGCTCTTATAAGTCCAGAAAAATTAACTTTTTTGGCCATAGATATATATGCTCCTTCCAATCAGTCGTTATAGCAGCAAGAAAGAACCTGCTCTGCAGTCAAATCCTTATTTTCCAAAAATTCTTTGGTCCTGCCCCCTGCCATAATTTGTATATTGTCGGCTACTTCCAAAACTTCCTTCAGGTCGGAAGAAACAAATATAACTGCATTACCTTCCTCCGCTTTCTTGCGCAGAAGTTTATGAATCTCATGTCTTGTCTTAACATCCACCGCCTGGGTGGGTTCATCGCACAAGAACACCTTTGGTTCTGAAAGCAACGCCTTTGCAAAAACTACCTTTTGCTGGTTCCCCCCTGAAAGCTGTAGTACGGTCTGATCCGGACCTTCGGTTTTAATATTCAGTGCCGATATTTGCTCCATGGCATCACTCAACTCTTTGGATTCGTCAATAATTCCAAAGCGTGCATAACTGTCTATGGTTGAAAGCACAATATTTTGTTTGACGCTGAGAGAACCTACCAGAGCCATTCCACGCCTGTCTTCGCAAATAAGAACCATGCCGTTTTTTATTGATTTTTCCGGTGAGCTGGTTTCGATCGGTACTTCATCCAGTACAATGCTCCCCCCTGCTTTAGGCCGGTATCCATATATACATTCCAACAGTTCAGTTCTGCCGCTGCCGCCCAAACCGTAAATTCCCAATATCTCGCCTGAACGCACTTCAAAACTTGCATCCTTAACTATGCCGTCCTTTGACGAAATATTTCTTACTGACAACAATGTCTTACCGAAGTTTCGGGTTCCCTGTAACGGATCGCTCTTCCAATTATCGGTCATCATGGAAATTATTTTGTCTTTGTCAACCTCTGAAGTTTTAACAGTATTTACTCTCTGTCCGTTCTTAAATATCGTAATGCGATCGGTCAACCGGAAAATTTCATCCAACCTGTGAGTAACGTACAGAATTGCAGTACCCCGGGCCTTGAGCCTTTCTATTGTAGAAAACAACACTTCCGCTTCTTTATCTGTAAGTGATGCTGTTGGTTCATCCAGGATTAAAAGTCTGCAATCAGTCATCATTGCCCGGACTATCTCAAGAAGAGTTTTTTGGGGAGGGGTAAGCTCTGATGCAGGAAGATCCAGTTCAACTTCAATACCAAGTTCTGCAATAACTTCATCCACTCTTTTTCTCATTTTGGCCCAGTTTACAGCAAATCCTGACTTCCTTTCGTAGTCCAGACCCAAATAGATGTTTTCAACCCCATTAAAAGCAGGTATAAGATTTCTGTCCTGATGTATAACATTGATACCGAGGCTTCGGCTTTGCCGGGGATTGTGTATTTCTACACGCTCCCCGTTCCAAAAAATTTCCCCGTCATCAAGACTGTATACCCCTGTAAGTATCTTAATTAATGTGGATTTACCTGCACCGTTCTCGCCTACGAGGCCGTGAATTTCCCCTTCGGCTATTTCAAAATCTATATTATTCAGAGCATACATGCCACCGAATTGCTTGCACAAATTTTTAGTTTGCAAGAGCATTTAAGAATCACTCCCCGGAGAAAAATGTTAGTATATTAATCTTTTGTTATAAGCGTTGCCGGTGCATATTTTTCTCCAGTTTCAATTTCTTGTCCGGAAAGCAATTTAACAATATCATCGACCACGATCTCTGCCATACCTTCAAAATTCTGAGCCAATGTAGCTTTCAGATTTGAACCCTGGTATATCATTTCAACAGCCTGGCTGTTGCCGTCAACACCTGTAACTATAACTTCGTCTCTTCCTGCATCCTGTAATGCCTGGGTAGCGCCAATAGCCGGCTCATCCCATGCACACCATACTGCTGTTATTGAATCTTTGTTGGGATTTGAAAGAATAAGGTTTTCCATAATCTTTCTGGAATTCTCTATAGGTCCGGGAACCTCTACATGCTGTTCCGTAATAAGTTTGATATCGGGATATTCCTTAAGAACAGTATCGAAGGCTTCACACCTTTTTACCACTCCGGGGTGAGGGCGGTGAGTAAGGGCAATAACCGTACCTTTTCCCTTCATAAGACCTTCAAAAAGGTATCTTACAATCTGTTCACCCATTGCATAATTGTCGCTGGTGGCATTTACCATCATGCCGTCAATATATCCGCTGTCGCATCCGAATACAGGTATACCGGCATCAATAGCCGCCTGGAGCTGTGTTTTCACCTGGTTGGGATCCGCGCTCACAAGAATCATTGCATCCGGTTTTGAAGAAACTACATCCTCAATTCGGCTTGCCAGCTGTCCAAAATCTCCCTTTGTATCTACTACAGTAACTTCCATACCATTATCTTCTAATCCCTTCTTCATAGCTTCAACCATTTCGTTGGTGGTTACAGAGCTGAGATATGGAGTAAGTATGGAAATTCTTTTTGCTGCACCTGAATCCGGACTTTCGATGTTTTTTTCTGGAGCGGTTGATGCGGGTGCTGATGTTTTGTTGCTGCAAGCCGCCAAAGACAGAATTAATGTCAGTGCCAAGAGAGCTGAAAAAAAACGCTTTTTCATAACGGTTCCTCCTTTTAATTTATGCCTCGTCCATAATGGCTCTGGCGGTCTCAAGATCGGTTATGAACACATCTATATAACCGCACAGAAGAGCTGCTTTTATAGACGGGACTTTTCTATTTCCAATTGCAAGTGCAATTGTTTTACAATTTTTCAGCTGTTCCAATGTTTGTCCTATTGAACGCCTGTTTAGCTCTGTATGAACAAGTTCACCTTTGGCATTGATATATGAAGTGCATACCGACGCAACGGCGCCTGCTTCTTTCAGTATCTTAATGTCGTTGTGGCTCATGGCTCCTGCCTGAGCTGTTGTAGAACTAATATCTATCTGACCTATCCCTACAATTGCCACATCACAGGATTTGCCTTTTTCCAGCACTTTTGCAATACCTGGCTCTTTAATAAGCATATTGCGGGATTCTTCACTCTTAACAATAACCGGAGCATTCAGCACATAGCAGCTTCCGGAAGAACAGTCCGCAAATCTTTGAGCAATAGCATTGGCGTGATAATTAACTCCTGCAGAACCAATGCCTCCTACCAATGGTACAAACTCAAGACCTTTTTGTTCCAAACGCTTAATGGACCAGGCAACACTACTTATTGTCTTTCCGCTCATTACCCCGACTCTGTTATTTTCACTGAAACATGCACCAAGGTAGCCGGCGGCGAGCCTTCCGAACTCCTCCAGTTTGCCCTTTTCACTTGCACCATCTGTATTTACAACCAGCGCATCCTTAAGCTTATATTTGGCCATTAATAGTTGCTCCAGCCTGGCTTCATCAACAAAGGGGTTATTAATCTTTATAGAAACGATATTATTTGCTCTTGCATAAGCAAGCAGCCTGCTGACCTGGGGACGTGAGATGCCGAGCTGAGCAGATATTTCCTTTTGGCTCATGTTTTCTTCATAATACAACCTGCATACTTTTATGGTCATCCTGACATTATCCGTAATGGCCATAAATACCCCCCTTTTTGAACATTTGTTCAATATGTGAAATACCTTTCAATTGAATCGTATCATCACAATGTTAGATAGTAAATGGTTGAAATTAATTTCAACCATTTCTAATTTTGTAACATAAAAACCCTTACATTATCAAAATTGTAAGATTTCATCCAGTATATTCGAATGTCAAAAATAAGGGAATTTAGTATTTAAAAATATGATTATAGAATTGAATACTATTTATTTTGGTATAAAATGCCTTCAAAAAGATAAAGATATGTTTTAATTCTTGTGTGTTACTGTCTCATTTTTTTCTGAAAATATTCTTATATTTGTGGTTTATATTTTGAGAGAAAAATCGCCTAACCTTACGGTTAAGCGATTCCGATTAATTTTATTCTGGTGACCCACCGGAGACTCGAACTCCGGACACCTTGATTAAAAGTCAAGTGCTCTACCGCCTGAGCTAGTGGGTCATAATCTGGCTGGGATGGCAGGATTCGAACCTACGAATACCAGAGTCAAAGTCTGGTGCCTTACCACTTGGCGACATCCCACCATTAAAAGACGCAACATCAATTATAATGAGGTTTTCCTGCTTTGTCAAGGAAAAAATAATGTATTTTTTATCCTATTTCAGTGTCCCTTGTCAGAAAAACGAACCTCATTTACTCTTGCATCTTTATAGTCCCTTTTCCTGAAAAAAGCCAGTTTTCGAAGCTGGAAACCGGGCTTTTCCTCAGTTTCCAACCTCTATTCACCTGACTCAAGTGGGGTGAATAATGGGAGTCGAACCCATGACCTCCAGGGCCACAACCTGGCGCTCTAACCAACTGAGCTATACTCACCATGCTTTCACAGACAAACAATATTCTACGGGCAATAGACCCATTTGTCAAGTATAAAATTTATCATTCCGGCATAAACAGCGGAACCCCGTCATTTATTAGAGTTATGGGGTTTATCCAGACATCGTTGACCGACGCCGAAAAATGCAGATGAGGTCCGGTTGAAAAACCGGTTGAACCAACCTTTCCTATAACATCACCCTTCTTAACCCAGTCACCTGTCTTTACATTCAGTTCATCCATGTGGTAATACCAGGTCTTCAGGCCAAAGCCATGTTCGATAATTACAGTATTTCCGGTTTCAATCAAAAAATCCGCCAGTAATACTCTTCCGCTGTTTGAGGCCATTACAGGCTCACCTTTGTCATGGCCGATATCAAGGCCGTTATGTCTGTATGAAGTTGGAGAATTATTGAC
This sequence comes from Clostridiaceae bacterium, assembly GCA_012521705.1. GTDB lineage: Bacteria > Bacillota > Clostridia > DSM-8532 > DSM-8532 > DTU059. The sequence continues at coordinate 6,550 of JAAYLX010000014.1, read as the reverse complement.
ATAGCGTCTCTTCCCGAAATCTTTTTCAGACACGCGGCCACCTTCAACAGGCATAATGAAATTCCCCTCCCAGTATGGTTCAGGGTCGGAAAGAGGTTTCAAGGGATTAATTTTGTCATCAATTTCTTTTGCGCTTTGCTCATTCCGGGTACTTGCGGCTACTTTGGTGTCTATGGTCATATATTGCGTTATAAACTCTTTGTCATTAAGGGTAAGCGGATATGAATATTCCCGGTCTCCCAGACTTATTTTTATCTGATAAACCTTGCCGGACGGGTTATTATAGCTTACCGGCAAAAGGATTATGTGCTGGTTTCCATATTTAAAGGCATTTGGCTGAAAACCAAGGTCGGTTGTTACCGCTATCTCCTCGTCATCATTTATGTTATCTATCCGGATAACCAAAAGTTCGCCCGGATCAATCTCCTTTGCCGATACTGACAAAGATGGCGGAAGATCCACAACCAATGTAAAGGGATATACAGTTGAATCACCATTTTCCCATCCTGCTTCGACCACACCTTTATATTCTCCGTCCCCTGAAAGCTCTTCGGATCTGATTATCTGCCCCGGGGTTGAAAGTACCCTTTTGTCGTTAAGGTAGAGCATTGTGCTGACTGTCTCGGGTTCTTTTTCAAATATCAACTGCATTACAGAGTTTTTGCCGGCACCTAATTTTACCGAAGCTGAGTCGGGCAGTTCGGAGGAATCCTTCAATGCTTCGATTTTATACTTTTTGCCGTCAATATCTATTGTTAATACCGGTTCTTTTATTATTGAAGAAATAATAACCGAGAAGGAATTCGGTGATTCGGAAAAGAATTCATCCATTGAACCTCCGGTTTTTTCATTGTAAATGAGCCATACTATAATAAACACCAACAAAAGAGCCAGAATCAGTCTGAATCTTTTCAGAATTCCCATGTTCCTGTGAAGTCTGTTTCTTCCATTGTTTCCGTACCGGTATCCATATGGCTTCATGGTAAAACCCCATAGCTTGTTCTCTTATTATATTTATAGAACGGAAATTTATATTTTAGAAGTAGAATTATATTCCTGAAATATTTAAGAAAAGTCATTAAGAATGTTATTAAATATAAGATACAATAAGAAGAGCCGGAAAAATATCTCTGCATATTCCGGCTCCTTTTGTCTGGTATATTTATTTACTAACAGTTTTACTGAATCATCTGTCTGGGCATCAAAGCTTGGAATATGTCCAAACAGTTCCAAAACAATATTAAGAATTAATATGCCCTGCCCCAGTAAAGCATGTGTTTGGCTTCTTTTCCGCAGCAGACACATTTGTCGCTTATCTTTTCCTGCTCAAAAGGAATACAACGTGCTGTGGCTGCCATTCTGTCTTTTACAAGATCCTCACATGCCCTGTCTCCGCACCACATAGCCTTTATGAAGCCAGGTGTTTCATTGAGGATTTTTTCCATTTCATCAAGGGTGGTAGCGGTAAAGGTCCTCTCCTCTCTGTGGGCAAGAGCCTTCTCGTACAGTGATTTCTGGATGTCTGAAAGAATCTGGGGAACTTTTTCTTCCAATTCATCCATTGAGACAAAGAGTTTTTCCCTGTTTTCCCTCTTAACCAGCACTACCTGGTTTTTCTCTATATCCTTCGGGCCAACTTCAAGTCTTAAAGGAACGCCTCTCATTTCATGCTCAGAGAATTTCCATCCAGGCATTTTGTCAGAGTCATCAACTTTAACCCTGCACACTTTGGACAGCCTTTCCTTAAGTTCGTAAGCCTTATCCAAAACTCCTTCAACATGCTGCTGCACCGGAACTATAATTAACTGTACAGGTGCAACATTGGGAGGCAGAACAAGACCGGAATCGTCACCATGAACCATGATGATTGCTCCGATAAGTCTTGTGGAGACACCCCATGAAGTCTGGTAAGCATATTTAAGCTGATTATCCCTGTCAAGGAACTGGATACCAAAAGCTCTTGCAAAACCATCGCCAAAGTTGTGGGATGTACCGGACTGAAGGGCTTTTCCATCATGCATCAAACTCTCGATGGTAAAGGTCGCCTGTGCTCCTGCAAATTTCTCTTTGTCGGTTTTCTGCCCTTTGACTACAGGAATGGCAAGGAACTCTTCGCAGAAGGAAGAATAAACATTCAGCATCCGGATGGTTTCTTCCTGTGCTTCCTCATAAGTTGCATGTACTGTATGTCCTTCCTGCCAGAGGAATTCTGAAGAGCGCAGGAACGGTCTTGTGGTTTTTTCCCATCTTACAACCGAACACCATTGATTATATAATTTGGGCAAATCGCGATATGACTGAACAATATCCTTATAATGGTCACAGAACAGGGTTTCAGAGGTAGGACGAACGCAAAGCCTTTCTGCAAGTTCATTTTCTCCTCCATGGGTAACCCAGGCCACTTCAGGCGCAAAACCTTGCACATGGTCCTTTTCTTTCTGCAGCAGGCTCTCAGGAATGAACATTGGCATATATACGTTTTCATGACCGGTTTCCTTAAAGCGCCTGTCCAACTCTTTCTGTATCAGTTCCCAAATGGCATACCCATAGGGACGGATAATCATACATCCCTTTACACTTGAATAGGTCATGAGATCGGCCTTTCTGACAACATCAGTATACCATTGGGCGAAGTCCTCATTCATTGATGTTATTGCTTCCACAAACTTCTTTTCCTTTGCCATAATAACCTCCATAATCCTTTCTTTTATAAAATCTTTTTGAAATAATCCACTCCAAAAATTATTCCGTTGTGATAAATTCCTGAAAATTTAGCAGGTATAATTCTTACCCTCAGTAAATAAAAAAACCGTCCCAAAAACTGGGACGGAGAAAACTCTTCCGCGGTACCACCCTGTTTGGTTCAAACACAACTTGCAGTGCCATCGCACTTTAAAGAACAATGCTTGAACCCGGCTTTAATGGTCTTTAACGGGACCGGCGCAGGCCTCATCGGCCTTGAGTCTCGGGGGTGGGACGAAGAAAAGTTACGCATGAGAGCCTTTCACCTTACCGCTCTCTCTCTTTACTGCTACTTATTCTTCACATTCCCGTCATCGACAGGTATGGAACTTTGTTTATTATATTATATTATTGATATTTAAAAAGTCAACCCTCCACCGTTTCCTGTGAATATTTGTCCGTGTCTGATTTAATCACACCCCTTTTTCATGGATTCACACTTGCCAAAAAGCGGCTCATATACTATAAGAGACAATTTAATGGAGACAGAATAATGAAAACTCTCAGAATGAATATGACTGTGTATGAAGCAACCCAAAAATATCCCCAGTTAATAGGTATTATCGCAAGCTGGGGCTTTCCCCAGATAAGAAACAGCTATTTAAGAAGAGTTATCGGAAGCAAGTTTACCATAAAGGAAGCAATTTATGAATTAAGATTAAATAAGGAAAGGATAATCCAGTCCTTAAAGTCACACGGTTTTGAGCTTATAGAATAAGAGAATAATAAAGGGCGGTATAAATGAAACCGGCAAAAGGACGGCTGATTTTTGTCCATCCTTTTGCCGGACTATGACTTTGAGTCAACTGCTATTAAATATTCTCAAGCTCACTTAACCATAGTTTAAATGAAGCATCGCTCGGCATATTCCATTCTCCCCGGGGAGACAGGTTAACCGTCCCCACTTTAGGGCCATCAGGCATGCAGGAGCGTTTGAACTGCTGTGTGAAAAAGCGTTTATAAAATACTGTTAGCCATTTTTTGAGCTGCTCTTCAGTATATTCAGGGAACGCAATCCTTGCTATATACAAAATCTTCTTCGGGCCTGCCCCGCATCTTTGCATATTATAAAGGAAGAAATCATGGACCTCGTATGGCCCTAAAATATCTTCAGTCTTTTGTGATATTTCGCCGGCTCCCGACGGTGGCAGAAGCTCGGGACTAATAGGAGTCTCTGTAATATCATAGAGGATTTTTTTAGTATCCTCATCGGCCTCATTATCTGCATACCATTTTATAATAAGGGATATAAGTGTTTTTGGAACTCCGCCATTGACACCGTACATGGACATGTGGTCTCCATTGTAGGTGCACCAGCCAAGAGCAAGTTCGGATAAATCTCCGGTCCCAACAACAAGGGCGCCTATTTTATTGGCAAGATCCATCAAAATCTGGGTCCTCTCCCTCGCCTGGACATTTTCATAGGTCACGTCCAGAACATCCTTGTCATGGCCTATATCCTTAAAATGCTGCAGGCACGCTTCTTTAATATTTATTTCTCTTACTGTCGCCCCAAGATTCTTTGCAAGATTAACGGCATTTTCATAAGTCCTTCCGGAAGTACCGAATCCGGGCATTGTAACGGCTATGATATTGCTCTTCGGCAGATTCATAAGTTCCATAACCCGTACAGCAACAAGAATGGCAAGGGTTGAGTCAAGGCCGCCGGATATTCCCAAGACAAGTTTACTCATTCCCAAATGCTTTAGCCGTTTTGCAAGCCCCATGGTCTGGATGGATAGAATTTCATTGCAACGCTCGTTTTTAACAGCGTCATCTTGAGGAATAAACGGATATCTGTCAATTTTTCTCAAGAGCCCAACTTCAGGTGTTGCATCCTTCTGCCAGTCAAAAAATACAGTACGCCATGGCTCTGATTCTTTTGTTTCAACAGTGCAGGACAAGTTGTATCTGTCATGCAGTATTCTATCCAGATCTATATCTGCCATTATGATTTTGTTTTCAAAATAAAACCGTTCGGATTCTTCCAGAATTCTCCCTTTTTCGGCTATGAGCATGTGTCCGACATAGACTTTATCTGTAGTGGATTCTCCACAGTTGGATGAAGCCATGATGTACCCTGTAATGCAGCGGTAGGATTGATCCTGTACAAATCTTCTCCGTAATCCTGCTTTTCCTGCAACTTCGCTGCCGGAAGAAAGGTTAAAAATAAGTAATGCTCCTGCCATGGAAAGGAAACTGCTTTGAGGAATTGGGACAAAAACTTCCTCTCCTAATTCCACACCGAAACATACGCTATCATCTTCTTTGGAGGTAAAAATCAAATCTCTGCCAACAGGAACAATTTGACCGAAAAGATTTATTTCTGTTTCATCCAGCTCCTTTGCACATTGAAAATTTCGCCGCTCAAAAATGCCAGAGCAATTTGATTTGGGGACAAGTCCAAGTATTCTGCCCTTTTGAATAACTGCTGCGCAATTATACAGCCTCCCCTTTACAGACAGGGGAAGACCGACCATTATTACTGGATTAACATCACTTGATGCATCTACTATCTTTGAAAGGGAATTTTTAGCTGCCTTAAGCAAAGACCCGTCTCTGAACAAATCGCCACAGGAACAGCCTGTAATGCCCAGTTCCGGGAAAACAAGAAATTCTGCTCCCTTAATTTCAGCATCCTTTATTATTCTTATAATATTCTGAGTGTTAAAATCGCAGTCGGCTACCCTTATCTCAGGGGATGCCGCTGCAACCCTTGCATAACCGTGTTTCATATTCCACCAGCCCGTATGATAAACTGTTAAATATTAATTGCAATTGGTTCCAATAAATAGATTAAAATTATAATACCATATTATTTTACATATAACCACTTAAGGTAATCCGGACTAATTTGAACATGATGAAAAAAAATTAATTCAGAGACTTAAAACAATTTAGTTTCAGTAAAAATCATATCCGCTTTGCTCTTGTAACTAAAGAAAAAAACTGAACAATAATATCTTAAGAGAATGACTTAACCCCGGAAATGAAAATAGAAAAGACTTGAGGAACAACAGCCAATAACTGGGGGTTGAAATATCTTTACACTTTAGGAAAAGATGACTTATCACTGAGAATTGAGTTGTTATAGCACTTGATAAGAATGAGTATAAGAAAAATTGAAAAAAGCTGTATTTTGCGTAATCACAAAATACAGCTTAAATGGAGCGGGTGAAGGGAATCGAACCCTCACGACCAGCTTGGAAGGCTGGGGTTCTACCACTGAACTACACCCGCATTTATAAAGGGTTTGGCGCATTTCTGCGCCGCATTGTTAATTATACTTAAGAGCAAATTACTTGTCAAGCAAACTTGAAAATATTTTTCTTGAAAATTATGCTTTTTTGCTTTTAGCCGATTTTTTGGCTGCAGTTTTAGTTGATTTTGAAGTTTTTGTTGTTTTGGTCTCCTTGTCAGCAGTTTTCTTTGTGGAAGTACTTCTGGGTTTGGTTACTTTAAAACTATAGTTTGCGCCTGAATTATTGTCCCAGTTCCCGGCGGGATCTACAAATGCGCAATTGAAGTATCCATGTTTCTTAATAGTAACCTCTGTCACAAAAGCTTCTCCTTCCGGAACCATATCTATGTAGTCAGCTTCTTCCCATTCGTCATTATATCCTGTGTGTACTTTAACCTGGCTGGCTCCGGACTTCTTCAACAGACCATCATAAAACAGTTTAACAGTATCGCCAACTTTGATTGTTTTCTTGCTGAGCTTTACACCATTTTCTTCATAGTTTATTGTTTTCATATTTATTCGCTCCCATCGTATATTTATTTCCTAAAGCTTCCATATTTCTGGTTT
>JAAYLX010000013.1 GCA_012521705.1 Clostridiaceae bacterium | reverse complement strand
TTGTCGTAAAGCATCTTTTCAAAGTGAGGTACAAGCCACTTTCTGTCGGTGGAGTACCTGCAAAACCCATAGCCAATATGGTCGTATATTCCTCCCCTGTACATGGATTCCAGGGTTTTTTCAACCATATTGAGGGCGTCTTCGTTTGAAGTCATTTTCCAGTACCTTAGAAGAAACATTAAATTATGAGGGGTCGGAAATTTTGGAGCGTGGCCGAACCCTCCGTAAACATGGTCGTAGTATTGATTAAATAAAGAAAATGCTCTGTCAAAGATTTCTTCGGGTATATCAGCCCTTCCTGAATCAGGCCTGGATGAAATAATTTCGGTAATTTTATCACTGGAATTTAGTAATTCATCTCGTTTTGTTTCCCAGGCTTTATTAACTGCCTCAAAAATACTTATTAACCCCTGCATTCCCATACGGTCGTTTTTTGGAAAATATGTCCCTGCGAAAAATGGTTTCTGGTCAGGGGTCATGATTATTGTAAGAGGCCATCCCCCATGACCGGTCAAAGCCTGGCAGACCTCCATGTAAATATGGTCTATATCGGGCCTCTCTTCCCTGTCAACTTTAATTGCAACAAAATTCTCATTGAGAAGCTTTGCAACATCCCTGTCCTCAAAGCTTTCCCGTTCCATCACATGACACCAGTGGCAAGTGGAATAGCCAATTGAGAGAAAAATGGGTTTATCCTCTGACTTAGCCTTGGCGAATGCTTCGTCGCCCCAAGGATACCAGTCTACTGGGTTATAGGCATGCTGTAAAAGGTATGGAGATTTCTCATTTATAAGTCTATTTGGGGTACTTGATGAGTTTGGCATGGATTTCACCTTTAAGTAAAGATATAACGGTATTATCCCCAAAGAATAAAAGCCATTATGCAATTATTTAATTAATTTATAAAATCCATTCGATTTCATTTTCTTTTTTTTGCCGTTCAAATATCATAATCTGTAACAGTATCATCATCATACGTTTTTAAAGTGTCGTATGCATATATCCTCCGGGATTTCAAATGTGAAAAAAGCTTTTTGCATAAAAAAACCTGTAACAGGAAAACTGATGGTAGAAAAAAATGCGGGAGGATATTAATATGGGTAAAAAAATTCAAAAAGTCAGAAAAAATGATGACGGTGACATTACGTCCGTAATGCTTGATAACGGAAACGTATATGAAATTGACGAAGCAATCCAAATGGCAAAGGAAGGACAGATAGACGGAGTAATAGTAGGACGCGCAAAAAATGGGCGTGAGTATCTTAGAAGCGCACCCAACGACAATCCAAATGACAATCTTGATAATTTGCCGCTTATGTAGCTTTAATTCAGATTTAGTACAGAAAATGCAAAAACCACTCGTTATAACAACGAGTGGTTAAAGTTAATGAATATATATTAAATAAAACAATTCTGTTTTGATGTTATCCGGTATATTAAATAATTATTGCATCAATCAATGCATCAATGTCAGACATTGAGTGCACTGTTTTGATTAAATCAGAACAGTGCAGATGAAATTGTCATTAACATACCGGCAAGCATCATCTTTATACCGGGTTCGACCTTTACTTTGTTCATAAACATTCCGCTTATTACTATAAGAGTCATTCCTGAAACAACTAACAATGACATCATATACAACAACTCCTTTCTTGAGTTTGTTCATCTTAGTTATAAAACATTGGAAAGCCTATTTCAAGAATGAAAGCTTTACAAAAATTGAGAGTTTCGCAAGCCTCCTTTGGTGATAATGCTCAAAAATAATATTAAATTTTTGTTAAAAAAGTATATGGACGCTTGTCAATCAAGTAATAATGCTGCTTTTGGAGATTTTGATGTGCAGTAGCAAATCCGGATAGAATTTGAGCCACTGAGTATTCAGTGGCTCTGATTTTTCAATTTATCAGTATAATTATTAGGTGTTTTTTGGCTTCTATTTCAATAAAGCACTGATTGACTTATAGTTTGAGTCAAAGGAGATATAGAAATTTCGGCCGAATTGATTATAGACTATGTCAAATTCAGCATTACCTATCGGATCCATATCTACTTCATTGACATAGTATTCATGATCCGCTGGCCCTAATTTTGAAACAATCTCATTGTACTTCATACCTATCTTTATTCCAAAAATCTCTGCTCCTTCGCCAAATCCAATCGAGGTTACACGCTCGTTAAAATGATAAATATATATGTTTTTATCTTCGTATGCTAACGAGTGATCGTATTCGTCTATACTGTCAGGTTTCCCCAACTCCTTATATACATCTGAAACGTAAGAATTAATCTGAATTTGGGTGCCCGGTAACATTCCTGCAGTTAAATGATGTCGGAATGATGCTTTAAGCAAAATAGCGGAAAATAAACGGTCACCAATTTTTGATATCTTACGGTCTGTACTGCCTTTTACAGATAGGCTTACCGGTACCCATTCCATTCGGCTGCTGTCAAATTTGTGCATTATTTCTGCTTCGGCAAGATAATTATAGTCGCTGGTTATTCCATTAAGTGAACTTGCACTCTTAAATACGTGCCCATTTTCAAAAGCAACCATTTCGACAATGGGTTCTTCAAAATAGAGATAAGCTTCTTCATCAACTGGGACAATAGCTTTTTCTTCTTCGGTCAGTTCAATGCTATACATGGTTTTTAGTTTTTCAGAGTAAATTACAGCATACTCATTGTCTATGATACTTCTGTTCAGATCCACAAGATATGGATAACCGATATCGGTAAATTTATTATTTACAAATGATATAACTGTTTCGTTTGCTCCAACAGGATTTGCTCCACCAAGAGGTGCCTTGATAAAAACATCAGGTAAACCATCAAAGGTTAAATCTCCTATTTGAATTTGAGGAGCAAAAATATCCCCTGTAAATGAATATTTATATTCTATTGTCTTAGTCACAGTATCGTAAATATAGTAAAGAGCAAGTTCGTATTTCTCTGTCATCATTTCTTTTAGTATTATCAGAAGAAGCTCTTCATTCGGATCATTGTCGAAATTCGAAAGGCTGCTTTTATATACCTTGGCACCCTTCGGGATATCAATATTTAAAGACTTAAGATCAAATCCGGGGACCAACCCGTCCGACAGCTCTGCTTTAACAGTTTTTGCCGGAGTTTTTGGTTCCGGGGTTTTTGATTCTTCTGCAACATGCCTTTGATTAAAATACAGTTCGTAAATGTCCCCATGACCTCCGACACTGTATATGTAGGCATATATTTCTGTTAATATTTCTGATGAAGGTTCTTCATCATAAAATGTAAGGTCAAAATAGTTTTCTTTAGTAATAGTTATATCAAAGTCTTTTACACCAAAATCCTCTTCATAAAACATTTTCCTTTCGTATAATTGCAGATATTGTCAATTAAAGCCACTATATATTATAAAGAAAAAATGACTTTCATCAATGTAGTTGGTTTAAAAAAACTGTTTGGAGATTTAAATTTTTAGAAATTATGATTTTGTCCCCCTGAAAACGCATTTTACTTTAAACCTTTCTTCTGTCTTGTTTGATGAGATTTCAAATTTTTCTTTATCTAATTCATACAACCTTTGGATTCTGTCATAGTCAGGAATCTTGAAGCAGTCAACTAATGCTTTATGTACGCCATCCAATAAAGCCTTTTTGTATTCTGGACTTTTTCCTTTACAAATCTCTATTTTCATCCTTTCCAAACTGTTCTTCCCTGTATTATTCCCGCAAAATTAAAGGATACTACTTTTTCTGCAGTATCCTTTACCTGATTATTATCACTTTTTCAGGACTCTTTTTTCCTTTCAAAGTCTTCAATCAGTTTTCTGGCTTCTTGAAGGCTTATACTGTTCTCTTTAGCAATCCGGGAAAGGTCATCATATTCATACTTGGAGCGGAAAGTGCCATATCCATAAGAATCTTTGCGCCTGACGATGCCATAAGGTGTTGAAATGGTTTTTGTCTGCCGCTCAAGAACATAGCGGTGCATTTTGGCTTCACGAACGCCCAGTGTTGTTGTATGCCTGAATAACAGGGATATGATATTATCCTTATTATCTTTTGAGCACAATACCTGTATAAGTGTTCCCGGACGACTTTTTTTCATGGAAATTGGAATAGTAAATACGTCCCGGGCTCCACCTTCAAAAAGTCTGTCCATAGCAAATCCGATTTCTTCTGCAGTCATATCGTCCACATTACAGGAAAGCTCAAATATAGTATCTGTGCTGTCCTCGGTTTCACCCAGCATGATCCTGACACAATTGGCGGTTTCAAAATCTTTTTTCCCCATTCCATAACCAATGGCAGTTGTTTTCATAATGGGCATTTCTCCAAAGCGTGTTGCGAAATGTTTTAGGAGTGCCGCTCCTGTGGGAGTGCAGAGTTCCCCCTTTATTCTTCCTCCGTAAATGGGTATATCTTTCAAAATAAGAGCTGTTGCAGGCGCAGGGACAGGAAGGATTCCATGGGCGCATTTTACCTGGCCGCTGCCTACATGGACTGGCGAAACAATTGTTTCATCTGGTGAAATCCTGTCCATAAGAAGGCATACAGCCACTATATCGGCTATGGCATCCATGGTGCCCACTTCGTGAAAATGAACATCGGTTACAGGAACGCCGTGGACTTTGCTTTCTGATTCTGCAATCAGACGGTAAACAGAAAGTACATCATCCCTGACTTTTGCATTCAGAGGAAGTTTTTCTACAATATGCTCAATCTTACTTATACCGGTATGGTGGTGATGTTCATGGGATTGATTCTCAGGGTTGTGATGGAGATTAAATGAATTGTGATTGTGAACGTGCTCATTATCATGGTTGTGGCTGTGAGCTTCCTCTCCGTGATTATGTCCATGTAGGTTATGATACATCTCCTCGTTTTCTTCTTCCCCGTTTATAATAACCGATAGTTGAGTTCCGGAAATACCACATTTAACAGCCTTTTTAAATTTGTAGTGAACACCCGGGATACCGAGACCGTTTAATTCAGCTATAAATTCATCGGGATTTGGCAGAAGTTCAATGAGTGCTGCCGCCAGCATATCCCCCGCAGCCCCCATTCCGCAATCAAAGTAAATAACTTTCATTTATTCGCCTCCAAGTTTTTGATATAACCTCATTGATTCAGAAAACCTGGTCCATCCAATCATGTGCATTACCTGTATCAGTATGTAAAAAAGGTATACAATTTCTCTTTTGAGAAATCGCATACCTTCATGGTACACATAATATCAAGATATTTATAACTATATTTTCCTAAATCTGTTGCGTTAATTATTACTACAATCCGAACATAATTAAAGAAAATAATCAGACGGACTCTTCTGAAATCCAGTATCAGCTTCTTGCTGATTTATCTTCGCTTTTTTAGTTATAAAGTAATAAACAGCCTTTGTCAATACTGCCGGAGCTTTTCCGACAAGAATGACCGGTTACTGTTGCATTTTAGCCGAAAACATAGTATTATAAATGACGCATGTATGAAACATTGCTCTTCAACAGAAGTTGAAAATTTGTTAAATTTTTGCTTAATTTTATCTGCACTTTATTTATTATACGGAATTAAAAGTATCCAACAGTCATGAAGGCTGATTGGTTTGTCATTATGACATGCTGATCGGCTTTTTCAATATTATTAGCGAGGAAATCAAATGACTCTCGGAAAAAAGATTATTAGTCTTAAAAGTTGCTTTAACCGGGAAGAGCCCAATATGCCGATTATAATATTAATACTTGCAATTGCGGCAATAATAACTATGATTATTGCTACCGGCCTGGGACCTGTGACAGTATCTCCGGATAAGGTTGCGAAAATTTTATTGAGTCAAATCCCTGGCATTGGTAACAACGTAGCTGTTACATGGGAACGGCTTGAACAGAATATTGTTTTGGGACTCCGCCTCCCACGGGTTTTCCTCGGTATGGTCGTGGGGGCTTCACTTGCAGTGTGCGGAGTCACTATGCAGGCTCTTGTCAGAAATAATTTGGCAGATCCCTTTATTTTAGGCGTATCATCCGGTGCCTCCGCTTTTGCAACTCTTGGAATGCTGTTTGGCGCTTTTTCTTTTCTTGGCCAATATTCACTTGCCTTAAGTGCCTTTATCGGTTCAGCGGTTACAATCATTTTTGTATATATGATTTCCCGTGTACGGGGCCGCGTAAATATTACTCAATTGTTGCTTTCAGGTGTTGCTGTTTCAACCATAATGGAAGGACTGACAAGCATTATCAAGCTCAGCGCACCAAACGCCCTTGGCTTACATAATGCTGAGTTCTGGATGTCCGGAAGCCTTGCAGGTGCCAAATGGGCATACCTACAATTGCCTTTTGTAGTTCTTGTGGTTTGTATGGTGTTTCTGATGATAAATTACCGTGGCCTAAATCTGTTGTTATTGGGCGATGATAACGCAGGCGCACTCGGCATAAATGTCCGCAGATTTCAAAAGTTCCTCATTCTAATAGCATCACTGACGGCAGGTGTTGCAATTTCAGTGAGCGGAAGGATTGGTTTTGTCGGCCTGGCTGTCCCCCATTCCACACGCCTGCTTGTGGGCGGAGACCATCGGAAGGTACTGCCTGTTTCCGCTTTGCTTGGAGGAATATTTGTTGTATGGGTTGATGTAGCTGCAAGAATGATTATTGCGCCTGAAGAACTGCCGGTTGGTATTCTGACCGCAGTAATCGGCGGACCGGTGTTTATTTGGATGTTGAAGCGCAATACAATGGCGAAACGGTAACAGGGGGCAAAATAAATGAATGTACGCATAAAAATTGATGGCCTTACCTATTCTTACTCATACGATGAAAATGATGCGGTTCATGATGTGTCCTTCGAAGTCAATGAAGGTGAATTTGTCGGGCTTATAGGACCTAATGGAAGCGGAAAATCAACCGTGCTTAAAAATATTTATCGCGCTTTGACTCCGGATAAAGGAGCTATATTCCTTGACGGTGAGAATCTCCTTAAGATGAGCCACAGAAAAACTGCCCTTAAGCAGGCGGTAGTTGGCCAAGAGAACGATGTTCCTTTTAATTTTGTCGTTGAAGAAATAGTGGCAATGGGCAGAAGTCCCCACAAAAAACTGTTTGATATCGACACTGCTTATGACAAGCAGGTAATCCGGCATGCGCTTGAGCACATGGGGATGGCGGATATGGCTAAACGAAATTACCAGAGCCTGTCCGGAGGTGAAAAACAGCGTGTAATTATAGCCCGTGCCATTGCCCAGGAGAGTAGTATATTCCTTCTTGATGAACCAACCAATCATCTGGATATAAGTTATCAGATGCAGATATTTGATCTCATAAAAAGACTTAAAGTTACAGTGCTCTCTGCGATCCATGATTTGAATATGGCATCCCTGTACTGTGACCGAATTTATGTGCTAAAGGACGGCAAGATTGTTCTTAGCGGAACTCCTGAGGAAGTATTCACTCCCGAAAATATCTTCAATGTTTATGGAGTACGTTGTTCAGTTGAAAAGCATCCGATAACAGGCAAAATATCTATAACCTTTTTACCCGAAGAGATAATTAAAACTCATAGTGTGGTTGATAAACCATTGGGAGGAAATGCATGAAAAGAAAATTTATCAAATTAATTACTTTTATAATACCGATGATTATTTTGATTACGGCCTGCGGTATTAATTCAGGAATAGAATCCAATACCAGTCAGAATCAGGCGGATAGTGGATACCCTTTAACCATTGAGAATTACGGCCGCACTGTCACTGTTAATTCAAAACCCCGTAAAGTACTTACCCTTGGCCCTAATTGCACCGAGCTTTTTGTTGCCCTCGGCCTGAGAGATTATATTGTGGGAACTTCTCTTTCAAATCACAGCCGGGGTCCCCTTCCCGAGTATAAGGACCAGTATATTGATATGCCTGAATTAAACCATGGCTCGGCTACGAGGGAAGCAGCCGTATCCAGCGGAGCAGACTTTATTTACGGAATTGATTGGGAATTTGGAGAAGGCGGACTGGATATTGAAGAACTTGAGAGCTATGGAATGACAGTATATATTAATTCGGCTATGACACTAAAACAACAGTATCAGGAGATCCTGGACATCGGAAAGATTTTCGGAATAGAAAAAGCTGCAGAAGTTTTTGTGGAAGATCAAAAAGCCCGTATTAATAACGTTCAGGAAAGAATAAAGGGCGTTGAGACTCCCAAAGTCCTTGTTTATGACAGCGGCAATGACGGTGTTTTTACATGCTCAGGCAATAATTTTGAGTCACTGCTCATTTCTTTGGCGGGCGGAAAGAATATATTTGATGATTTGACGGACAGACAATGGATTACAGTAAGTTATGAGGAAGTAATCGCGCGGGATCCTGATATAATCTTAATACATGATTATGATTCTCCCTCAGTTGAAGATAAAATATCAGAAATCAAGTCCAATAAGATTCTGTCCCAGCTTGACTGTGTCAAAAATGAAAGATTTGCTATCATTTCCCTTGAAAGTGTCCTTCCCGGGAACAGAATGGCATACGCGGTTGAAAGTATGGCAAAAGACTTCTTCCCTGAAATATTTACCGAAAATAGCCCATAATCAGGGTCTCTGCGGATGAATTGAAGATATCATTAAATAGGGCAATAATATAAGGCTGTCTGAATTTCAGACAGCCTTTTTAAATACCCTGTCAACGCGTATTATGAAATTATCTCAGGTTCTTATTAAATGTAATTCTCATTAAGCCTTAAATCTATTATTTGAGGTATTCACCCAAAAAGTCAATTGCAGCGTTTTCATCCAATGGTCTGCTGATCAGGTATCCCTGGATTTTGTCACAACCCGAGTTGAGCAGGTATTCTTTTTGTTTTTCATACTCAACTCCCTCTGCAACGACCGTATAACCTAATTTATGGGCCATTGAAATAATGTCACAGGTAATTGTCTTTTCAGGTTCGACATTCGTGAGTTTATCAATAAATGACTTGTCTATTTTAATGGTATCCACGTTAAAGTCACGAATTCGTGCCAAAGACGAGTACCCTGTGCCAAAGTCGTCGATGAAAATCTGAAGCCCTGCTTTTTTAAGGTTTTCCAGGGCTCTGTTGATTTTATCACATTCTGAGGAGAAAACAGATTCAGTAACCTCAATAGCTATTTTGGCCGGGTCAACATCCATTTTCCTGGCTATCTCCAGCATTTCATTCAAAAACTCAGTCTTTAACAACTGAATGACCGACAGATTTATTGAAACTTTTAATTGGTCATATCCTTGCTTCTCCAGCTTTTTCAGAAATCTGAAGGCCTGCTGGATAAGTTTTTTACCAAGGGGTACAATGAGCTTAGTTTCCTCGGCTATCGGAATAAATTCCATTGGAGATACCCTGCCAAGTATTTTGCTTTCCATTCTTGCCAAAGCTTCAAAGCCCCACAACTTGTTAGAATTTAAATATAATATGGGCTGGAACTGAAGGAACAATCCTTCAGAATCATCACTGGATGCAATTTGTGACAGTTCGCATTTAATTTCATTTTCACGGGTTACCTGCTTTTCTATTTCTTCATCATAAAAACATACTGCTATACTTTCAGTACTGTCACTTGACTGACGGGCCTTTTGTGACGCGATCAAAAGTTTTCTGAAAATCTCGTCAACATCCCGTTCATTGTCCCGGGTTATTTCGACAATTCCTATTGCAGCGCTGATTCTTTCTGCAGCAAGGAATGGCTCCAAAGTACCTGAAATGTTTTTACAGAAATCCAATAATTCATTTTTGTCGTTATAGTCCCTTATGTAATAAATAAAACGGTTTTCATAGGCGTTACCCAGAAGCCGGTTTTCTGTGCTGTGGACTTCAAGTAATCTGGCCAAATCTTTGATCAAATTCTGGGTGTACTGAAATCCGAACATAGTTGACAACTCATGCATAGATATCAGGGTTATTCCAATAATCGCCCTTTTTGAAGGATTTATTTTCTGGGCATCTTCCAGGATAATATTCTGCAAGTAATTTAAGTTGTGTAAACCGGTCAGCCTGTCATATTCATTGTTATATTTAAGTAAATTCTCTATCTCTTTTCTGTCGGATATATCAATGATAATTCCCTCTACTGCAATGGCTTCACCGCTTTCGGAGTATACTCCTTCCCCCATTTCGAGCACCCATTTTCTTTCACCGCTGGCGGTTATGATTTCGTATTCATATTTAAATGGCAGTCTCCTGGGAAGTATTCTCTCCCATTCTTCCCAAAGCGCATCACGGTATTCGGGAGCAATTACATCGTTAAACGATAATTCTTTATTATATAGGAGACTTTCGGGAGCATATCCGGTCAGTTTTCTGCATCCTTCCGATACGAATTGCATAGTCCACTGACGGTCGACATAGCACCTGTAAGCCAATCCCGGAAGATGCGCAAGAAGTACGGATTTACTGCGCTCACTTTCCTTTAATGCTTTTTCCATTTCTTTGCGCTCAGTGATATCCCTGATAATATATATGTGATTACTTTTATGTTCATCGGGGAAAGTCAGAGTGGACATGATTGAGTGCACCCATATTACAGAACCATCGGGTTTTATAAATCTCTTTTCTATGGTGTATGCGCATATTTCACCTGTTTGCATCTTTTTGATGAGGTTTAATTCCTCTTTCAGGTCATCCGGATGGGTTATGGATTTCATGCCTGTTTGTCTTAACTCTTCGGTTGTTCTGCCGATAATTTGCTCAAACATCGGGTTGAGTTTGTATTCACTTTCAATGGGCGATGCTTCCTCATCATTGTTTACTGAAATAGCTATACCGACAGGAGCCTGATTAAAGACCTGTTCAAAGGTTATTCCCTGCATGCTTAGCCTTTGCCTTAAATTGTATTCAGCGCGGAGCAGAGCAACATGAACGTCAATTCTGACTTTCAAAGACTCCATATGAATAGGCTTTCGTATGTAATCCACCGCGCCTAACTTCAGACCTCTGATTTCGTTATCAAGCTCGTTATAGTTGGTTAAAATGATTGTTCGAATATTTTTGTATCTGATGTTGTCTCTTAATTTCGTCAGGACTTCAAAACCGTCCATATTGGGCATATTCAAATCAAGAATCAGTAGATTTATATCATCGTTCTCATTAATTATCTGCATAGCTTCCAGACCATCACTTGCAGTAAGAAGGCTGTATTCACTGAGTAGCTTTTGTATGATTAGTCTGTCAGATGCGGAGTCATCAACAATTAATATCTTTATTTGCATTGCAATCCCCCTTTGCATGCATGCAATTACTTAATATAATCTCTGATTTCTGCAAGCAGCTTGTACATCAGTTCAAAAAATTCGCCATATAACAGTTCAATTTCTGCCTCACTTCCCTGTTGCAGGGCATCCTGAAGCGATATTGCAATCTCATATAGTTTTTTGGCTCCTATACTGCCGGAACTGCTTTTTAATTTATGTACAATTTGTGCAGCCTCCGAATATTTTTTCTGATTAATTACGTTGCTTAAAATGTCCAATGTATTGTTGTTCTCTCTCAGATACTCCTGTAATACCTCCCGATATACATTTAAATCTCCGCCTATTTGCTTAAGTCCTGCGGTTGTGTCCAGTACAATAAGTTTCTGGTTATAAGTACCACTATTCTTTAAAATACCCCAAATTATTTGAATGAAACGTTCAGGATTAAAAGGTTTGCTTATATAGTGATAAATGCCATATTGTTCGCATTTTTCGCGTACTCCCACAATTACATCCGCTGTCATAGCTACGATAGGAATATCTTTGGATATTTCTCTGATTCTCTCTGCAGCTTCATAACCATTCATAATAGGCATATGAAGGTCCAACAGTATCAATTGTACGGTTTCCTTGTGTTCCTTGTAAAGATCAATGGCCTCTATTCCGTTATTGGCAATAATTATGTCTATACCCACCTGTTGCAATAGTGAACTTTCTATAAGCTGATTTGTCAGATTATCCTCCGCAAGCAAGACCCGATATGGTTTGTCAAGTTTCTCTGGCATGATTTCCTGGTCTTGAGAAGAATGTAAATCAGAGACCACTTTCAGGTTGAAAATGTCCAAAATACCGTTTAACAGGGCTGAAGGGATGATTGGCTTTCCTATTCCTAAATCAATTCCGTATTCATTGAGCTTTTCAAATAAATCCGCCCTCATAATAGGAAGCATCATAATAATTTTGGGCATGATACTAATATTCTCGTTATTACGGATACTCTCAACAAAACTGAAGCCGCCTTCCAAAGGAGTATCATAATCAATAATAAATAAATCAAATGGCCTGAAAGTTAAACCGTTGGACTCCTCAAGCATATCCAATGCGTATACTTCAGAACCTGTAAGCTCACTTTGAATTCCAAAGTGATTAAAATAATTCCCAATAAGATACAGGTCTTCAGCTGATTTATCAAGCACCAATACCCTGAGTCTTTTAAAGTGTTTATCCAACAAGGTCTTTATGTAATACTCTTCTTTTTCTATGTCTACAGTTAAAGGTAAGGTTATAATAAAAGTGGAACCTTCTCCAAATGTGCTGAAAACTTGTATTTCACCCTCCATGAGATCTACAAGGCTTTTAACAATTGACAGTCCCAGTCCGGAACCTCCAAAAAGACGGTTAATGCTGCTGTCCCCCTGAACAAATGGAGTAAACAGCTTTTCCAACTGAGCTTCTGTCATGCCTATCCCGGTGTCTTTCACGGTAAAGGCAATATAATATTTGTCTTTTTCCTTGCCTGAAAGCCGGACATCCAGTGATACATCACCTTTTTGGGTGAATTTAACCGCATTATTCAAAACATTCAGCAATATTTGCTCTATCCTTTTTGAATCCCCGTAAAACCAGTTGGGTACATCGGGTTCTTTTGAAAACTTAAAGCTGATTTGCTGTTCTTCTATCATGTATGAAATAATGTCTACTACTTCCTGAATTACTTGATCCATACTGAATGAAGCAATGTCCAGATCAAGTTTTCCCGACTCAATTTTCGAAAAATCAAGGATATCGTTTATTATATTCAGCATATTGTTGGTGGCTTGAGTAATTCTGTCTATATACATTTTTTGGGTCAATGACACATCTGTTTTTTTGAGAAGATAAGCCAGGCCTGTTATCGCATTGAGAGGCGTTCTAAGTTCGTGGGACATCCTGGCCAAAAAGCTGGATTTCAATTCATTGGCTTCATCTGCGTCTTTTTTGGCTTCTTCCAAATCTTTCTGGATAAGTTTTCTGTGATGAATTTCTTTTTTCAGGCGCCTGATCCAGAAAAATGAAACAATTATTCCTACAGCTATAAGGGAAGATACAATGGCGAATACCCGGATAACAGGACCGTAATCCGTTTGTGTCTCCAGATCAATCCACTTCTTGCTTATTTCAAGTCTCTCAGCCTGAGATATGGATTTAAGGGCTTTGTTAACAATATTTATTAGTTCCGGCCAGTCTTTCCGGGCTGCAAAGTGAAGCGATTGTTCCTTCTCTGGTTCAAAAGATACAAATCTCAGGTTGGTAAGGCCTGTTGTGCGAATCAGGTAATTTGTAGTTGCAATATTTCCTATGAATACTTTTTCAGAACCGGTAGCAACAGCGGAGAGCGCAACTTCAACAGAATCATAAAGACTTAGATTTATATTTGGAAACGAAAGAAGATAACTGTGATGTGAACTGTTGCGCTGAACATCAACAGTCATTCCGTCAAGATCATCCATATCGGAGATATCCGTGTCGGTGTCCCTGGTAACAATTACTCTTCTAAAGTAGTAATATGGCTCAGATAACAGGAAATGTCTTTCTCTCTCCTCGGTCTTCCCTATGGCGGGAAGGGCATCAACCTCCCTCTTTAAAGCCATCTCATAGGCTTCCGGCCAGGTTTCAAAATCTGCAATTTCGAACTTCAGACCGGTTTTTTCACTTATCAGGGCAAGGTAGTCGGCAGTCATTCCCTGATACTCGCCATTTTCATCAATGAATTCAAATGGTACAAAACTGGGGTCTACTCCGAGCCGAATTACAGGATGGGCTTCAATGAAATTTTGTTCTTCATCTGTCAGAGGGATTTTTTCAGAAGCAGCGCACAGTAAAGTCACTTGGAAGACCATTAAGATTGTTAATAGCGAGGCCACTAGCTTCATTTTCATATACTTCCCCCCAAAAGAGCCTCAAAAAGATATGTGCTTCTCAAGATTTTTCTGATAATGAACTGCCTGCGCACCGACTATATTGACAAATAAATATTTTTTTATAAATCTTTATTTATATTTATATTTATATACCACCATATTATGAAGATAAATATAAAAAATATCATGAAAAGTAAATATTATGTCGATTTTTTGGGATAAAAAAGGATGTTTCCAAGTTAACACCTGAAAACATCCCTTTTTGAGGAAATATACTGAATAACCTGCTCCCACAGGTTTCAGCCCTGATTTGAAAAAGTATGTTTTAATGCAGGATACAACTTTTTATATATATCATAAACTTCCCTGTATTTCAATGATTCTTCCGCATCAAAGGATACTCTTCCAACAGTTTTTATTGATTTAACACCTTCCTCAATTGAAGAGAAAACGCCTCCTGCCACACCGCAGATTATTGCAGAACCAAGTGAGGTGCCATCTTCTCCTGAAGCATTACCAACGTCGCAAGCGAGAATCAGAATCCGGTCCATTATTCTCCTCCTTAAGCCGGCATGGTTTTGAGCCAATCAATATCTTGTTTCTATGGTTTATGGGCTTAATTAGTATGATAATAACATAAACTGTAAATATATTATATTTACTAAATCAACAATATGATATCCATTAATTTGGCAATTATTTGCTTTTGCCTTCCATTTGTATTAATCCCGCGTTCAATGACTTAACCTCATCCATATTATGGGTTACCATTACGACCGTTCTTCCCTTAAGGTTATCCAGCAAATAATTCATTACATCTTTTTTGGTATCGTCGTCGAGCCCCTTAAAGGGTTCATCAAGAAACAAAATATCACTTTTTGCAAGTATGGCTCTTACTATGGCGACTCTCCTCCTCATTCCTCCGCTTAGTTCGTTTACCGGCTTGTCAAGACTTCCTTTGAGGCCTATTTGATTCAGATGTTCCACAATTATGCCGGAGTCGGATTTCGAATTTAAAACAAGTTTTACATTTGATACTGCGTTGAAGGTCTCACAAAGCCTGTCTTCCTGAAAAACTGCACTCTTAAGTGCTGGTACTCCCTGTATGGAGCCGCTGTCAGGTTTAATGAAGCCCATGAGAATATTTAGCAGTGTGGTTTTTCCGCAGCCCGATGGCCCCATAAGACAGGTTATTTCGCGCTCGGGAAAAACTGCATTGAAACCGTCCAATACAAGATTAGTGCCAAAGCTCTTTGAAAGACCAGAAACAACTATGTCCATCAGGATCTCTCCAATCTGCGGAAGAATTTCTTTAAAAAATTTAAAAAGAGTTTTTCAAAGGCAATGCTGGCGAAAATAATTACAAGTGTCCATGCCAAAAGATCTGCCGAACTGAAATAGACTTTGGCTTCGTATAGTTTTTCCCCTATGGAACCCTCAGGAATACCTATTACCTCTGCTGCCGTACCTGCTTTCCAGGCAAGGCCGATTGATACGCTGCCTGCTGATATGATATAAGGTTTAAGCTGTGGAAGATAAATATATTTTAGTCTTTTATACCAACTGACGTTGAAGAGGTTTGCCATCTCAAGAAGTTTAACATCAGTACTTTTAATTCCCTGGAGCATATTTGTATATACTATTGGAAGCACCATTATAAATCCAATAAAAATCGAAAGGTTTGACGAGCTAAGCCATATCAGGCAAAGAATTATGAACGATGCCACCGGCACGGTTTTAATTGCCGTCATGAAAGGCCAGAGCATGACCTCCACAATATGAACACGCCCGGCAATAATTGCAAAAAGGCTTCCTGCCGCCAGGGCGAGCAGGAAACCTGATACAATCCTTATGAATGAAAAGCTTACGGAACTTAAAAAGTCGCTCTCAAAGAAAAGTGTAAAAAGCCTTTTTATAACTGTCAGCGGGCTTACAAGAAGCATGCTGTTGTCAAGCAGCATTGCCCCTGCCTGCCAGACAATCAGCGCAAATACTACTGCAGCAGTCTTTTCCATCCTGATTTTTTTTGCATTATTATCATTCATGTTCTGAACTCCAAGCGAAAACACAGTATACCATTACTTCCGGGATTCAAAACTATTTTTCAAAATAGAAATCATCTGCAGGAAGTTTGCCGCCTATGGATTTGGGATTCTGTTCAAAGAGAACATTCAGGTAACCCTGCATGGATGTTTTCATCTCTCTGCCCTTTATAAAATGAATATTGCAGTATGGAATTGCCTTTTCAGCCACAGGGGCTTTTACTATTCCATATTTGTCTATGAGTTTTGCAGCTTCAGGGATATTGGTGTTGACAAAATCGATGGATTCTTCATATTCATCCAGAAATGCTGCAATTTGCTCCGGATATTTCTCTGCAAAATCTTTTCTTACTATCATGACGCCGGTAATAAGGTCGCTTCCGTTGTCAAGGGCATCCCATTCTTCAGAAAGATTTATTGCAATACGCAAATCTTCTAACTGGGTCTGGGCAACAGTTACATAAGGCTGGGGCATCATTGCCACACCATTTTCCATTTCGGAGAAAAGTGCCACTACTTCTGCTGGTTCGGACTTCCACTCAAATGTAACATCCTTGTTAGGGTCTATGCCATTCTCGGAAAGAAGATATCTCAAGGTATATTCAGGTGTTGAACCCTTTCCGGTTGCATAGATTGTCTTGCCTTTAAGATCTTCAAAAGACTGTATATTGTTGCCTTTTTCTACTATATAAACAACACCCAGGGTATTCACTGCAAGTATCTTTATTTTGCCTTCAGTGTTGTTGTACAGAACTGAAGCAAGGTTTGCCGGAACTGCTGCCATATCAAGCTCACCCTTTATGAGTTTGGGTGTTATTTCATCTGCGGAGCCTGCCATGGTGAAGGTATAGTTGTTTTTTGCTTCGCCTTTCTCGGCTTTCTCCATGAGCTGAACCAATCCCATGGAAGTAGGTCCTTTAAGGCCGCCTATTCTGATATCAACAGGTTCAGGATTATTTATATCCTGGCCTTCTGTAGCTTCAGGAGTGACAGTTGGTGTGCTTTCGGGTGTGGGACTATTGTTGCCTTCAGGTGCTTTTTGACAACCTGAAATTACTGATATTAATAAAAGAAATGTTAATACTAATGCCAATGCTTTTTTCATGGTTATCTCTCCTCCTTCTTCTATTTACCTTTTGGCTGCTTTGCTACAATTGTTTTAATGCTTACCCCTTTGAGCATGCCTAATTTGCCGGAAAGTGAGCTGACAATATCTCCCGGTGCGTCAAGGACTATACAGATGATTGAGATTCCCCTGTCTTTGTACGGGATTCCCAACCTGCCGACTATATATTGTCCAAATTCGTGCAATAGTTCATTCACCTGGGATGATACTCCGGTATCCTCAACTATTATGCTAACTACAGATATCCTGTTTTCCATGGAACAGCCTCCTCTTCTTTGGAAAGCCGGAAGAAAGACTTGAGCAGATTAAGAAATCTCTAAAAATAAAAATTCCACGCGGGAAGGCGTGGATTAAAATAGCTATTTCATTAATCCGTCACCTTTCCATCCGGGACATACCCAAATGCGTCAGGATCGACAATATTTTCACAATTTATTATACGTTGAAAATTGCTAATAAGTCAACAACAATACCATTAATAAACAAAAAGTATTCGAGGTTGAATACTTTTTGCTGCCGGATATAAACATTTACATATATGCTGCTTCCATGAGCCTTGGAACAACCTGTTTCTTTCGAGAAAACACATCTTTCTTGAAAATGCTCTTCTTTCCTTTTTCCAGGCCAAATGCGGCTTCGGCAAGCCACCTTGCCTCCCCTGCGGCAATTATTTCAGTTCCGCCCCTTACAATACTGGTAAGCATAAGCAGCGACAGATCCAGGTCGTTTTCCTTGCAGAATCTTTCAAGCTCTTTAATGACATCATCGAATATATTTTGAAATGCTTCAATATCACCGACATTGACCTGGGATACCGAGACTCTGAAATTGCCCATGGTGAATTTTTTCATATCTTTTACAATCAGTTTCTTAGGCGGTGTATCTATCAGGTTTTCACCCTTGGACAGCATTTTCAGTCCGTAGTCCTCGATATTAACTCCTGCAATCTCCGCCAGATGCTCAGCAAGCTTAATGTCTATGGGAGTACAGGTCGGAGACTTGAATATGAGCGTATCCGATAATATGCCGCTTAACATAAGCCCTGCAATTTCCCTGGGGATTTCAACATTATTCTCCAGATAGAATTTGCAGACTATTGTATTTGTGCTTCCCACCGGCTCCGAGCGGTAGAAAAGCGGGCCCATGGTCTGGAAATCTGCAATCCTGTGATGGTCTATAACTTCCAGAATCCTGTTGGTCTCAATACCGTCTATGCTCTGCCCTCTTTCATTGTGATCCACAAGTATGACTTCCTTGGGGTTGACGTCCATCAAATTGCTCCGTGAAATCATGCCCTGAATATTACCGTGCTCATTAACAACGGGGAAACTTGTATACTTTGAGGACATCATGTTTTTCTTGACATCTTCCAGATCCTCGGACAGAGCGAAATATTCAAGGTCTTCCTTTTTGACAAGGTCCGATATGGGCAGCGCCAGATTTATTGCCTGAACAAGCTCATAGATATTCTTCTGTGAGGAGAATATGACACCCTTAAAATCAGGCATGGTTTTAAGCATGGTATTGTCATGGACATCGGCAACTATTATATATTCAGGTTCAAGTGAAAAAATGAACCCGGTACCATACTCGTTTTGGTTGCAGATAATAAGGCCATTCTTTGAAATACGCTGATAATAGGTCAGATCACTGAATACATATACGTTTCCCTTAAAAATTTCTTCCTTTATCTGTCCCTGAATAATATTAAGCTGCAATACATTGAGCAGATTGCTGACAGGGATTTGAATTTCATCGTGATAATCCCTCTGGCGGGATGATATTAATGCGGGAACAAGGTCGGCAATAGAAATAACACCCATTAACCGGTCATTTTCATCAGCAACCGGAAGGGTTTTTCCGGCTGTTGTAACTATCTTTTTAGCGACTTCCTGAATTGAATCCATCTGGTATACCGGAGTTATCTTTTCCAGACGCATATCGGTGACTTTGGGCTTAAGATGCTGTAGTTTTATTGGTTTTTCAACATTAAAATAGTTCAGGGTAAAAGCAGTCTCTGCGTTTATTTCTCCCAGTACAGCAGGGACATATTTATTGTAAGGGTCAACCTGATTCTTGAAGTATGCGTAGGCAATAGCCGCACAGGTTGCATCTGTATCGGGATTCTTGTGGCCAAATACATATATTACTTTTTTATCAGTACTCATTGTACTCATTTTTTCATCCTTTCAAAAATATGAGCATTTGCTGTTAAGCTACTCTATGTTTCAGGTATTTATATTATATTATACCATGTAACAGCTGAAATTGAATTATGAACAAATCCATACCATGCGTTCAGGCATTGCGTGTTTTTTTACTTATTTTCCAAATCAGAAATCCGATTATGAATCCGCATACAGCCGGAATAATCCATCCAAACCCATATTCAAAACCTAATATATAAGATTTGGCAAAGTTTATAATACCTTTAACTGTATTAGTGCCCTGGAGGGGTTCAGGTAGAGCTTTGATGAAGTCAAACAAAGCCGCAACAAGAGTCAAGCCTGTTGTCCATTTGTAAATGACCCCTTCTTTATTGATAAAAGGCGACAGTAAAGACAGAATAATTAAAGTTATTGCCAGAGGATACAGGAACATAAGTACCGGTATTGAGAGCTGGATTATATTATTTAATCCGAAATTGGCAATAACGAATGAAAAAACTGTAAACAGCACGGCATATTTTTTATAGGAAATGGATTTGGGAAACATCTCGGAAAACATTTCGGAACGGGAAGTAATCAAGCCTATGGCAGTTTTGAGGCATGCGACTCCTACAATACCTGCCAGAAGTACCTGGCCAAAAAGCCCGAAATAATGGTTACTTACAAGGGACAATATAATGCCGCCATTGTCCGCGCTCCCGACACTTCCAAGGCTTGTTGCGCCCAAATAAGCCAGGGACGCATAAATGACAGACATTCCGATAATACAGAATATTCCTGATTTGCTTGTTTCAACAGCAATTTTGTTATAACTTTCAATACCCAATTTTTTGATGTTTGAAATAATTACTATAGCAAAAGCCAAAGAAGCAAGAGCGTCCATGGTGTTATAGCCGTCCAGTAAACCTGTAAAAAGCGGATTGGTAATATAACTTCCCTCAGGAGGAAACTTACTTACCTCCCCCATTGGTTTTATAAAGACCATAATCAGTAACACAGAAAGAAGCACAAGGAATATTGGTGTCAGATATTTTCCTATCCAGTCCATAATACGTGCTGGCCTTAAGGAAAAATAAATAGTCAGAATGAAAAAGATCAGTGAAAACAAGAATAATCCAAGTTTTTGATATTCTTCCGAAATGAAGGGCCGGATGCCAACCTCAAAAGCAACTGTGGCAGTTCTCGGAATTGCAAATAGAGGTCCTATTGTCAGATATAAAGCACAGGTAAAGAAAACTGAATAACCTGAGCTTACCGGTTTTGCCATATCATACAGGCTCTCGCTTTTGGAAAGAGCTGACGCGATAACTCCAAGTACAGGCAGGCCAACTCCGGTAATCAAAAACCCAATTGTGGCGGGCAAAGTGTTGCTGCCTGCTGATTGCCCCATTTTTACCGGGAAAATAAGGTTGTCGGCGCCAAAAAAGAGGCCGAACAATAATGAACCTACCAGTATATAGTACCGAAAACTTAGCTTTTCTTTCATGATAATCTTCATACACCTTTCACTAATTCAAAATCCCTGATTAAAATTCTGGCTCAATAAAAAGACTTCCACAGGATAACTGCAATTATATTATATTTTATAATCAAGCGGCAAGGCTGTTTTAGGAAGCCACAAAAAAACCCTCTATTGTAAGGAGGGTTTAAAAATTAAGGTTATAGTATTTTGTTTTAATACTCTGTATCAAGTGTATACCGGTAGTCGGTTTATAATTATTTGCAGTTGTAACAACTATAATCTTCAATATTGGATTGGTTAACAACAGTTTCGTAAAGCCTGTATCCGCCGCTCAGATTATATGCGTCAAAACCAAGGCCGGACAGCAAACGGCAGGCGATATAGCTTCTCAAACCACTGTGGCAATGTACATATACCGGTTTGGATTTATCGAGCTTATCCAGATTATCCCTTAAGCTGTCAAGAGGAATATTTATAAAGCCATCAATTCTGCCGTTACTGTATTCTCTTGTAGTACGAACATCCAAAAGCTGCACGCTTCCGTCCCGTGGAAGATCTTTAACATCATGCCAGTGGAAGTTTTTTACCATGCCGGTTAGTGTATTCTCTATCACATAACCTGCGAAATTTACAGGGTCTTTGGCAGATGAAAATGGCGGAGCGTAGCAGAGTTCAAGCTCTGTTAAATCAAAAGCAGTCATTCCGGCCCTGATGGCGGTTGCAAATACATCGCAGCGCTTATCAACTCCGTCATAGCCTACAATCTGAACGCCAAGTATTTTCCCGGAAGGTTTTTCAAATATCGTCTTTATGGACATCATGGAACCGCCCGGATAATAGCCTGCATGGGAAGCAGAATAGGTGAATACCTTATCGTAGTTTATTCCCATGGCTTTCGCCGTGCGTTCATTAATTCCTGTGGATGCGACAGTCATGTCAAATACTTTAATGATAGAACTTCCCTGGGTGCCTTTATATTTTGACTTAATACCGCATATATTGTCTGCAGCTATTCTTCCCTGCTTGTTCGCCGGACCTGCCAGCGGTATTGATGCCTTAGATTTTGTTACAAATTCATCTATTTCAACAGCATCGCCCACAGCATATATATCGCTGTCAGATGTCTGCATGTTTTCATTAACCTTAATAAAACCTTTCTGGTTGAGTTCAAGACCTGCTTCTTTTGCAATGCGGCTCTCAGGTCTTACTCCTACCGAAAGAATAAGCATGTCTGTAAGTAAACATCCTTTATTTAAAATGACTTTTAATCTGCCATCTGATTCCTCTATTTCCTTAACTCCGTTGGAAAGGATTAATCTGACGCCCTGGCTTTTTATATACTTATGGACATCCTGGGCCATATCAAAATCAAGGGGAGCTATCAGGTGATCGGCAAGCTCCACAATAGTGACGTCAAGGCCGGCATTTTTGAGGTTTTCAGCCATTTCAACCCCAATCGCGCCGCCGCCCACAACAACTGCATTTTCAGGATGATGGCTGTCAATATATTCTCTTATTTTGAAGGTATCGGGTACTGTCCTGAGAGTAAACACTTTATTGTTTTCTAAACCTTTAATGGGAGGTTTTACGGGTTCTGCGCCCATGGAAAGAATAAGTTTATCGTAGTTTTCCTTGTACTCCTCCCCGGTTATTAAGTTCCTGGCAGTAACTGTTTTTTCTGCTCTGTTTATCGAAATTATCTCTGTCTTAATTCTGACATCCACATTGAAACGGGAGCGGAAACTATCAGGAGTCTGCAGGGTCAAAGCAGATTTCTTTGAAATCGTACCGCCTATATAGTAGGGCAAACCGCAATTTGCATAGGAAATATATTCCCCTTTTTCAAACATGACAATGTCTGCTTTTTCATCCAGCCTGCGAAGTCTTGCTGCTGCTGTGGCTCCACCTGCCACGCCTCCTACAATTACTACTTTCATCATAACCTCCCTGTGTACCATATTAAAACATTGGTGTTCATGTTAGTATTGAACAGAAAACTGTTCTTCTTCAATTGTAATTATAATATCTTTTTTCCAAATATACAGCACATGATGAGGTTATTTTTTATTCTATTTCAATGGTCATTACAACACTTTTTCCTGCTTCAGCTCTGCCGGCAGACTTTCTGATATTCAATTTCTTGTCCCTGTTAGTGATAATTACAGGAGTAATAACAGATTTACCACGTTTTTTAATAAGGTCAATATCAAACTCCATCAAAGGGTCTCCACGCTTAATTTCAGCATCGGATTCTGCAATTCTTTTAAATCCTTCACCTTTTAATTCAACTGTATCAATTCCAATATGGATAAGGATTTCCAATCCTTCAGGAGTCTGAATACCCAGAGCGTGATTTGTGCTGAATATTTGAATCAGTTTTCCATCGCATGGCGCTACCAGGACTCCGTCGGAGGGATCGATTGCAATTCCATCACCAACAAGCTTTTTTGAGAAAACTTCATCGGGAACTTCAGAGATATCCAAAATTCTTCCTGATACAGGTGCATAAAGTTTTTGCTTTGTACTTTTCTTAAAGATTCCGAACATATAAACACTCCCTCAGTGGTAGAAAAGACTGTTTTTATTATACCAGTAATTTCAGAAAAACAATTTATTATAAGGGATTCACGGGAGAAAAACTCTCCCGTGAATTTTGGGGGATTCAGAATGAGCTCTCAGCCATTCTTACAGATATTTTTTCATTTCATCAACTATCAGTTCAGCCTTGGTACCAACAACAACCTGCAGGTTTTTCTTATTGGGACGGATTACGCCTGTAGCACCCAGTGCCTTTAATTCTTCATCACTTATATTGCTTGAATCTGCAACAGTAAGGCGGAGTCTTGTAATACAAGCGTCCGATAAAGTATAATATTTTTCGCAAATTCATAAAGGCCCAATAAAAATGACATGGACATAACCGTTTGGTAGAATTAAGTTACCACACAAAAATCAACCAAAGGAGGTTACGAACCATGTCAGATAAAATTATACAGCTAAACGAAGGAGTAATAAAGCAGGAGTTAAAAGAACTAGTCCGCAGCAG
>JAAYLX010000012.1 GCA_012521705.1 Clostridiaceae bacterium | reverse complement strand
TATTTCTGGTGACTATAACGGAGAGGACACACCTGTTCCCATACCGAACACAGAAGTTAAGCTCTCCAGTGCCGAAGATACTTGGCTGGAGACGGCCCGGGAAAATAGGTCGTTGCCAGAATTTTATTCCTCAATAGCTCAGTCGGTAGAGCATGCGGCTGTTAACCGCAGGGTCGTTGGTTCGAGTCCAACTTGAGGAGCCAAAAAGGCCGAATTTTTATTCGGCTTTTTTTATTTTAATTATTCTAAAGCTAAAATAGTATTGTTATCTTTCGTCAGATTTGATAAATTGGAAATACACTTGTTTATTACTAAAAATACAACTGCATCAGGAAGGAAAGATTTATGAAGAGAATTTTTTGCCGTGGATTATTAATTTGCCTGATCTTATTTATTTTTGTGTCTTGCACAGCAAACAACAAAACCCCTGATAATATTTCCCCTTCTGCCGGGAATGAAAGTAACGGTTCAGAATTACAGGAGAGTCCCGATTCTACTCCTGAGCCGACACCGACTCCTACACCCACACCTACACCCACTCCACCACCCGAACCGGTAAAAGTCAAGGCAGTCTATGTGACTGGTCCAACCGCGAATGTAAGGCTGGATGAGTTAATTGAGCTTGTAAACACTACCGAGCTTAATTCACTTGTTATTGATATTAAAGAAAACGGATATGTAAACTATGAGTCAAATGTGCCACTGGTCAAAGAACTGGGGCTGGGAAAGAAAATATATAAAGTAGATGAAGTATTGAAAAAATGCCATGACAACAATATTCATGTTATAGGAAGAATAGTTGTTTTCAGGGATAAAGGCCTTGCTGAAGGCAAAACTGAATATGCCATAAAGAAACCGGACGGATCAATATGGAAAGAGGGATCCCACGGCGCATGGACAAATCCTTATTTGTCTGCTGTTCATGATTATAACATAGCGATAGCAAAAGAAGCTGTTGAATTAGGGTTTGATGAAATCCAGTTTGACTATGTCAGATTCCCGACAACCAAGGCCAATGAAGTCTATTATGGCGAAAATATGCCTGAAAAGACCGAAGCTATTAATTCTTTCCTGAAAAAGGCCGCCGAGGAGATTAAAAAGGTTAAGGATGTCCCTGTGTCTGCGGATGTATTCGGAATAATTGCCGAGGGCGAGAAAGACGGTAAGGCTATAGGGCAGCACCTGGAATCAATAGGCCTTGATATTGATTATATTTCTCCCATGATCTATCCTTCCCACTATGCCAACGCAAGCAAAAAGACCATGGGAAACGGTGTAGGTCAGAGAATCAATGGTGTGCTGTTTACAGCTCCGGACCTTGAACCCTATAATGTTGTGTATAACGCACTTTTGAAAACCAAGTCAAGAATAGAGGCTGTTCCTGATTATAAAGCCAAAGTACGCCCATATCTGCAGGATTTTACCGCGAAATATCTTCCGGAAGGATATTTTAAAGTCTATGGCCCAGAAGAAGTCAGGGCTCAGATAAAGGCAGTATATGACGCAGGGTATGAAGAATGGATTTTGTGGAACAGCTCAAATGTCTATTCCAAGGGTGGACTACTTCCTGACAATGGGGAGCATAACTGATATATTGCATTAATCTGTTATTCGAAAGGCTGATATTAAGTTGAGCAAGGTTGTAATAAATACATCGGAAAACTACAGATATGACAGAGTATTGGACTGCGTAAATGAGATTTTTAAACAACTGGGCGGGATAGAAAGCATAGTAAAACCGGGAATGCGAGTCGCAATAAAACCCAACCTTTTGACGTCCAAAAAGCCCGATGCTGCTGCAACAACGCACCCTGCCGTGGTAAAAGCTGTCATAACACTGGTCCAGCAGGCAGGTGGAATAGTTACAATAGTTGAAAGTCCCGGAGGTCCCTTTACTACGTCCATGTTAAAAATGGTCTATGCCAATACCGGTATGGAAGAAGTGGCTAATGAGACTGGAGCGGAGCTTAATTTTGATTTGCGTGTGGAAAAGGTTATCAACGAGGACGCCAAATTTGTCAAGAGCCTGAGCATCCTGAAACCTTTAAAAGATGCGGATCTCATAATCAATATTGCAAAGCTTAAAACACATGGAATGATGGTTTACACCGGTGCTGTGAAAAATATGTTCGGTTCAATTGCAGGTCTTGAAAAAGCCAATTTCCATCTAAGATTCAGTGATTATGACCAATTTGCCCACAGCCTCATAGATATCTTCCTGGCATCAAAACCGCAATTAAATATTATTGACGGCATAATTGCCATGGAAGGGGACGGGCCAGGTTCGGGAGTGCCCAAGTATATTGGCGCTCTTATTGCGTCCGAAGATGCTTTTGCCTGCGATTACACAGCACTGAAGGTAATTAATGTGGACTATAAAAAAGTTCCGGTTATGAGACTTGCCGAGGAGCGGGGCCTTCTCAATATAGATGATATTGAGATTATGGGAGCTAATATAGAAGACATCTCTCCTGAGAGTTTTGAGGTGCCTGCTTTAAAACACATCAGGGAGAGCTTCAGATTCAGTCTGTTAAGAGTATTTGGCGATAATCTCAGACCAAGGCCGAAAATTTTGCATGAAAAATGCATTACCTGCGGCAAGTGCATGCAGGTTTGTCCGCCAAAGGCAATCAGTCCGGATGAGAGCAAGAGGATGATTATTGATTACAAAAAGTGCATAAGCTGCTTTTGCTGCCACGAGTTCTGTCCGGAACACGCAATAAAAATAAAGAAGAGGTTTATAAGCAGGTTCCTGGAATATAAGAAAAAATGACTAAGAAGTAAGATAAACTTATAGGGAAACTTCGTACAAATATATTTTGATTATACGGGGAATATTAGGTAAAATAGAGAAAAGAGTTTTAGACCTATGCTGAGATAAAAATTTGCCGACAATATTAATGGTGCGTATATTTTGCTGATATTCCCACTAATAATTTAGCTAAGGTGAAGTGCATGAAAGTAGAATACATAAATCCTTTTATTGAAGCCAGCCAGTCTGTAATAATGATGATGACCGGCAACAAGCCCGAACTGGGGCAGGTATACCTTCGGAAATCACCTTTTGAGAGTGAGAATGTAGTTGTAATCGTTGGTCTTACCGGTGCAATACGCGGACAAGTTGTAATTGCTTTCACAAAAGAATCCGCAATAAAAATTGCTTCTGCCATGATGGGCGGGATGCCTGTAACCGAGTTGGATGAAATGTCGAAAAGTGCGATAGCTGAGCTTGCCAATATGATTATGGGAAACACTGCTACTCTATTGGCAAACAGAGGTATTGGAATCGAGATTACTCCTCCATCCCTTTTACATGGTGAAAAAATGATTATCACACCTGGAAATATGAAGACCATAACAATACCTTTGAAGGATAATGACGACAAATTACTTGAAATAGATGTTTCAATTGAAGAAAAATAATAGGTGGCCAAGCCATCTTTTTTTTCTTAACCTGGAAAATGAGGTAATATAAATATATGAGATTAAACATTGTGCTGGTTGAGCCCGAGATACCACAAAACACAGGTAATATAGCGAGGACATGTGCGGCTACTGGTGCAGTTCTTCATTTGGTTGGCCCTTTGGGATTTTCTATTGAGGACAGATATTTAAAAAGGGCAGGACTGGATTACTGGAGTCTTCTGGAAACACATTATTACGACAGTCTTGAGGAATTCTTTTCTAAGAACGACGGAACTTTCTTTTTTTCATCAACCAAAGCCGTGAATTCATACCACCAGGTTTACTACCCGGACAACTGCTATATACTTTTCGGCAAAGAGACAAAAGGCCTTCCGGAGGATTTACTGAAGGCTAATTATGAGAGATGTATCAGAATACCTATGCTGGATAATATCCGGTCACTGAACCTTTCGAATTCAGTGGCAATAGTGGTTTATGAAGCCTTGCGTCAAAACGGATTCGAAGGTATGCAGCTAAAAGGGAAACTTCACAACAAGGACTGAAAAATCAATTGCAGAAAACAATGGGATAAAAACCGGTACAGGGAGGATTGATTTTATGGATCGTAAGAAGAGGATTGGAATACTGACAGGCGGAGGAGATTGCCCCGGTCTGAACTCAGCAATAAGGGCGATTGTAAAGACGGCTATCAATATTTACGGATATGAAGTCATCGGATTTAAGGACGGATACCTTGGCCTATTGTACAATAGATTTAAAAAGCTGAATTTGAGCGATGTGTCAGGAATTCTTGACAAAGGTGGAACCATTTTAGGTACTACAAACAGTTTCGATCCCTTCAATGCTGAAGTAGACCACGACGGGGAGAAGGTTGTACAAGATCTTAGCGACCGTATGGTTGATAATATCCGCATGCATGATTTAGACTGCCTCATAGTCATTGGCGGCACCAATACTATACTCACAGGCTACAAATTGACTCAGAAAGGCGTTAATGTAATAGCGATACCGAAAGCCATCGAAAACGATATCCCTGGAACAGAAAGCGCATTTGGTTTTGACAGTGCTGTCAATACTGCTACAGAGGCTTTGGATAAACTTCATTCAACCGCTGAGTCCCACCACCGTGTTATGATCCTTGAGGTAATGGGAAGACGCGCAGGTTGGGTTGCCCTTGAATCAGGACTTTCTGGTGGAGCAGATATTATCCTTATCCCTGAAATTCCATTTGACATTAAACTTGTCGCAAGGAGCATACTAAACAGAAAGAACTCCGGGAAAGGTTTCAGCATTATTTGTGTGTCCGAGGGCTGCAGGTCGGTTGACGGAACAATAAATCCTGATGCTGCCACCATTATTCAGGAAGACAAACAGGTAATCAAAGGTATTGGTACTTCCATTGCCGCTGAACTTGAAAAACTTACAAACCTTGAAGTCAGGGTTACTGTCCTTGGTTATCTCCAGAGAGGCGGAAACCCTTCACCGTTGGACAGACTGTTGACTACCCGCCTGGGGGTGGAGGCTGTCAATATGGTTGCAAGGGATGAATACAACAAAATGACAAGAATACACAATCAGGAAACTACAGCAATTGATCTTTCCGAGGTGGCCGGCAAAGTGAAATATGTACCCATTGACGGGGAGCTTATTACCATTGCCCGCAGTATGGGAGTCAGTTTCGGAGATTAATTGCATTTGGAGGCTACATTTTTAAATGATAAATTTTAGAGCAATTTCATTGGATGACAAAGAGCTGTTTACAGGAATTTTCAATAAAATACAACCAGTTGCATCCGAACTTTCTTTTACTTACCTTTTTATGTGGCGGGGGGATTACAATTTAACTTTTGACATCATAGAAGATCATCTTTGCATGATTTCCAATTCGGAGTATTACCGTCCCTTTGCTTTTTGTCCGGTTCCCGTGGACGGGAAGCGGAATGATGAAAAATTCAGGAAAGCTGTTATTGAGCTTGAAAAATATTTTGAGAAGAATAATATGCCTTTCTGTTTCGGAAGAGTCGAAGAAAGCAGGCTTGAAGAACTTAAGCTTGCCTTTGGAGACCGAATTGAAATAGAATATCTTGACTGGGCATCAGATTATGTTTATGAGGTTGAAAATCTCATTAATCTTTCCGGGAAAAAGCTCAGAAAGAAAAAGAATCACATAAATCAGTTTTTGCGTGAATACGGAAGCTATGAGTACGTGCCTATTGATGACAGCAACAAAAACGAATGCCGGAGAATATTCGAAGAATGGTGCGCTAAAAATGATCTTTGCATTGAAGGACGCAACAGCTGCGAAAGGCTTGCCTGTTACGAGCTTCTTAACCATTGGGATGTGCTTGATGTTAAAGGAGCCTTGATTAAAGTTAACGGCAGGTTTGAGGCTTTTACCATAGGAGAAGCTTTAAATTCCCAGACAGTAGTAATTCATGTCGAGAAAGGCAACTCCGATGTTCACGGAATTTATCCAATTATAAACCGGGATTTTCTTGCCAATGAATGGAAGGACATGAAGTATGTCAACCGCGAAGAGGATATGGGAATAGAAGGTTTAAGAAAATCTAAACTTTCATACAATCCTACTTTGATGGTGAAGAAATTTTTGGTGAAGGTTTCACATTGACTAAATACAGATTATTTATGTACTATAATACTGTACTGTGTTAAATAGGGTTGGTTGTTTTCCAGCCCGTTTTGCATTTTATTAATATGGAGGGCGATTTTCATGTCTGAAAATCCCAAAGTTGCTGTTGTTATCGGAAGCGATTCTGATTTTCCGGTAGTGGAAAAATGTCTGGCTGTACTTGAGGAATTTGGTGTTGAATATACAGTCAATGTATGTTCAGCCCACAGAACCCCCGAAAAGGCGGCCGAATTGGCAAAGAACGCAGAGAAAAACGGCTATGGAGTGATTATAGCTGCTGCGGGAAAAGCCGCTCATCTGCCAGGGGTGCTTGCCGCTTTCACCGTATTGCCTGTAATAGGGCTTCCGGTCAAGTCTTCCACTCTGGATGGCATGGATTCACTTCTTTCCATCGTTCAGATGCCGTCAGGAGTCCCGGTGGCAACAGTCGGGATTAATTCAAGTGAAAATGCAGCGTTGCTTGCTGTACAAATCTTAGGAGGGAAATTCCCTCAGCTCAGGGATAAATTGCACGGATTCAAAAAGAATATGGAAGAGGAAGTAGCCAAAAAGGACAGGTTGCTTCAGGAAAAACTGAAAGGATATAAATATGCTTAACAGAAGAGATAAT
Organism: Clostridiaceae bacterium; assembly: GCA_012521705.1. Lineage (GTDB taxonomy): Bacteria > Bacillota > Clostridia > DSM-8532 > DSM-8532 > DTU059. Next base: position 2,931 of record JAAYLX010000012.1, on the reverse strand, counting down.
GATTTGAGCATTTTTTACGGTCAGGAAGATAAACTCCATGAAGCTTGCGGCGTATTCGGGATTTATGGAGATGAAAACACGGAAGTAGCCAGAATCACTTACTTCGGATTATATGCCCTTCAGCACCGCGGCCAGGAAAGCTGCGGCATAGCTGTAAGCAAGGATGGAGAAATTACCGGTCACAAAGGAATGGGTCTTGTCTCCGAGGTGTTTACCGAAAAGATACTTGACAGGCTGGACGGGACAATTGCAATAGGCCATACCAGGTATTCGACCACAGGCGGCAGTTCCATAGAAAATTGCCAGCCACTCATTGTGAAATATAAAGAAGGCCGTTTGGCAATAGCCCATAACGGAAATCTTACGAATGCGTCGAAAATAAGGCTGGATTTTGAAAATCGAGGCGCCATATTCCAAACTTCCACCGACTCGGAAATCATTGCAAATCTAATCTCGCGTTTTGGTCTTGAATGCAAAAGTATTGAAGAAGTCCTTGTCAGGACAACAGAAATAATAGAAGGGTCATATGCCCTTGTCATCATGAGCAGAAATAAACTTGTGGGTATTCGTGATCCCTGGGGACTTCGCCCGCTCTGTATAGGAAAGCTTGGCAATTCATATGTTCTTACATCAGAATCCTGCGCCCTTGATACAATAGGCGGTGAATATATCCGCGATGTGGAACCGGGCGAAATAGTAATTATCGAAAACAATTCATTAAGATCCTTCTCAGTCAGAAACAATAAACCTCACAGGTTATGTATATTTGAACACATATATTTTGCGCGGCCAGACAGTTTTATTGAAGGAGCCTCCATTTACCAGGCAAGGCTGGAAGCCGGAAGACTTTTGGCAATTGAGCATCCCGCCGATGCAGACCTGGTTGTGGGAGTACCCGACTCGGGTATCACTGCCGCTATCGGCTTTGCAAGGGAGTCCAAGATTCCATATGGTGAGGCTCTGATTAAAAACAGGTATGTAGGCCGTACTTTTATACAGCCAAATCAGGAGATGCGTGAGCAGAGCGTAAATATTAAGCTTAATGCACTCCGCACAGAAATTAAGGGCAAGAGAATAGTTCTTATAGATGATTCCATTGTTCGCGGCACGACTACATTAAAAATTGTCCAGATGCTCAAAGATGCCGGCGCCAAAGAGGTTCATGTCCGCATAAGTTCCCCGCCGGTAAAACATCCCTGTTATTTCGGAATTGATATTGCTTCCAGTGAAGACCTTATAGCTGCGAATAATTCCACTGAGGAAATCCGGAAAATAATCGGCGCCGACAGCCTCGGGTTCCTTTCTGTTGAAAGCTTGCTGAAATCACCCGTAGGCGCGCCGGAGAACAGCTTCTGTACTGCTTGTCTTACCGGTGATTACCCAATAAAAGTATGGCCTGAAATATGATTATATACAACTATATCTTTTGAATGAAAGGTTTGATAAAAAATGTCATCCTACAAAGAAGCTGGTGTGGATATTACAGCCGGATACAGAGCTGTTGAACTTATGAAATCCCATGTCAAAAAGACCATGAGGCATGAGGTGCTTACTGATATAGGCGGCTTTGGCGGGCTTTTCAGCCTTGAAGGAATGAACATGAACAAGCCCGTACTGGTATCAGGCACTGATGGAGTCGGAACCAAACTTAAAATTGCATTTCTCATGGACAAGCATGACACGGTGGGTATAGATTGCGTGGCCATGTGCGTAAACGACATTGTCTGCAGTGGCGCTCAGCCGCTGTTCTTTCTTGATTATCTGGCTCTGGGGAAACTTGTTCCCGAAAAAGTTGAACAAATTGTCAAGGGCGTTTCGGAAGGGTGCCTGGAGGCAGGCTGTGCGCTGATAGGCGGAGAAACTGCTGAAATGCCGGGATTTTACCCTGTTAATGAATATGACCTTGCCGGTTTTGCAGTTGGCATTGTTGACAAGGATAAAATTATTGACGGCAGAAACATTAAACCTGGTGACAAGATAGTTGGTCTTGCTTCTTCCGGAGTCCACAGCAATGGTTATTCTCTTGTGCGCAAAATATTCGATATCAATGAACAAACCATCAACCGTTATATATATAAACTTGGCAAAACCATCGGTGAGGAGCTTATAACCCCTACCAGGATATACGTAAAGACAGTCCTATCGCTTGTAAAAACCTTTGAAATAAATGGAATTGCCCATATCACCGGCGGTGGATTTATAGAAAATCTCCCCAGGGTATTACCTGAAGGGTTAAAAATTATTATCAATAAAGGTACCTGGCCGGTTCATCCGGTATTTAACCTCATGAAGGAAATCGGTGAAGTTGATGAACAGGAGATGTTCAATACATTCAATATGGGTATAGGTATGGCCCTTTTTGTTGGTGCGGACATCGCTGAAGAAGTTGTAAAAGCTTCCGAGTCACTTGGAGAAAAGGCATATATCATTGGTGAAATAGTTGAGGGCAAGGAGAAAATAGAGATATGCTGAATATAGGGGTTATGGTTTCAGGTAATGGAACCAATCTGCAAGCCATAATTGACAGCATAGCAAGCGGTTATTTGCCGGACTGCCGGATAGCAACAGTTGTATCCAGCAAGGAAGGGGTTTATGCTCTTGAGAGGGCTAAGAAAAACTCTATCCCGGTTGCAGTCATATCGAAAAAAGATTTTGGCAGCGCAGAAGAATATGATGACGCGCTTTTGGCACACATGAGAGCACACAAAGTTGAACTTGTAGTTCTTGCAGGGTTTTTAAGCCTTTTGGGGAAGAAATTTGTTGATGAGTACAAGAACGCCATAATAAATGTACATCCTTCACTAATCCCTTCCTTCTGCGGAAAAGGCAATTATGGAATCATCCCCCATCAGAAAGCCCTGGAATATGGCGTGAAAATAACAGGAGCTACTGTTCATTTTGTTGATCCTGAGTATGATTCAGGCCCTATTA